>NZ_JAAFYZ010000002.1 GCF_018274385.1 Catenulispora pinistramenti | reverse complement strand
CCGCATCCCCATCACCCGAACGACGCCGGCGCACCCACCACCAAGCCCCACGTGCCAACCCGCGGATCCGCCCCCGAACGCGACCGTGTTCCCACCCTGCGACACCCTGCCTCGGCGTAACGCGCGCGCCAGCCCCGCCGCCCGCCGCCAGGTCAGCGAACCCGTTTGCCGCCTGGCCCGCTGCTGAACACGGCGGCGCCGCGCACACAGCCGCCCGCGTCCAGCCCACCCGCAGCCGCCCCAACGACGCCAACATCAGCATCATCCATTCGGCCTCGTCGATTCTGCGTAGCCACTGATACGCACAACATCGGATGTCCGATTCGCGGCAATAGCGAAGTATGGACGTGTACCCGGCGGCGTCACGGAACATAGCCGCCGGGGACCGACAGCCGAACACCCGTCGCCGCGGACAGAGCTCACCGCGCGGCGGGCGCATCGGAGGTCGTGCCCTCGGGCGGTCGCCAGGTCGCCTGTCTGCTCGGTGGAAGGGGAGAGAAGCCCCGGACACTGGTCAGTGTCTAGGGCGGGGGAGCTCCCCCACCACCGAGCAGTCCCGGGGTCGGCGCGCCGACCCCGGGAGGGCAACCCCACCGCCCGCTCTCCCCGCGGGTGGCGAACGGGGGCGCTTGCGCCGCCCGGCACACCGGTGTGCCGTGGCGGAGTTCGGCCCCGGGCGGCCGCCCTGGCACTCCACTTGACCGAGTGCTAAAGGCCCGCCTACTCTCGCTTTGGCACCCTCGCACCGAGAGTGCCAGCGCGATCCGGCCGGACCCTGGCACCCGCGACGACAGGTTCCGCAACCAGTTCCGCGTAGCCATCCGTCACGCGAACGAAAGGTCACACATCGTGGCTACCGTTGCCATCAAGCCGCTCGAGGACCGCGTCGTCGTCAAGCCGCTCGACGCCGAGCAGACCACCGCCTCCGGCCTCGTCATCCCGGACACCGCCAAGGAGAAGCCGCAGGAGGGCGTCGTCCTGGCCGTGGGCCCGGGCCGCTGGGAGGACGGCAAGCGCGTCGAGCTCGACGTCAAGGAGGGCGACATCGTCCTCTACAGCAAGTACGGCGGCACCGAGGTCAAGTACAACAACGAGGACTACCTCGTTCTGTCGGCGCGCGACCTGCTCGCGATCGTCAACAAGTAACTCGTCGCGCGGCCCTCACAGCTGCCATCCGCCCCGGGCGGCCGGGGACCCGGCCATGCCGCCGGGGCGGATTTTTCTTCTTCTTAAAGACAAGGAACGTACTCGCTCATGGCGAAGATGCTCGAATTCGACGAGGACGCCCGCCGCAAGCTTGAGCGCGGCGTCAACGCGCTCGCCGACGCGGTCAAGGTCACCATCGGCCCGAAGGGCCGTAACGTGGTCATCGACAAGAAGTTCGGTGCCCCGACCATCACCAACGACGGCGTGACGATCGCCCGTGAGGTGGAGCTCGAGGACCCGTACGAGAACCTCGGCGCGCAGCTGGCGAAGGAAGTCGCCACCAAGACCAACGACGTCGCCGGTGACGGTACCACCACCGCG
Organism: Catenulispora pinistramenti; assembly: GCF_018274385.1. Classification (GTDB taxonomy): domain Bacteria; phylum Actinomycetota; class Actinomycetes; order Streptomycetales; family Catenulisporaceae; genus Catenulispora; species Catenulispora pinistramenti. Next base: position 173,901 of record NZ_JAAFYZ010000002.1, on the reverse strand, counting down.
ACCGTGCTGGCCCAGGCGATGGTGCGCGAGGGTCTGCGCAACGTCGCGGCCGGCGCGCAGCCGATCGCGCTCAAGCGCGGCATCGACAAGGCCGTGGTGGCCGTGTCCGACCAGCTGCTGTCCACCGCCAAGCAGGTGGAGAGCAAGGAGTCCATCGCCCAGGTCGGTGCGATCTCGGCGCAGGACAAGGCGATCGGCGACCTGATCGCCGAGGCCATGGACAAGGTGGGCAAGGACGGTGTGATCACCGTCGAAGAGTCCAACACCATGGGCCTGGAGCTCGAGTTCACCGAGGGCATGCAGTTCGACAAGGGTTACCTGTCGCCCTACATGGTGACCGACCAGGAGCGCATGGAGGCGGTCCTGGAGGACCCCTACATCCTGATCAACCAGGGCAAGATCAGCTCGCTGAACGAGCTGCTGCCGCTGCTGGAGAAGGTCGCGCAGTCCCGCAAGCCGCTGCTGATCATCGCCGAGGACGTCGACGGCGAGGCGCTGTCCACCCTGGTCGTGAACAAGATCCGCGGCACCTTCACCTCGGTCGCGATCAAGGCCCCGGCCTTCGGCGACCGGCGTAAGGCGATCCTGGAGGACCTGGCGATCCTGACCGGTGCGCAGGTCGTGGCGCCCGAGGTCGGTCTGAAGCTGGACCAGGTCGGCGTCGAGGTGCTGGGCACCGCGCGCCGCGTGACCGTCACCAAGGACGACACCACCGTCGTGGACGGCGCCGGCGACGGTGCGGCCGTGTCCGACCGCGTGAAGCAGATCAAGGCCGCGATCGAGACCACCGACTCCGACTGGGACCGCGAGAAGCTGCAGGAGCGGCTGGCCAAGCTGGCCGGCGGCGTGTGCGTCATCCGCGTCGGCGCGGCCACCGAGGTCGAGCTGAAGGAGAAGAAGCACCGTCTGGAGGACGCCATCTCCGCGACCCGTGCCGCAGTCGAGGAGGGCATCGTCGCCGGTGGTGGCTCCGCTCTGGTCCATGCCGTCTCGGTGCTGGACGGCGACCTGGGCCTGACCGGCGACGAGGCTACCGGCGTGCGCGTCGTCCGCCGCGCCGCGGTCGAGCCGCTGCGCTGGATCGCCGAGAACGCCGGCCTCGAGGGCTATGTCGTGACCGACAAGGTCTCGAACCTGCCCGTCGGCTCCGGCCTGAACGCGGCCACCGGCGAGTACGTCGACCTGGTTGCGGCCGGCGTCATCGACCCGGTCAAGGTCACCCGTTCCGCGCTGGCCAACGCCGCCTCCATCGCCTCGATGCTGCTCACGACCGAGACCCTGGTCGTCGAGAAGCCGGAGCCGAAGGAAGACGAGGGCCACGGCCACTCGCACGGCGGCCACGGCCACAGCCACTAAGGACCACAGCTACGGCTACAGCAACGGCCACAGGAACAGCCATAGCCGCAGCCGGTCGCAGTGACCAAGGGGCCACAGCCACTAAGGGCCCGCTAGCTCTATAGCCTCTATAGCGAACCCTGAGGGCAGCTCTGTACAGCGAAGGGCGGCTCTATACGGAACTCCGTATAGAGCCGCCCTTCTGCCGCTCGCCTTAAAGGCTGGGGAAGCCGGGCCGGCCCCGTGAACCATGGGACGCAGATCGCGAACCCTGAAGCGGGCGTCTACCGGGCGTCTGTAGGGACAGCGACTACGGCTTAGTCTTCGCCTTAGCCCGCACCCCGGCCGAAACCGTGTTGGCTGGCCGCGTCATCGTCATCCCATTGCTAGGCGCGGTAGCCGGCGCACCCGAAGGCTTCGACTGCAGCTTTACCGGGACCTTCGTCGTCGGCTTGCGCACCGGCTTGGTGTTCTTCGCCGTGGCCAGCGCCGCGAGCTTCGCGGCCCGCGCGGCCGACTTCTCCCGCGCGTAGTGCTCGTCGCGCTCTTCCTCGGTCATGCCGCCCCACACGCCATAGGGCTCGTGTACGCGCAGCGCGTGCTCGCGGCATGGCTTGCATACCGGGCAGTGCAGGCAGACCTCCTTCGCGGCCTCCTCCCGCGAGGTTCGCGCCTGACCGCGCTCGCCCTCCGGGTGGAAGAACAAGTCGCTGTCGGTCCCGCGGCATGAGCCGCGCAACTGCCAGTCCCAGAAGTCCGCGTTCGGGCCCGGGAGACGGGACACGTCGGCCATGGTGAACCCTTCCTTCCGCCGACCAGCAAAATCGCGAATCCGCAGGTCAGTCGTCTGTTGTCGGACGACCGACGGTGAGTCGCTAGATGGAGTGGTCTTCGGCTGCATCGTGTTGGCCGCAGCCGCGGCGGGTGCATGATCCCGTTGAGAGTGAGTCGGGAAATGCATCGGCGCCGCGGCGGCGGCCCTACCTCGTGGTGAACCAGGTGTCAGTTGTCCAATACCTGATCCGGCGAGCGGTCATACCGATCATGCCCCGAACCGTGCTCGATTGTCACTGAGTTGCCGCAATCGACTACGGAACGTGATCAACAGCACGGCGGTGGACCGCCGGCTGGAACGAGAGGCGCGGCAGGTTGATCGGGCTCCCCGAAGATGACGGCTGGGACCACGACGGGTGGGTGCGGGCCTTGGACGCCGGCCTGCCCCCCGAGAGTGGTGGCGGAGGAGGCCGGGGCGGACGCGGCGGACGGGGCTCAAGGGACTCGAGGGATTCAAAAGACCCCGGCGACAACCGGGACGAGGCCGGCGAGGACTACGCCGACCGCCCCGAAGATCGCCCCTGGACCCCGATCCCACGCCAGGCGAAGGCCGCTGAGCGGGGGCTGATCCCGCCCCAGCGCCGTCTGAAAAAAACATCGCGGAGCGCGTAACGCTTTCGGGTGAAGCTCGTTTTGCATCTCGGAGTGACGATGGCCCGCGTTCCCGCCCGCCGCCCGACCGCCTCTGTCCGAGGCGCCACGCGCAGCGGTCCGCATATGGGTGGGTGGCGAAGCGGCGCGAACCATCGACTACGGGGACCTGTCCGCCATAAGCTCAATAGGTGTCACAACCTCACGAATGTGGAGGCTTGACCAATGACGTCCATCCTAGTCTGCGACGACTCCCCGCTGGCCCGGGAGACGCTGCGACGCGCCGTGGCGACCGTGCCCGGTGTCGACAAGGTCACCACCGCCAACAGTGGCGAGGAAGTGCTGCGCCGGTGGACGGCCGACCGCTCCGACCTGGTCCTGATGGACGTGCGGATGCCGGGCCTCGGCGGCGTGGAGACCGTGCGGCGGCTGCTGTCCAACGACCCCAACGCCCGGGTGATCATGCTCACCATGGCCGAGGACCTGGACGGCGTGGCGCTCGCGGTGGCCACCGGTGCCCGCGGCTACCTGCACAAGGACGCCTCCCGGGCCGAGCTGCGCGCCACCGTCAGCCAGGCGCTGGCCGACCCGACCTGGCGGCTGGCCCCGCGCCGGCTGCGCCCGGCCGAGATCGGCGCCGTCCCGACCCTGACCGCCCGCGAGATCCAGGTGCTGGAGGGCATGAGCCACGGCCGCTCCAACGCCGAGATCGGCCGGGACCTGTTCCTCTCGGAAGACACGGTGAAGACCCATGCGCGCAGGCTGTTCAAGAAGCTCGGCGCCTCCGACCGGGCGCACGCCGTCGCGCTCGGGTTCCGCTGGGGCCTGGTCCGCTGAGGGCGGACCGGCCGGGCCGCACGTCCGCGGTCCCGGCGGGGCCTACGGCGCGCTGTGCGGGTGTGATTCCGAGCACGCTGGAGGCGATCATCCGTTGATCGGTTTGGTCGGGCCGGATTCCTGGGGGAAGATTGCTTATCGGTCCCCCTTGACATTCGGATGGTGACATGTCTGACGCCGGCCTGCCCGCCAAGTTCGCGACTCTCGGCCTGACCTACGATGACGTCCTGCTGGTGCCGGCCTACTCCGAAGTGGTGCCCACCGAGCTGAACACCGGGACCCGGCTGTCGCGCAACATCACCCTGAACGTGCCGCTGATCTCGGCGGCCATGGACACCGTCACCGAGGCCCGCATGGCGATCGCCATGGCCCGCCAGGGCGGGGTCGGCGTCCTGCACCGCAACCTGTCGATCGAGGCCCAGGCCGCGCAGGTGGACCTGGTCAAGCGCTCGGAGTCGGGCATGGTCACCCAGCCGGTGACCGTCGCGCCGGACGCCACCTTGGCCCAGGTGGACGGGCTGTGTGCCAAGTACCGCATCTCCGGCCTGCCGGTGACCGCAGCCGACGGCACCCTGCTGGGCATCATCACGAACCGCGACCTGCGCTTCGAGGTGGACAAGTCGCGCCGGGTGGACGACGTCATGACCCCGATGCCGCTGGTGACCGGCCCTGCCGGGATAAGCGGCGAGGACGCGATGAAGCTCCTGGCGCAGCACAAGATCGAGAAGCTGCCCCTGGTCAACCCGGACGGCAAGCTGTCCGGCCTGATCACCGTCAAGGACTTCGACAAGAGCGAGAAGTACCCGCTGGCCACCAAGGACGAGAACGGCCGGCTGCGGGTCGGCGCGGCGATCGGCTTCCTCGGCGACTCCTTCGAGCGGGCCCAGGCCCTGATCCGGGCCGGCGTGGACTTCCTGGTCATCGACAGCGCGCACGGCCACTCCAAGGTCGAGCTGGACATGATCGCCAAGGTCAAGGCCGAGGCCCCGCACATGGACGTGATCGCCGGCAACGTGGTCACCTCGGCCGGCGGCCGGGCGCTGATCGACGCCGGCGCCGACGCGATCAAGGTCGGCGTGGGCCCGGGCTCCATCTGTACTACGCGCGTAGTGGCCGGGGTCGGCATGCCGCAGGTGACGGCGGTCTACGAGGTCGCCCAGACAGCCCGCGAGCACGGCGTCCCGGTGATCGCCGACGGCGGCCTGCAGTACTCCGGCGACATCGGCAAGGCGATCGCCGCCGGCGCCGACTCGGTGATGCTCGGCTCGCTGCTGGCCGGCTGCGAGGAGTCGCCCGGCGAGCTGCTGTTCATCAACGGCAAGCAGTTCAAGTCCTACCGCGGCATGGGCTCGCTGGGCGCCATGCAGTCCCGCGGCGAGAACAAGTCCTACTCCAAGGACCGCTACTTCCAGGGCGACGTCGAGTCAGACGAGAAGCTGATCGCCGAGGGCATCGAAGGCCAGGTTCCCTACCGCGGCCCGCTGGCCTCCGTCGTGCAGCAGCTGATCGGCGGCCTGCGCCAGTCGATGCTCTATTGCGGCGCGCACACTGTCCCGCAGCTGCAGGACGCGCAGCTGGTCCGGATCACCGCCGCCGGCCTGCGCGAGAGCCACCCGCACGACATCCAGATGACGGTCGAGGCGCCGAACTACTCCAAGCGCTGACCATATAAAGCGCTGACCATCGCTGACCATATAGAGCACCGATAGAGCACCCGACGGCCCGACGCTGTAGCGTCGGGCCGTAAGTACGTCTGCAGAGAGTCGAGGTAGTCCAGGTGACCGAGGTCGAGATCGGCCGGGCCAAGCGTGGCCGCCGTGCCTACGGGTTCGACGACGTGGCGGTCGTCCCGTCGCGCCGCACCCGGGACCCCGAAGAAGTCTCCATCGCCTGGCAGATCGACGCCTACCGGTTCGACACGCCGTTCATGGCCGCGCCGATGGACAGCGTGGTCTCCCCGGCCACCGCGATCCGGATCGGCAAGCTCGGCGGCCTCGGCGTTCTCAACCTGGAGGGTCTGTGGACCCGCTACGAGAACCCTGAGCTGCTTCTGCAGGAGATCGCGGACCTCCCCGCAGACGACTTCACCAAGCGTCTGCAGGAGATCTACAGCGCCCCGGTACAGCCCGAGCTGATCGCCGCGCGCGTCAAGGAGATCCGTGCCGCCGGCGTCACCGTGGCCGGTGCACTGTCTCCGCAACTCACTGCGGAGTTCCAGTCAGTGGCCGTCGCAGCGGGCCTCGACATGTTGGTTATCCGCGGCACCACAGTGTCCGCCGAGCACGTGTCGGCCGGCGCCGAGCCGCTGAACCTGAAGCAGTTCATCTACGAGCTCGACATCCCGGTCGTGGTCGGTGGCTGCGCGACGTACCAGGCGGCCCTGCACCTTATGCGTGCCGGCGCCGCGGGCATCCTGGTCGGCTTCGGCGGCGGCTCGACGCAGACCACCCGCGACGTCCTCGGCATCGAGGTGCCGATGGCCTCCGCGGTCTCCGACGTCGCCGCCGCGCGCCGTGACTACCTGGACGAGTCCGGCGGCCGCTATGTGCACGTCATCGCGGACGGCGCCATGGGCGTCTCCGGCGACATCACCAAGGCGATCGCCTGTGGCGCCGACGCGGTGATGATCGGCTCCCCGCTGGCCCGCGCCGCCGAGGCGCCGGGCCGGGGCTTCCACTGGGGCGCGGAGGCGCACCACGCCTCGGTCCCGCGCGGGCACCGCACCGCGGTCGGCACTGTCGGGACGCTGGAGGAGATCCTCAACGGGCCGTCCTCCTCGCCTGACGGCACCATGAACCTCTCCGGCGCCCTGCGTCGAGCGATGGGGACTTGCGGCTACACCGAGCTCAAGGGCTTCCAGCGCGTCGAGGTCACCATCGCGACCTGAGCGTTCCGCCCTGTGGGGGAGTGCGGAGGGGAACGCCGGGGAGCGCCAAGAATCGCTGTAATCGCTGTAGAGGAGCTTGATCGCAGCGCTTGTGATCGGCTTCACGGGTGATGTGCCTCCCGTGCCCGCGTGCAGTGGCCCCACTTAGGGCAGGCTTGTGGTGTGCGTAGTGTGCAGCTGGGACCGAAGCAACGGGAGGCGGCGCTGTCCGCCATGGCCGAGCGCGAGCTCGACGTCGTGGTCGTGGGCGGTGGCGTCGTGGGAACCGGGACGGCGTTGGACGCCGCGACCCGGGGTCTGAGCGTGGGTTTGTTGGAGGCGCGGGACTGGGCGTCGGGTACGTCCTCCCGCTCCTCCAAACTCATCCACGGCGGCCTTCGCTATCTGGAGATGCTTGATTTCGGCCTGGTCCGCGAGGCGTTGAAGGAACGCGGCTTGCTGCTGGAGCGGCTGGCCCCGCACCTGGTGCGTCCGGTGCCGTTCCTGTATCCGCTGACCGGCCGTGCCTGGGAGCGCGTATACGCGGGTTCCGGGGTGGCTCTGTACGACGGGATGGCTACGTCGTCCGGCCACGGCAGAGGTCTGCCCCTGCATCGCCAGCTGACGCGGCGCGGTGCGCTACGTATTGCGCCCGCGCTGAAGCGCTCCTCGCTAGTGGGTGCCATCCAGTACTACGACGCGCAGGTAGACGACGCGCGCTACGTGACATTCCTTGCGCGTACCGCGGCGAGCTACGGCGCGCACGTTGCGTCCAGGGCACGTGTCACGGGCTTCCTCCGCGAGGGGGAGCGGGTCACCGGCGTTATTGTCACCGACCTGGAGACCGGCAGCACCCAGGAGATCCGCGCCAAGCAGGTAGTGAACGCCACCGGCGTGTGGACCGACGACACACAGGCTTTGGTGGGGGAGCGCGGACGCTTCCATGTGCGCGCCTCTAAGGGGATCCACCTTGTGGTCCCCAAGGACCGCATCCAGTCCTCCAGCGGAATCATCCTCCGCACGGAGAAGTCCGTCCTCTTCATCATCCCGTGGGGCCGCCACTGGATCATCGGCACGACCGACACCGACTGGACCCTCGACAAGGCGCACCCGGCGGCCTCCAAGACCGACATCCAGTACCTGCTGGATCACGTCAACTCCGTCCTTAACGTGCCCCTGTCGCGGGCTGACGTAGAGGGCGTGTACGCGGGACTCCGGCCGCTGCTCGCCGGCGAGTCGGACGAGACGTCGCAGCTGTCGCGGGAGCACATCGTCGCGCACGTCGTACCCGGCCTCGTGGTCGTCGCCGGCGGCAAGTACACGACGTACCGGGTGATGGCGAAGGACGCCGTCGACGCGGCCGTCCACGGGCTCGGCGGAGGCGTACCGGAGTCCCCGACGGAGAACGTCCCGCTGCTCGGTGCCGATGGGTACCAGGCGCTGTGGAACAACCGCACTCGGATCGCTACACGTAGCGGACTACACGTTGCGCGCGTGGAACACCTCCTGCGCCGCTACGGGACCCTGGTCGACGAAGTCTTGGACCTCACCTCGGCGCAGCCGGAACTCGCCGAGCCGCTGCCCGGCGCGGAGGACTACCTCAAGGCGGAAGTCGTCTATGCGGCTCAGGCTGAGGGCGCGCTGCACTTGGACGACGTCCTGGCCCGGCGCCTCCGGGTCTCCATCGAGACCTTCGACCGCGGAGTCGGCGCCGCCGAACCCACGGCGCGCCTTATTGCTCCGGTCCTGGGCTGGACCGAGGAGCAGATCAAGCGCGAGGTGGAGCATTACGTGGCGCGAGTGGCCGCCGAACGGGAATCCCAGGAGCAGCCGGACGACGCCACCGCGGACGCGGCCCGGCTCGGCGCGCCGGACATCGTCCCGGTGATGTAGTCCCTGATGGAGTCCCACATGGAGCCCGGGTGGTTGAGCCACCCGGGAATCCGTTCAAGCTCGCGTGCTTTGATACCGACATGAGCCTCTACGACATCCCGATCAACACCCTCGACGGTAAGCCGGCCTCGCTCAAGGACTACCAGGGCAAGGCCATCCTCCTCGTCAACGTCGCCTCCCGCTGTGGCCTCACGCCTCAGTACGAGGGCCTGGAGCGCCTTCACGAGCGCTACGCCGACCGCGGTTTCACGGTACTCGGCGTCCCCTGCAACCAGTTCATGGGTCAGGAGCCGGGCAGCGCTGAGGAGATCCAGGAGTTCTGCTCAGCGACTTACGGAGTGACCTTCCCCCTGATGGAGAAGATCGAGGTGAACGGGGACGACCGCCACCCCCTTTACACCGAGCTCACCAGGACGACCGACGCCGAGGGCAACAACGGCGACATCCAGTGGAACTTTGAAAAGTTCTTGATCGGCGCCGACGGAACCGTCCTCAAGCGCTTCCGTCCGCGCACCGAACCGGAGGCCTCCGAGGTGGTCGAAGCCATCGAAGCGGCCCTCCCGGCCTAGTGACAGGTAGTGACAGGCGCGGCTGATCACGCCAGGATGGCGCTATGCCGCATTGGACTCCGGAGGAAATGCCGGATCTGACGGGGCGAGTTGCCATGGTCACGGGGGCCAGCAGCGGGATCGGGTTCCGAACAGCGTTGGAACTCGCGCGTCACGGAGCCCGGACCCTGCTCGCCGTTCGTGATCCGGACAAAGGAGAGTTCGCGCGGGAGCGGATCACCGGGGTGATCCCCTCCGCGCGCGGACTCGTCGAGATCGTCACAGTCGACCTGGCGAGCCTGGACTCGATCGAGGACGCCGCCGCCGACCTGGCCGACCGCACGGCGGCCGTGGACATCCTGATCAACAACGCCGGGGTGATGGTGCCGGACGGCCTGACCACCGACGACGGCTTCGAGCTCCAGTTCGGCACCAACCACCTCGGGCACTTCGCACTCACCGGCCGGGTGTTACCCCTTCTGCTGGCCGCAGAGTCCGCCCGGGTGGTCACCGTCTCCAGCCTCACGCACCGCCGCGCCCGGCCGGTCTGGGACTTCGAACCGGCCGAGGCCAACACCAAGGAGTCCTATAGCGAAGCCGACTGGCACCGGCACCGTGTCTCCTCCTATGGGCGCTCCAAGCTCGCCAACCTCTTGTTCGCCCGAGAGCTGGACCGTAAGGCGAAGCGTGCGCGGGTCGCATTAGCGAGTGTCGCTGCGCACCCCGGCTATACGGCCACCGGCTTGTTCACCAAGACCTCCTTCAGCCGGCACAACCGGGTCGTCTCCGGACTGTCCCAGTTCGTCACCAGAGCGACCGGCCAGAGCTCTGCCGCAGGTGCGTGGCCGTCTCTATATGCGGCGACTCATGTAGACCTCTTCGGGGGCGAGTACATCGGACCGCGCGGCCCAGGCGAGATGCGCGGCGCGCCCGCGCGAGCCGTCATGAGCTTGGTAGCGCAGGACGAGTCCGTGGCCGCCGCCTTGTGGGACCAGTCCGTCGCGGCTACCGGTGTGGGGTACGAAGAGCTGTCCCGCTGAGGGCTCCAGAAGATCCGCGAAAAAGTGGGGAACCGGCGTGCGAGTCGCTGCGTCCAACTGCCAGTGACAGTGTCGGCTAGGAGATGGAGCACAATGAAGCCCCTGGTGAAGACCGTGGCGACCACCGCCGTCGTGTTGACGGCGCTGGCCGGGTGCGCCTCCCGCAGCTCGGGAGGCTCCAGCGCATCGAATGCCGGCGCGGGCGGCAACACCGCCTCGTCGTCTACCCCTTCGTCCCCCGCGAGCCCGAGCAGTTCTGCCCCGAGCTCCGGCGGCGCCTCCAACCCCTCCAACCCTTCGGACCCCGGAACGGTGAAGTACGTCTCACCGCAAGGCGTCGTCCTGGAGAAGGACGGTGTCACCCTGGCCACGGAGGTGAACTGGGGCGGGTGCAACGACCAGCCGCAGCTCGTGGTGATGAGTCAGGACGCCTCCAAGGTCGTGGTCGAGCTGAAGACCGTTTCGCACTACCGGGTCGGGATGATGTGCCCGGACAACATGCGCAACGGTGAGGCGACCGTGAAGCTCGCCGCCCCCCTGGCCTCGCGCCAGGTGATCGACGGCGTCAAGAACGTGGCTCTCAGCGTCAGCTGAGGGTCCGGCCCCCCGAGCGTCGGGCCCCTTCCGTAGTGCCTGGGACAACGGAAGGGGCCCGACGCTCGTCTTCACACGTTGTTATCCATGGCTGACACCGGTGGGTTTTTCTGGGAAGCTCATCGCCATGACCGCCGACACCATCGACCCGGGCAACGGCATATCCGAGGACGCGCAGGACGTTTCGGGCGGGGCCGGACCCCAGCAGGCCACCCGCCTCGACAGCATCCACTCCCGGCTCTCCGCCGATCTGGTCGAGCGGCTTGTCGGCAAGGTGGCCATCCACGGGGCGGTGGGCGGCCGGACGCAGTCCTACAGCCCGCTCACCGGCGAACTCATCGCCGACTTCCCCGCCAGCGCCCCGCAGGACGTCCGCGCCGCCTTCGCCAAGGCCCGCGTCGCCCAGCAGGCGTGGGGTCAGACCCACCTGGCGCACCGGACCAAGGTCGCCCGCCGACTGCACGATCTGCTCCTGGAACGCTCCGATCAGCTCCTGGACATGGTCCAGATAGAGACCGGCAAGGCGCGCAAGCACGCTCTGGACGAGGTCCTGTCGGCCGCCGCCGCGACCCGCCACTATGCGTACGCCTCCCGCAGCTATATACGGAGCAAGCGCCGCCGCGGCGTACTGCCGGTCCTGACGAAGGTCACGGAGAACCGCATCCCCAAGGGCGTCGTCGGCATCATCACGCCGTGGAACTACCCGCTGGCGCTCGCGGTCTCCGACGTCATACCGGCGCTTATCGCGGGCAACGCAGTGGTGCACAAGCCGGATACCCAGACTGCGCTCACTGGGCTGCGGTTGCGCGAACTCGCCGTCCAGGCCGGGCTGCCGGAGGACCTGTGGCAGGTGGTCGTCGGCGACGGTCCGGTGGTCGGGCCCGCGGTCGTGGAGAACGCGGACTATGTAGCGTTCACCGGTTCCACTACTACGGGGCGTACTGTCGCGCAGGCTGCGGCGTCCCGGCTGATCGGCTGCTCGCTCGAACTCGGCGGCAAGAACGCCATGCTCGTGCTCGACGATGCGGATATAGAGAAGTCGGTGTCCGGTGCGCTGCGCGGCTGCTTCTCCTCTGCGGGGCAGCTCTGTATCTCTATAGAGCGTATATACGTTCACTACACCAAGTACGACGAGTTCCTGTCGCGCTTCCTTACGGAAGTCCGTGCGATGCGCCTGGGCTCCGGGCTCGACTACACCGCGGACATGGGTTCGCTGACCAACACCAAGCAGCTGGAAAACGTGACGCTGCATGTGGAGGACGCCAAGGCTAAGGGCGCAAAGGTCCTGTCCGGTGGCCGGCGCCGCGCGGAGATAGGGCCGCTCTTCTATGAGCCGACCGTGCTGGGGGACGTTAAGGACACCATGCGTGTCTATGGGGAGGAGACGTTCGGACCTGTGGTGTCCGTGTACTCCTTTAAGAACGAGGGCGAGGCAATAGCGGACGCCAACAACACGCCCTACGGTCTGAACGCCTCTATGTGGACCCGTGACCACAAGCGTGCCCGGGAGATCGCGCGCAAGCTGCATGCCGGCACCGTGAACGTCAACGAGGCGTACGCGGCGGCCTGGGGTTCGGTCGACTCGCCGATGGGCGGCATGGGGCAGTCCGGGGTCGGGCGGCGGCACGGTGCTGAGGGGATCCTGCGGTTCACCGAGGCGCAGACGGCGGCTCGTCAGCGACTGCTGCCGATCGCTCCCTGGTTCGGGATGTCCGAGGAGCGTTGGGGCTCGCTGATGCTGCGTTCGCTGAAGCTGCTCAAGACCTTGAGGATGAAGTAGCCGTTCCGCAAAACGGGTGACGCCGCGACCGTTTGGTTCCGATTGTCGGTGCCGGAGGTTACGGTGGAGGTCCGACGTCACCCAAGGTCACCGACCGCCTCCTCTGTGACGTCGACACAGCTTCACAGCTTCACCGCTTCACAGCTTCGTCGCAACGTCACCGCATCGCACCAGAGGGGATGGTGATCCGCATGACGGAACCCGCCTCGTCCGCGTTCGTCCCCGCGCCCGGCGGCCCGGCGCCTGCCGGGTCGGCCCAGTTCGGCGCCAGCCTGGACGTGATGGCGCAGGCCGCCGCGCACGTCGGCACGGTCAACGAGGAGATCGCCACGCTGCTGGCCACGTTGCTGGCCCAGCTGGAGCCGATCGCCTCGACTTGGAAGGGCGCCGCCTCCGGCGCGTTCCAGAACCTGCACCAGCGCTGGAACGCCGACGCCCGCAAACTCAACGCCGCGCTCGGCGGCATCGCCGAGTCCCTGTCCGGCACCCACCGCCGATACTCGGCGGCTGAGGAGTCGAACACCACGGCCGTCAACCGCGTCGCCGGTCTGATCGGCTGAGGGGAGGAGAGCGATGAGCTACGGAGGCGAACTGCTCGTCCACGCTGAAACGCTGTCCTCGGCGTCGCAGAACGTGGCAGCGGCGCACAACGAGCTGAACAGCAAGCTGCACGACCTGCGGACACTGCTGCAGCCGCTGACCCAGACGTGGAGCGGGCAGGCGGCGGCGGACTACCAGGACCGGCAGCGGCAGTGGGATCAGGCGCAGGCCGATCTGAACGAGGTGCTGCAGCAGATCGGGCGGGTGCTGGAAGTCGCTCAGCAGCAGTATGGGGATGCTGAGCGGGCGAATATCGACGTGTGGACATAGGCGATGGGGCCGGCGCGGCCGGGCCTGGGTGATTGGTGGTTGGTGGTTGCTGGTTGGCCGCCGGTAGTGGCCGACCGCCGTCCTGAACCATCCGGCCCGGATCATGAGACCGGCTGGACCGGGCCGTGGACGTCGTGGCACCATGACCTCATGCTCGCGAACCGCCGATTTTTTTATGGCTATGGACCTGGGTCCCTAGTCATCGTCGGCTGCTGAGCAGAACCAAGCCAACGAGCGCCTCGGACCCCTTCCGGTTCGGGGCGTTCGCCGTTGGTGCGGGGCGCTGGACCGTAGGGAGCCCGGGCCGAGCCCGAGGAGCCTCGCCATCATGACCGCCAGCGCCACCGCCGACTCCACGTCCGCCGAAACCGCACCCGGCTCTGCCTCGCCAGGGGAGCCTGTCGTGCCCGTATCTGTACCCGCGACATCTGTCGCGACCGCCGTATCCGCCGCGACTGCCGTATCTGTCGCATCTGCCGATACCGAGCAGGCGGGTCAGCCCACTCCGACCGGCGTCCTGACCGGCCGCGCCCGTATCGACGACCTGGACGCCCGTATCCTCGCGCTCATCACCGAGCGGGTCGGGACCGCGGTTGACATCCAGTCGGCCCGCATCGCCGAGGGCGGCCGCCGCCTGGACCTCAAGCGCGAGACCGAGATCATCACCCGCTACCGGGAGGCTCTGGGCCGCCCCGGCGTGACCATCGCGATGGCTGTCCTGGAGCTGTGCCGCGGCCGGGTCTGAGTCTTTACCGGCCCTTACCGGGCCGCCGCTGATCACCTGCCGACCGGCGCGTTCCCGAAACCCGGCGAACCTCGAGCCCGAGCCGTAACCGCCGGGTCACTCGGTCGTTGAACCGCTCGAATCACCGGTGCGGATCGCAGCGCCCGGCCGGCGCCCCACGCTCATGCGCCCGGCCGGTGCCGGCGATGTGGGACACCTCGCCGGTGCCAGTGGTGGACCGCAGGGGACAGCGGGCCGGCCACCAGGGAAAAGCGGCGGCTGCCCCGGGGACGCCCGGAGCAGCCGCCGCGGCACCGTCGGCTCAGACGGTGTACTTCTCGACGATCTTGCCCAGCTTCGGCAGCGCCTTCTCGATGTTGTCGACGCCCTTGGGCCGCACCTGCTCGTAAGCCTTGCGCAGCGTGGCCCGGTCGGACTGGGCGGCCCGCTCGTCCGTCACCCCCAGCAGCGCGTTCGACACCTCCGGCCCCCTCCCGGCCAGATAGTCGCCGAACGAACCGCCACCGGCGGAGACGAAGTCCTCGTGGAACGGCTCCAGCCGGGCCACGAAGTCGTCCACCAGGGTGTCCACGGCATCGTGGATGATGCCGGACTTGAACGCGGTGACGACCTTGTAGGCGCCCTTCACCATCAGCCCCGAGTCCTTGACCTGCTCGTCAACGAGCTGCACGCAGTCCTTCACGACCTGCGGGCGATTGGTCGGATTGAGGAGGCTCTCCTGCAGAGTCTGTCCCATTGTTTATGTCCTCGAACGCGGTAGAGGGACGACCGCAACGGACCGGACGCACGCCCGGGGCCCGACGTGCGGCCGAGTAGTGAGCGCTTAGGTTACCGTAACGCGACCGGCCGCCAAGCCCGGTTCCACGACCTCACACTCAGACGTCTGACACCCGCAAAACACATGTGCGGCCCCACCAGAACCCGCACCGGAAAACCCGACAACCACCCCACCACCCACCCAACGCCGCCCCTATCGTGAAACCGTGACCGACCACCACGCCTCACCCGCCCTGACACCGGCCCAAGCCACCGAAATCCTCCACGAGAACTTCGCCCCCTGGATCCAAACCCTCAACCTCGAAGTCGAGGAAACAACCCCCACCACCACAACCCTCCGCCTCCCCTGGAACCCCACCCTCGCCCGCGAAGGCGGCACCCTGTGCGGCCAAGCCCTCATGGCAGCAGCGGACACAGCGACCGTCCTAGCCATCAGCGCAGCCCGCGGCGCCTACTGCCCGATGACCACAGTGCAGCAGAACACGACATTCCAACGGCCGATCAAGGCGACGGACGTCTTGATCACCGCACGAGTCACCAAGCTGGGGCGAACACTGGCGTTCACCGACATCACGATGACGCCCGCACCGCCAGTGAACCGCGGCGAAGCGGAAGCCCGAGGCGCCGCGCAAGCGGAACCGGAGGCGCAACCAACGGAAGCAACCCTGCCCCCACCAGCCGCCCACGCCACAACCGTCTACGCGATCCTCGCCTAACCCGCCAGCCCCACCATGCTCACCGCACCCACCAAAACGGTGGCGCAACCCCCACCGCGAACCTGATATCGTTTCCTACGTCCCGAGCCCCCGTAGCTCAGGGGATAGAGCACCGCCCTCCGGAGGCGGGTGCGTAGGTTCGAATCCTACCGGGGGCACGCTGCAAACCCCCCGAAATGGGGGGTTTGCTGTTTCGCTGACCTGTACGTTCATCTGGTCATAGACCTGGAGGGCGGCGGTGGCTGTCTCGACGACGGCCGCGATAGTCTCGGCGCGCAATGTGACCTGGATGTCGATGGTCCGGTTGGGTCGGTCGTAGCGGATGTCCAGGCAGAACCGGTTGAAGATTTCCTGCTGTGACTCATCCGGGAGATCGGTAACGTCCATGTCGCCGATCGGCACGGCGTCCAACAGTTGCGGCTCCTCTCGACCTTCGCCCAAGTGTTCGATATCGGCGAGTTCTTCAGTGAGGGCCTTGCGCTCGGCCTTGATCTCGCTGACGCGGCGCTGCACGATTCGCAGGAACTCCGCGTCGACCTCTTCGGCGAGTTCGATGCTGCGGACAAGCTTCTCCTGACGCTTTTCCGCATCGACGATCTTCGCTCGGAGGGCGCGGGTGCGGTCGTGGGCCTCGGCGGCGGCCCGAGTGGCAGTGCTGACACGAGCATCGGAGACGAATTTGGTGCGGGCTGCGCCGAACACCCGGGTGCGGAAGAAGTCGTTGATGGTTGGGGTGAGCTTGTCCTCGCGGATGGACAGCGAGCGGGGGTGGCTCTCAGGCGTCGGCCCGCTTTTGGGGATGCAGGAGTAGTAGACGACGCCGTCTTTGAACTGGCCGCACATACGGCGTCCACACTCCATGCAGAAGATGTATGAGCGAAGTGGATAGATCCGGACCGGGCGTCCCAGCGCGGTATGCGCGCCGGCTCCGGTCCGGGACGTGCGCTTGTGCTTCGCGATGGCCTGGGCTTGCAAGAACTTCTCGACGCTGATGATGGCCTCGTGGGTGGGTTCCGGAGACCATACCCACTCCTCGATCGGGTTGAGCTTGCCCTTGTTGCTTTTCGTGGCGCGGCGGTTCCACACCATGTGGCCGGTGTATTTCGGGTTGAAGATGACCTCGCGGATGCTCGAGTAGGTCCAGGCGCCGACGGCGCGCGAAGGGTCCGGCGGGACCGGTGGCGGGTTGAGCACCAGGTCGCGGTTGAGCCGGTCGGCGATGACGGCGAAGGCGAGCCGGTCCACCACACGCATGTCGAAGATTCGCCGCACGACCGGGGCACGCACCGGGTCTGGGACTAGACGGTGCTTAGTGCGGCCCTCTTGGCGGCGGGCAGGTACGGGGTGCGGGATCTTGTCGGCGAGATAACCGTAGGGCGGCTGGCCGATGTTGAACCCTTGCTCGGTGTGCTGCTCGAAGCCGCCCCAGGACTTCTCCAGCATGTCCATGACGTACCACTCAGCTACGCCCTGCTTCACGCGGCGCGTCAGGGTCTGCGTCGCGCTCTTGCCCTTGCGTCCGCCGGTGAGCACGATCGGCTCGTCGGAGGCCAGCAGGCTGATTCCGGCCCGCTCCAGCCGGTGTTCGATCATGGTGCCGTAGTAGGTGCGGCGGGCGACGCGGTCGATCGACTCACAGATCACCGCATCGAACTCCGCTGTGCCGGACTCGGCCGCCTCCAGCAGGTCGGCGATGCCGCCGTCGCGGGGAACGGGGATGGAGAAGCGGGTATGTCCGGAGCCGCGGCCGCGTGCGGCGAGGTCTTTGCGGCCGGACTCGACGTCGTAGTAGTGGGCGACGATGACGGCGTGTTCGGGAAGGACGTTCTCGCAGGACCGGAGCTGCCGGGGGATGGAGATCGTCGGGTCTTGCTGGTCTTCGGTGGACGTACGCGCCAGGAATGCCACTCGCAGCGGCGCGGTCCGGGAAGACCGCGCCGCTGCTCCAGTGGCCCACACCAGCGCGCCAGACTCGGAGGCTGCGGCGTTCACTCCGTAGGGAGTGGCGCCTCCGAAAGCCGCTGGCGTGCTACCCATTGCAGTGCCTCCATGACCGCTTCTGCCTGGCGGCGGTGTAACTCGTCGCCGAGCTCCCCGGTCACGTATTCGATGTTGAACCTGATCTTCAGGTGATCAGCCTGGACCGGTAAACGATCACGATAGCTCGACTTTTGTGGAGATGGTTCGGGTTTGGAAGAGTTTGAGTTGTCGGACATCAGCTGGCCGCGTTGGTCCAGGTCGCGGGCTCGGGGAAGTCCAGGGCACGCCAGATCTCGACGAGCGCCAGGATGTCGAGCTCAACCTGATCCGGGGTCTCGGGCTCGTTCCTCTCGTCGTTCATGCCGCGATCCTTGTAACCCTCTGAGCCACGACTTCGGAGTTCGCCGGCTTGGTCAGGATGTGGACTTCCTCATGACGCGGGAGGTGCGCCGGAACATCGGCGGCGTTCACGAGATCGTCGTCGCGGACTTCGGACAACAGGGCCACATATCGGCCAAGCAGCTCGAACCCGGCATCGATCGCGGACTGCCAGGCCCGGCTCGGCAGGTCGCAGAACTTGCCGCCGCATTGTTTGGGCCGGCTGGTCATTGCCAGGTGGCCGCCGGGCTTGAGCAGCAGGTAGCAGCCTTCGAGGATCTCCCGGAAGCGGATGAAAGACTCGTCCGGGTTGCGGTGGGTGAGACTGCTGCCGTGGCCGCAGCGGACGTGCCTATGCAGCGAATCTTCGTAAGGCGGCGAGGTGAGCACGAGTGCCGCCTTACCTACCGTGTCAGACCCGACAAGGCGGACGATGTCGCGGGCGTCGCCCTGGACGACCACGGCATAGCCGGGCGCGCCCCGGTCGGTGGCGTGCTCGACATTGCGCCTGGCCAGGTCGGCCCAGCGCGGTTCGTACTCCACGCCGAGCGCCATCCGGTCGGCGTGGACCGCCTCGACCAGCGTTGTCCCGATGCCTGCCATCGGGTCGACGACAAGGTCACCGGGCTGGGTGTAGTGGGTGATGGCGTGTTCGGCGATCGCTGGCAGCATCTTGCCGGGGTGGGCCATGTACTCCGGTAGGTAGCGGCCTTTGCGCTGGGCTTTCGAGTCGGCCTGAGCGCACGGCCAGACCGAGACTGACAGCATCTCGCGACGGGGCTCAGGGGCGAATTCTGGGAATGGGGTCGGGGAGACGGCCACGCGGCGCTCCTTCGTCAGCGGTAGCACCCTCGGCTGGGTGCCTGTCTGTTGACAAAGGCAGCTGGCTCACGCTGGGCCGGGGTCTAGCGATGATCTTTGACCCTGCCGAACTCGCTGCAGGGTTTGCATCTACTTCCGTGATCGGTGAGATTGCAGAATCACTGTCGCGAGTACCCCGATCTTGACCCCAGCTCTGGCGGTGGCTGTCGATCGACCTGAGCGTGCAGGCCATCGATGGGTTTGACATCGATCAGATGATTACAGAGTTCGATCAGGCGGTAACAACCCTTACGTGGTCTGCAACGCGCACCTGATGGTGCGAGCCGCCGTTGGCGGCGACCTGCTGCCCTCTGGCGATCATGAGCCTGACGTGTTGTGCGAGGGCGTTCTGGAACCCACGGTCGGTGCCAAGCAAGTTGTGGGTGACTCGGTCGAGTGTCTCTCCGTCAACCCCGGACCACCTTGGACGGCTGTCGACCTCGACTGAAGTGTCGGTCTGCTGGTCTGTAGCGCCTAGCGGTTCGTGGATCAGCGCTTCACCCCCGCCCCACTCCGTCGGCGTAACCTGAATATGACCGCACCTGCGTAGCCGACAGGAAGCCGTGAAGACTGTGATCACCTGGGCAGAGCTGAGCACTGGGGAGCGCCTGAAGTTCCTGCGGGGCGAGGTGACACAGACCGAGCTGGCAGAGATGACTGGCTTGAGCGTGTGGACCATCCGCAATATCGAGCAGGACCGGCCAGGGCGGTCAGCGACCATTGCCACACTCATGAGCCTGGCACGAGCGCTCGGCACGGACGTTGCCGTGCTCACCGGGCAGCGCGCCCCGAACACCCGCGAGCGTGTTGACGACCGGCGGGCGTTGAGCGCCATCGACGACTGCCTGACCTCGCCCGACAACTTCCCGGACATTCCCGGATTCGGTCAGCTATTGCCGTCCGGCGAACCACTTGCTGTTGCTGACCTGCGAGCAAAAGTGGCGTTGGCTTGGTCGGACTACTGGGATGGCAACTACGCCGAGCTGGGGGCGGTCCTCCCTGCCCTCATCGCCGAGGCCAAGATCGCAACGGGCACTTACGGCGGTGAGCGGCAAGAACAATCATTCGCGATCCTCACTGAGCTGTATCAGATCGCCGCTGACGCTGCGGTGCAGCTCGGCAGCCAACGCATCGCCTTCGCGGCACTCAACCGGGCGTTTCCTGCGGCTAGGCAGGCGGGAGATGCGCTCCTCCTTTCCACCCTTGCCGCCACGCTCTCATGGGTCTACCTGCGGAAGGGCCGGGTGGACACCGCGGAGGAGGTGGCCCGGGCCGCGGCCGAGAGCATCGAGCCGAGTTTCGGACGCTCCAAGCGGCCGCAGTTGGCGGTCTGGGGCAACCTGGTGATCAGCGCGGCTGTCGCGGCGTCACGGTCCGGGAAGACGGCCAAGGCTGAGACCGCTCGCGAGTACCTGTCCATGGCTCACGCCGCAGCACACCGGATCGGGCAGGACACGAACTTCTACCAGACGACGTTCGGACCGACGCAGGCCCAAATTCAAGCGGTTGGCGTGGCTGTGGCCACGAGGGATGTTGGACGAGCGCTGGAGCTCGCCAAGCACCTGGAACTACCGGCATCGCTCCCGAAGGCTGCTCGCGCTCGCTACCTGCTCGACGTCGCTCATGCTCAGCTACTTGCTCGACAGGAGAGAGCAGCCACAAACACGCTGGTGAGTATCGACAGCTTTGCGCCGGATTGGATGCGGCACCAGTCGCTGGCGGTACATATCGTCGAGGACTTGTACGTTCACGAACGGCGGTCTAGCACCGTACGTCAGCTGGCGTCCAAAGTCGGTATCAAAGCCCAGTAGGACGCTCCGTCATACTCATCATGTCAGCCTGCTGCTACCGCTAGTACTGCCTGTACCTTCCTGACCTGCGCGTTTCTTCTTACGGTCGTCAGTGGAATCACTACCGACCGTAAGGAGATATGTGGTCATGAGTGACAGTCCGCAGTCGCGGCGTCGTACGTCGCTGTGGCGCTCCTTCATGCCCGACCTCGATCCTGAGCCCGCTGACACCATGGAGGCCCGGCGAGCTCAGGCCGACCAGACGCTGCTACGTCACGCGCCGCAGAGCCCGAACGGGCTGTGCGAATGCTGCCGGGAGCCCTGGCCATGTGAGGCGGCCGGCTTGGCTGCTCTCGTCTTGGAACTCCTGGGGTGAGGCGGTCATGAGTCGAACCGCAGTGGTGATCTACCTCTGGGCGCCGGACGAAGATACGGCAGCGGCAGCCTTTGCCGAACTATCCGCGCGCTGTGAGCGGTATGCCTACCGCTTCTGCTGGGACATCGTGGAGATCATCCGCGACGTGGGTGGAAGCAACGAGTACTTCGACCATCGGGCGCAGGTGAACGCCTGCGGTCGAACAGGGCTTGATCAGGTTCTTACGCTGCTCAAGGAGAAACGGGCCACGATTGTGCTGGTTCCGGATCTGCGGATGGTCGGCAGTACGGCTCTGATCTACACCGTGATCCGTGAGCATCTGGAGGAGCATGGCGGCTTCCTTCAGGTGGTGAGTGGCGCCGCACAAGGCACTGGGCTTTCTTCCATTGGACGGATCCCCAGCGTGACGAGCGAGAATGCGAACGACGCACCTGAGCTCGCCCCGGCTGATGAGGCTGAGCGGACCTTGCCCACGGCCGCCAAGGCCCGCATCCTCGCCCTGGTCGAAACTGCGGATCTCAGTGACGGTTTCGGAGCGTTGCTCCACATGGCCGCGGTCTTGGGCTCCGACTCCAAGACGCTGGTCCCGAAGACGGAGGAAGAGCGTTTTGCCTGGGCCGGGCACATGGACGGACTGCACGCTGCACTGATGTGCCTCGCCCGGCATGAGCAGCAGCAGGCCCCCGAAGTAGCTGCCCAGATCGTGGACTCGCTTATGGGTCAGGCCGAGGCCATCTTGCAGGAGTCCGCCGCTGGAAGGGAGGGCTGAACGCCATGAGCTACTGGGAAATGAGCTTCGATGGCTTGCCTGAACGGCTTTCGGATGTGCGGCAGTACGTCCTCAAGACCTTGGGCGACGTGCCGGGCGTGGATGACGTCGTGCTGGTCAGTTCAGAATTGGCGGCCAACGCCATCCGGCACAGCGTGAGCGGGGCCCCGGGTGGGAGCTTCACGCTGCACTTGGCGGAGTCCAGAGAGGCCTGGCACCTCCGTATTGATGACATGGGCGGCCCGAGCACTCCGAAGCCTGGACACCCAGATGACAACGACGAAGCCGGCCGGGGACTGCCCATGGTGACAGCGCTGGCCCGTGCCTGGGGCGTCGTTGGTGATCGGAACGGTCGAGCCGTGTGGGCTGAGGTGGCATTTCCGGCGGTGGATGCCGCAGCCAAGTCCCGTAAGGGCAACGTTGCGCGCGTCCGCGAGGAGCCTCTATACCGGGACGTGAGTCGTCGGGACGGAATAGGCATGACCGCCGCATCGGGTGGGTCGATGTGTGGGCCGAGATCCACTTCGACGGGGTCCGCCGTAGTCACTGAGTCCAAAAGCCTGAGCGCCGAGGTATGGAAACGCTGATGGCCTTGCACGTTGACGACGAGGCGGACATGTCCCTCGTGCGGATCGTCGGTGGGCTGCGGTCCGCACGCCTGGACGCGGGGCTTTCCCAGAATGCCCTGTCCTCCGGCTTGCCGGTTCGGGGCCGAGCGATCTCCGAGTGGGAGACCGGCCTCTCGGAACCGACCCTGGAACACCTGATGCAGTTGTGTCGTGAACTCGGCAGGTACCTGGTGGTCGTCGGTCCGGACGGCGCGGTGCGGAACGGACTGATAAGGCAGCACGCCCGAGATGCGTGGGGGATCTTCGAGCGGCGGCGGCTGGCAGTTCCGTTGCGGAACCGCCGCTTGGCTTTGGGACTGACGCAGAGGCAGCTCGGCCGGCTTGTCGGCGTCAGCAGGGACTCGATCCAACGGTGGGAACTCGTCCACGTCCCCCCGCGTCCGATTGCGCATATCGTCTGGGCCCAAAAGCTCGGCTGCCGCCTCGAGCTACGTCCCGTCGCGGTGGAGGGCTCTCCGGTCGAGGCAGACGGTCGGGGCCACGCTGAAGGACCCAACGCCGTGGTGCTCTCAAAGAGTTATGGGGGCAGTCCATCCTGAAGAGCCCTGGGCGGGCAGCGGATGTGTCCCAAAGCGCTGGGGAACACAGGGGCGTCAATGCCCGTTCGATGCGGACGGTCGGCGGGTGGTGACCTTAGAACGACCTTGAAGTGCAGGTCACGGCTCCGTGGTAGCCGAAGGCGAGCGGATGCGGACCATCGCTGCCCTGCCGTTCAGGCGCGCTATAAGGCTGGGACGCTGCGGCGAATCTGTTCTGCAGCCAGGTCCTAAAGAAGGAGAGCTCTCGCCAACCAGCCCTCGATTTCGGCGGCACCGGCGTGATCCGGTGGTGTGCCCCCGGTCAGACTTTGTTGACGGCGGTGTGGATCCCGTAGCGCCAGGCTTCCTTGTAACGGAACATCATGCGGGCGCTCATCGCGTTGACGACCTTGTATTCGAGCCCGGTGACTCGGCCGACCCAGAACGGGAACTTCCCGATCACGTAGAACGCAGAGGCCATCGGCATCATGTTCGCTGTGATGTCGACCGAGCTCTCGATGGCGAAGCCGGAGTCGGCGAGTACCTCGTCCAGCACGCCGTGGTAGAGCTCCAGCCACGCCGGCATAGCCGCCTCATCACAGACTCGGCGCATCGCGGCATTCGCCTCGGCGGAGACCTGCTCGTCGGGGGTGCGAGAGTATTCGAACATCACCAGCTTGCCACCGGGCTTCAGTACCCGGCCGAACTCCGCCAGGGCGGCCTTCGGGTTGGCAGAGTGGACGAAGGTCTCCATCGTGTAGAGACCATCGAACGAGTCATCGTCGAACGGCAGGTGGTGGTAGTCGCCGACCTGAAAATGGGTGGTCCGGGCCAGACCGGCCTTGGCCGAAAGGCGGTTCGCTTCAGCGATGTTGAAGTCGAGGATGTCGACGCCCGTGACGTCCAAGCCATGGCGGGCTGCCAGTGCGCGGGCGACATTGCCGATGCCGCAGCCAGCGTCCAGAACCTTCGCTCCGCGCGGAAGTGCGAGCTCGGAGGCAAGACGGTCTTCCATCTGTCGCATCGAGGTGCGAAGCGCCCAGCGGCTCTGTCCGGGTTCGTAGTACCCGAAGTGCTTGGTGCCACCGAGGATGAAGCGGTAGCCGATGCGTGATTCGCCGCGGTCGTAGTAGCGCCAGATCTTCTTGAGGTTGGCGTCTTCGGGAGCCTGGGACAACGGCCTACTCCATTCGGGGTCGATTTCACTGTAACAAGAACCCGACCACCGATCCGACGACAGCGGCGACGTACTGCACGACCAGCGCGGTTCCGTACGGCAGGCCGTCGGAGGCGGCAATTGCGGCATAGACCGACAGCATCGAAGACAACTGATCGTCGCTCTCGACCAGATCTGGCAGAGTCGCGGACTGATTCTCGGCCAGGAGAAGGCCGCGGTTGGCAGCCAGCGCGTCCAAAACGCGGATCCGGTAGCGACGGACGATGGCATAGAGCGAAAGCTGGGTGGCGACCCCCACCCACAGGCTCAAGACGAGTAGCCACAGGTAGAGATAGGGGAGGAACGCTCCGAACAGCGGGTGGTCCAGTGCTCCCGGCAGTGTGACCGCAAAAGCGGCCAAGGCCAGGAACACCGCCGGAAACGCGTACCCCTCCGACAGGGTCCGGATTCCGGAGGTGTGCGCTGGGTCGTTCCAGCGCAACCGTAGTTCCCGCGAGCTGCGCAGCCTGATGATCAGAACAGGTGGGACCACCAGCCAGTAGGACACGTTCACCAGCAACATCAGCGCCCAGGTGCTGTTCAGGAGCACCATTATTCCTGTGAGAGTGCCTAGCCACTTGGAATCGGAGGCGATGAATCCGATCCAGGGGATGGCGGCGGCCAGGATTGACGGTGGTGCCTGCCAGCGGTGTCGGACTGCCTCGGAGATCACCGCGACCAGGCTGTCTCGATTGGAACATGGATCCAGCAGCTCATCGAGGGTGTTGGCCTTCAACAGCGCGAACTTCCAAGACAGCACTGCCGCGGCGAACATCCCGCCGTTGATCGTTCCGATGAGAAGCAGTAGCCAGGCGTGGTCGGCATGGAACGAGTCGGTACCGCTTGTACCTAGCAGAAGAATCGAAATGATCGCCGGACCGTAGGACGGGCCGAGCCAACGTATCCAGGTCTGCCAGTGCCGGATCGCGACCTCGCTGACAGGGTGCCGGCCCCGTGGCAGCCAGACCGTGTAGACCTCTCGAAACCCCAGCTCCCAGGCCGTGGTGAACCCGCGCCAGGATGGTGTTGGCGGCGACGACGATGGTGTGCGTGTTCCTGGGATCTGGCTGGTCACGACTTCCCCCGGGCAGCTGAAACATCAAACCGGGCGGCTCGGCCTTCGGCCATGACGCTCGGTGTCGATCACAATCGCGCCGCGTAGAACGTATTGAAGTTTTGGTAGGTAAGTCAATGTTCTGCGTCGCTTCACGCCTATTCGGGAAGTTCCCATGTTTTGGGAAGTCGACCTGTGGGTGGGCTGTGTTGTTCCGGGGTACGCGGCAAGCGTCGCTGAGGGTGTCAGAGCCCTTTCGGTTTCGAGGGGCGAAGGCCTTAGAGCGACCTTGAAGGCCAGGTCATGGCACCTGCGACGCTAAGACTTCAAGCCATCGCTGCCATGTCCTTCTGCCGCGAGACACGCTGCATGAGAGCCCTGACTAAGGGGCGGTTCAGCCTTGGCTAAGGGCCAGCTCGGCTGACGGCGAGGAAGCACTAAGAACCCCCGACGACCTCGAAAGCAACACATCCACCCCGTTGCTTCCGGGAGTCCACCATGAGTACCAATACCTTTACGACCTATACCGCGACCCGCTCTTCCTCACCGACATCCTCGCCCTTCTACGCGGCCGAGTGCGCGTTCAATCGGCTGACCACTGGCCCCAACCCGCTCACCCTCGACGGCATGCAGCTTGGCGAGCCGTTCCCTGCCCAGCGCCTCATGCTGGATGCCGTCCGCGAGATCGTGCTGAAGCGGAGCAACCAGATCGCGCCGCGCGACGCGGTGTGGGTCGAACTCGTCCGCAACGTGCGTACCTACGGCGGAGACTGGACGATCGCGGCGGTCGGGATGGCGCTGCCCGCGCTGAAGTGGCTCGGTGGCGCGTACGCGATGAAATACGACGGCCACCCCGCGGACCTGGATGGGGAGATCCTGACCGGATTTCTGGAGCACCTGGTCGAGGTCGACATCGACCGGCCCGGCATCATGACCCGGCTGCGCTTTGCCGCCCTGCGCGCGGCACGGCGCGCGGTCGATCAGGAGATCGATTACACCCGGTCGGTTGCGGTGGCTGAGTCGATGGAGCCGTACCTGCCCTGGGGCCATGAAGACCTGCTCCTCGCCAAGGCACATCGCGAGGGGATTATCAGCGCTGCCGACGTGGACCTCATCGGCATGACCCGCCTGGAAGGGGTCGATCTGGCCGAGGCTGCCGAGATGCTCGGCGTCAGTCGGAACGCGGTCAAGATCCGCCGTCAGCGGGCTGAAGCGCGCCTGGTCGCGTGGCTGCAGGGGCGGCGCGTGCCATCGATGTCGGACATGGCGCAATCGCGGGCCCGTGCCTGAGCGGGGTCAAAACATCTCATCCGGAGTTCTCTAGACCCTGCTCAAGCGCAGCCCTCGGCCTTTGTGAGTGAGAAGAACCCCACACCACGTTCAGGAGGCCACCTTGAAAGCCGACTCCGCCCATCGCTGTCGGGCTGTGCTGTTGCTCGCGGCTTCGGCCGCCGCGTTGCTGTTCGTCTGCACCAAGGCAGACGCAGCGACGTTCCCGGTGCAGCCGCAAGTCCTGGCCGTGGCCACGATCGGGCAGGTCATCAGCAATGTGCGGACCTGGCTCGTCGGACTGCTTGCCAGTTTGGCGACCGTGTTCCTGACCATCGGCGGGGCCCGCTACCTGATGGCGGGCGGCGACCCGGCCGAGGTTGAGAAGGGCAAGACCGCAATGAAGTCTGCGGCCTTCGGCTACGCCCTGGCCGTGCTGGCCCCGGTGGTCGTCACGGTCCTGCAGCACCTCGTCGGAGCTGGCAGCTGACCTGCGCCGCTCGCCTGCATCCCCATCCAGTCCAAGGAGCTATGTCAGTGAACCGTTCGATCCGTCGCGCCCTGACTGCGGTCGCCGCAATGGCCAGCCTGGCCTTCACAGGTCTCACCGCCTCCGCCTGTGCGGCCCAGCCCACCGTGCACAAGACGAATGTCATCACGATTCCCACGCCGGACCAGATCTCCAGCGCCTACCACACCGATCAGTGCCCCTGGCTGCAACTCATGCTGACGAGCAGCGCCGCAGCGGCACCGAAGGCGTCGGTCGCCGAAGGTCGCGCCGTAAGAGGCCCCGTGGCTGCGGTCTACCGTGTGCTGATCTCGTCGCCCCTCTGCACCGAATACCCGATGGTCGGCAACTGACGTGAAGCCGATCGCGAGTCGCACCGGCCGGGCGGTCAGAGCGCTGACGGCCGCTACGGCCGGCGCGGCCGCAATCGTAGTGATCGTCGCGTGTCCGGCCAAGGCCGATCCAGGTCCGGCCCCGGCGCCGCCGGTGATCGTCACGACACCGGGCTCAACTCCGAGCCCGGTGACACCCGGCATCTACGGCCCGCTGGTCGGCGGCGGAACCATGGCTCCGCCGCCGCAGCCGACGGGCACCGACGTGCCGGCGAGTTCCGATCCCGGCTTCTTCGACATCCCCGGCCAGATCGAGAAAGCGATCAACACCTGGTTCGGGAATCTCGTGAAATCCGCTCTCGGACCTGTGCTCAAGCTCGTGAGCTCGGTGCTGCTGTCCTCGCCCGACGTGAGTGACGGCCGGATCGCCGAGGTGTGGACCGGAACGTTGGTCACCGCCAACACGCTCTACATCTTGTTCGTCCTGGTCGGTGGCGTCATCGTGATGGGTCACGAAACAGTGCAGTCGCGCTACAGCCTCAAGCAGATCGCACCACGCCTGGTCATCGGAGTCATCGCCTCGAACGCCTCGCTGTGGGCGATCGAACAGAGCGTCTCGCTCGGGAACGCGTTGTCGTCCGCCATCTTGGACCGGCCAGTATCGGCCGAGGGGATCGGCGCGCAGTTGACGTCGATGATCGTTGACAAGATCTTCTTGTCCGATGGCGTCGGGACGCTGTTCATGATTTTGCTCGGCGGCGCGGTGACGGTCCTCGGGTTGGTACTGCTGATTGCCTACCTGATCCGCGCGGCGATTCTGATCGTGCTGACGGCTGGTGCGCCACTGGCGTTCGCCTGCCACGCCCTGCCCCAGACTGAGGGCCTGGCGAAGCTGTGGTGGCGCGGTGTGTTCGCGTGCCTGGCCACGCAGTTCGGGCAGGCACTGGTCCTGATCACCTGCCTGCAGGTCCTCTTCGATCCCCACGCCGAGCTCATCATCGGCGTCCCGTCGGGCGGTGGGCTCATCGACCTCCTGCTGTGTCTCTGTTTGTTCTTCATCCTCATCAAGATCCCGATTTGGGCGACGCGGATCGCGCTGGGGCGGCAGCCCTTCGGCGGGACGATGGCCAGCGGACTGCTGCGGAACTTCCTTTACTACAAGGCGTTCACGGCGATGCGGGGCCGGTCCGGGCGCCGCCAGTCGCCGCCTCATCGACCACCGGGTGCCGCGTGGACGAACCGCTCGCGGCCGGGCCCTCCTGCTCCGGGAGGCGGTCCGGCTCCCATCGCCGGCCCCCGGCCAAGCGGAGGAGGCCCGGGCGGCGGGCCGCAAGGGCGGCCGGCAGCAGCCGCGACGCGGATCCGGCCGTCATCTCCACCTTCACCGACGCCACCGGGCCGCGCACCGATGAAGCCGCCTCCAACGTCAGCCGCACCCCCGCCTGGCAGGACCGCCAGGCCAGGTGCCCCGCATCGCGCGGTCGTAGCCGCGCCGCCATTTCGCGGCCAGCAGTACGGGCTGTTCCCACCGGTAGCCAGGCCGGTAAGACAGTCGGCCGAACCGTCCGTTGCCACGTTGACGTCACTGCGCTCGGGCTCCGGAGCCCGGGAGGCGTTGTTCCCGGAGCCGAGACCGCAACGGATGCAGGCGCCGCGAGCGGCCGCTCCCGTCCGCGCGGCGAGCGGTTCTGCTTCCACGCCCGCGCCGTTGGTCCCGGTGTTCCTGTCCGCGGCTGAGTACATCGACCCAGCGAAGAAGCGCGGACCGAGAGCACCGAAGGCGGCACCGCCCCACCTGCCGCGACCAGCAAGTGTTTCGGCGACGCGCTGGCCCGCGCCCCACCCGACAGTCCTGCCAGAACCTGTCGACTTTGGAAAGGACACAGACCCCTCATGACCGATGACGACCTGCACGGATACCGGACCGTCCGCATCCCCGGAAACATCGAGAAGGAGGACCAGATCATCGGATCGCTGACTATGCGCCAGGCGGCCGTCATCGGCGGCACCGCTGCCGTCCTCTGGTGCTTGTGGATGGTGGTTCGGGCCTGGGTTCCCACCTTATTGTTCCTCGCACCGGCCATGCTGGTGCTGTTCGCGGCGGGGCTGTCGGTGAGTGTGAACCGGGATGGCGTCAGCGTTGACCGGCTGTTGCTGGCCGGTCTGAAACAGGCCGTCTGCTCGCGTCGTCAGGTGCTGGCTCCCGAAGGCGTTCAGCAGCCGCCAGCCTTCATCACCGCCAAGACGCGCGGCGGAACGAAGCCGCCTGTGCCAATGGATCTCCGGGTGCGTGCGGTGACGGAATCCGGAACCATCCGGCTCGGCCCCGATGGCGTGAGTTCCCTTGCCGAAGCCTCGACGGTGAACTTCGCGCTCCGCACGCACTCCGAGCAAGAGGTGCTGATCGGCGGATTCGCGCGTTGGCTCAACACCCTGACCGGGCCGGTTCAGATCGTCTCCCGCACCACGCCGGCCGACCTCGGCCGCCAGGTGGAGCTGCTGCGCGAGCGGGCCGGGGGCTTGCCGCATCCGCTGCTGGAGCGGGCTGCCCTCGACCACGCGGACTTCCTGGCCGGTCTCGCAGCCCGACGCACGCTCATGGACCACAAAGTCCTGATCGCGACGCACGAATTGGATACGAAGGCCGAGCAGCGACTGCTGCGCCGAGCTCATGACACTGCCGCCGTACTCGCCGGATGCGAGTTGAACGTCACCGTCCTCGACCCAACCACCGCAACTGACGTGCTCGGCGCGGCGCTTGACCCCGACCGATCCACTACTGGGACGGGAGCAGCCCGATGAACAGCCTGGCTCAAACCGCGCTCGGCGTGCTGCCGCTTCGCGCACGCAAGCCCGGCATCCGCGAGAACGGCGTCGACATCGGGCTGAGCCCGACCAGCCTGGAAATCGGCACGAAGCGGCTCAGAATCGGCGAGACCTGCGCCGCCACCTTTGCCGTCACCGGGTATCCGGCCGAGGTCGCCGCCGGATGGCTGGAGCCGCTGCTGGCATTCCCCGCGCGGATCGACGTCTCAGTTCACATCGATCCAGTGCCTGCACCGGTTGCTGCTGACCGGCTCCGCAAGCAGCGTGCCCGTCTGGAATCCGGCCGGCGCGCGAGTGCCGAGAAGGGACGGCTGGACGATCCAGAGACCGAGGCCGCGGCCGAAGACGCCCGTGAGCTGGCCTATCGCGTGGCGTGCGGCGAGGGGAAGCTCTTCGCGGTCGGCATCTATCTATCGGTCTACGCCGATACCGATCAGGAACTCACGGATACGTGTGCGGCGGTGAAGTCGGTCGCCGACGGCATGCTGCTCCGTTTGGTCCCGGCGACCTTTCGCACGGTTCAAGGTTGGTGCTCCACCCTCCCGCTCGGCCTGGACGTGCTGAAGCTTCGCCGTACCTTTGACACCGACGCGTTGGCGACAGTTTTTCCGTTTACTTCGGCCGACCTGCCGTTGTCGCATAGCGGCGTCTCGGCCGGAAGCGCTCCGGGGCCAGTGCTGTACGGCGTGAACGCGTCGGGCTCGGGGCTGGTCGTGTGGGACCGGTGGGCCTGCGACAACCACAACTCCGTGGTCTTGGCTCGCTCGGGGGCGGGCAAGTCGTATTTCACCAAGCTCGACATCCTGCGCTCGCTGTATCAGGGGGTGCAGGTGCTCGTTGTCGATCCGGAGCAGGAGTACACGCGCCTGGCTGAGGCAGTCGGTGGAACTGTCGTGGAACTCGGCGCGCCGGCTGTCAGAGTCAACCCGCTGGATCTGCCGAAGAGCGCTTCCGGCAGCTCGGACGCGGTACGGCGTCGTGCGCTGTTCGTCCACTCGGTCGTCTCGGTGTTGCTCGGCGCCGAGCTGACCGGCGGCCAGCGCGCGTCACTGGACGCGGCGATCCTTGCTGCCTACGCCCAAGCCGGGATCACCGACGATCCTCGGACCCATGTACGCCGCGCCCCGACGCTGAAAGACGTCGTCGAACTGCTAGCGAACACCGAGAACGCGGAAGCGACTTCACTGGCCGAACGCCTCACCCCGCACACCACCGGCTCCTTCTCCGGCCTGTTCGACGGCCCGACGACCACGGCCACCGAGGGTCACCTCGTGGTGTTTGCCCTGCGGCAGCTCCCGGACGAACTGAAGGCGATCGGCACGTTGCTGACCCTGGACGCCATCTGGCGGCAGGTTTCCGACCCGGATCGCCGACAGCGCCGACTTGTGGTGGTCGACGAGGCCTGGCTTCTGATGAAGGAGCCAGCCGGGGCGCGGTTCCTGTTCCGCATGGCCAAGGCGGCCCGCAAACAGTGGGCTGGCCTCGCCGTCATCACCCAGGACGCCGCCGACCTGCTCGGCACCGATCTGGGGCGGGCCGTCGTCGCCAACGCCGCAACCCAGATCCTGCTGCGCCAGGCGCCGCAGGCGATCGACCAGGTGGCCGACGCGTTCCGTCTTTCCGCAGGCGAAAGGACCTATTTGCTGACCGCTACGCGGGGACAGGGCCTCATCGTTGCGGGCACGGCCAGAGCAGCCCTCACGGCCATTTCGTCCGATCAAGAGCATGTCCTTGCGACCTCGGATCCCGCTGAGCTCGAAGCACTCTCATCGCCGAACCCGAACGCCCACGATGAGGAGGAGTCGCCGTGGTAGTCCTCGCCGCTGATCCGTCGGCACCGTCGGACCCACCCATCTGGACCGATGTCCACCCCACGTCCCTGTCGCGGTTCCTCATGAACCCCGGCTCATACTTCGCATCGATGCTTGATGGCATCGGCACGTTCTTCGAGCAGTGGTGGCCGCTGATCGGAGCGGGTGCGGCATGGTTGGCGTGCGCGTTCGTCGGTCTTCGCGTCATGCTGCGCTCGCGCCATCGCCGTCTGATGGCTGACAGCGCCCGCAAGGTCGAGATCCTCGTGCCACCGCACGTAGAACCCGGATCCGGCGCGGCGTTCTGGGCACATCTGCACGCAATGCTGCGCCCCGCCTGGAGGCGGTTCATCGATGGGCAGCCGCACTTGGTCTTCGAGTACACATGGACCGCCGACGCGCTGACGCTCGGCGTCTGGGTGCCCGGTGTCGTACCGCCTGGCATGGTCGAGCGGGCGGTAACGGCCGCATGGCCCGCGGCACAGACCACCGTCGTCACCCCGGCCCCGGCTCCGATTCCACTCACCGGTACGGCAACCGGTGGACGGCTGCGGTTGGCCAAGCCGGAGATCCTGCCGTTGCGGTCGGACTTCGACGCTGACCCGTTGCGTCCGCTGCTGGAGGCGGCCAGCGGCTTGACCGGACGCGAGTCGGCCGCGGTGCAGGTGCTGGCGAGGCCTGCGACCGGCCGGCGGGTCCGGATCTACCGCCGGAAACTGCTGAAGCTGAAGCACGAGGCGTCCGGGGCTTCGGTGCGGGTGCCTGGCCGCACCGTTGTCTTCGACGCGTTCTCACCAGGTAAGCCGATTGCGCGGGCGGTCTCGCGCCAAGACCCGGTGGCTTCGGCAGCGTTGCGTGCGGCGGTCGGGAAGGCGACGGGCTCGCTGTGGGAGACGGAGATCCGCTATGCCGTGGCCGTCTTGGCTCCCCAACTGCGGACACGCACCGAACGCAACGCTGCCGAGCCGCGGCTGCGGGGAGTGGCGCACTCAGTTGCCTCGGCGTTTGGGATCCATGCCGAACGGAACTGGTGGCGACGTAAGCCGCTCTTCAGGCCCGCCCCGACCCTGGCTTCAAGGTTCTGGAAGGGTGGAGATCTGCTGACGGTCGCCGAGTTGGCTGCGGTGGCGCACCTGCCGATGGACACCGCCGCAGTCGGGGTGGTGCGTGCCGGGGCCCGGGTCGTCGCCCCGCCGGCGCGGATCGCTTCCTCCGGTGACCCAAACCAGCTCAAGGTTCTCGGCGATGCGGACGCC
Organism: Catenulispora pinistramenti; assembly: GCF_018274385.1. Classification (GTDB taxonomy): domain Bacteria; phylum Actinomycetota; class Actinomycetes; order Streptomycetales; family Catenulisporaceae; genus Catenulispora; species Catenulispora pinistramenti. The sequence continues at coordinate 140,902 of NZ_JAAFYZ010000002.1, read as the reverse complement.
GGTCCGGCACGCCGCGTCGCGCTGCAGGTCGCAGACGGCCGTCAGCATACGCACATCATGGGCTCGACGGGTTCAGGCAAGTCGACGCTGATGGCCCGCATGATCCTGGACGACGTTTTGGCCAAGCGCGGCGTCGTCGTGGTCGATCCGAAGGGCGACCTCATCGCGGACCTACTGGACCGGCTGCCGGAGTCGGCCGCTGAGCGGACTGTGTTGATCGACCCCACCGCCGACGGTCTGAAGCCATCGTTGAACATCCTCGCCTCTGGAGAGCCGAACCTGGTCGTCGACAACCTCGTTGGCATCTTTAGCCGGATCTTCGCCTCCAGTTGGGGGCCGCGTACTGACGACGTCTTCCGCGCTGCGTGCCTGACGCTGTTGTCGGTCAAGCGGGACGAGCAGCCGACGCTAGCCGACGTGCCCGCGCTGCTGACGGACCCGGTTGTGAGGGAGCGCTACGTACGGGCCCTGCCGCGGGACACCAAGAACGGCAGGGTGTTGAAGGTGTTCTGGAAGGGGTTCAACGACCTTCCGGCCTCGGCGCAGGGCCTCACCGCGGCGCCGCTTCTTAACAAACTGCGAGCCTTCCTGCTGCGCGACTTCGTGTCCGGCATCGTCGCTACACCAGAGTCGACGGTGGACATGCGCAAGGTGCTCAACGGCGGGATCTGTCTGGCCCGGCTGCCGAAAGGCGTGCTTGGCGAGGACGCCGCGCGGCTGCTCGGCTCGTTCGTCGTCGCCGCGACATGGCAGGCGGCAGCGACGCGAGCCCGGAGCGAGGAAGGGAAGCGGATCGATGCCAGCCTGTATCTGGATGAAAGTCACAATTTCCTCAACTTGCCCTATCCGCTGGAGGACATGCTGGCCGAGGCACGCGGTTACCGACTGTCCCTGGTGCTCGCGCACCAGAACCTTGGCCAGCTCACGGGCGAGCTGAGCGAGGGGATCTCCGCGAACACCCGCAACAAGGTGTTCTTCACCTGCTCGCCGGAAGACGGCCGGGCCCTGGAGCGGCACGTTTCTCCTGCACTGACCGAGCACGACCTGTCGCATCTCGGCGGCTACCAGGCCGCGGTGCGTCTCCTCGCCGACGGGGCATTGGCACCGGCGTTCACGATGCGGACCAGAGCGTTGGCGCCGGCCGTTCCCGGCAGAGCCGATGCGATCCGTCGGCGATTCCAAGCCGACCTGGTCGCCAGGACTCGAACAAGCGATGGGCTGCGTGATGCCGCGTGAGTCGAGCAGCTGCTACCGCCGCGGATACAAAGATCAGCATCGCTGATCGCCTTACACCACGCGACGCCGAGATGCTGCGGCTCTTGGCCGAACACAGGATGTTGACGAGCAAGCAGATCGCCCGCATCCTGTTTCCCAGGGAACGCACCGCACGCGAGCGCATTGCCGCCATGCGGTCGTTCGACCTCATCGAGACCTTCCGTCCGCCGTGCAGCTCGGGGACCTCGCCGCTGCACTGCACGCTGACGGCGAAGGCCCTTCGGCTGGTGGTCGGCGACGACGAGTCAGCCGCTAGCCGACATCGCGTGGCGCGAGCAGGGACGCTTGGAGCCGTTGCGATGGCGCTACGCGCAGACTTGGCCCACCTTCGCGGAACCAACGAAGTCTTTTCCCAGTTGGTCGGGCATGCCCGCAAGAACCCGGGATGCGAGCTGGAGGCTTGGCGTTCGGAATGGTCCTGCGCGCGGCTGTTCGGTGGCCAGGTGCGGCCGGACGGCTTCGGTCGCTGGCGTGATGGTGAGGCGTGGTGCGACTTCTTCCTGGAGTACGACACGGGCACCGAGACTCAGGAACGGCTGCTGGCTAAGCTTGTCGGCTACGCGGATCTTGCGTTCGCAGCGGACGTCACCTGCCCGGTGCTGTTCTGGCTCCCGAGCGTCGTACGGGAGGAGAACCTGCAGCGCCACCTCGCCGACCGACGAAGCGAGGTACCGGTGGCCACCGCTCACGGCGATCCGACGAAGACCGACCCAGCCGGCCCGATCTGGCTTCTCGCAGGGGCTGACAAGGAGCGGCTGCCGCTCGCGGCGCTCGGGGCGGCGTCGGTTCGTGAGAGGGGAGGACGTCAGCACGCCCATGCCTTCTGACATAACCGACCGCTTGACGAGGAGGAACGTCCGTGAGCATGCCGAGTCGCATCGCCGCAGCATGTGCGGCGTTCTTCCTTGTCCTCGTCGTCCTGGTCGCAGCTGCGGCCTCCGCTGTCACCGCAGTCGCCACCCGGCCATTCGCGGCGCTGTGGCACGCAGTGGTCGGCGACTCGCAGCACCTTGAGCACGAGTTCGGTGCGCGTCAGTATGTTGCGCTGGTCGCCTCGGCCGAAGCTCACGCGCCAACGCGGGCGGCTGCCGAAGCAGTGGCGTTCGCCGCCCGGCGGATCGGAATGCCGTATATCTGGGGCGGCGCCGGGCCTGTGGGATATGACTGCTCGGGATTGACTCAAGCGGCGTATGCTGCCGCGGGAATTGACATTCCGAGAACAGCGACGGAACAATTGAGGAGCGGTCCCGTGAAATTACTTTCACGGCTTCGTCCGGGAGATTTGGTCTTCTACGGAAACCCGGCGTTCGCGCACCACGTCGCGATCTACCTGGGTGCTCTCGGCGGTGCCGGTGTCGTGCTGGATGCACCGCGGCCCGGCGAGGTCATCCGGCTTGACCCGCTTGCCGCTGGCGATCTCCTGGCGGCGACGTCGCCGGCGGGATGACGCCCGCCGACATGCCCGCCACTTCGGGGGCCGCTATGGGGGCCGATATCCCCGTCCGTGGCCAGCGAGTGCGCATCGCGCGTAGCAGCAGGCCGGGGACTATTTAAGGTCGCGCGCCGCGTCCCGACGATCGTGCATCCCACGATCTATCGTCGTCCCGCGTCGCGGCGGGCGTGGCCCATGTCGTTCCTCTCGGCCGGCTTCTGCCCGTCCCTTTCCTTCAACTCTCCTTCGTCCTTTCACGCTAACCGCACTGGCGATGTCGGCGTCATGCCCAGCTGACGGACGGTGGGCGATCGGTCAGCGTGTGGTGGCCCCGGGCCGGAATCACACATTTCTAAGCGCGATCTGATTGTCGACTCGCGGGCGCGGAAAAGGTACTGAAATCGATAGGCCGAATGGGTGGTAAATGGCTCTTTCTGGCTGGACTCGAGTTATTTCATCGAGAGATAATGGGTACGTAAGGAAGTGAGGCGCAAAAATGCGAAAGCATTAATCGCCTTCAAGTCCCGGCAGGCACGGCAGCCACCGCACCCGCCGGGGAGTAGGACCACAACCCATCCGCCCGACCCTTCACGATCAAGAGGAGCCGTCATGGAACCCGACGTCATTCTCCCGGAACTCCGGGAACTCGCGCGCAACGCCACGCGGGCCACGCGGGCCGCGCGATCCCCTATCGCTTGCTCGGACCCGGAATGCGCGCACCGCGAGCGCGCGGCCGCCCTCGCGGCCCGGTTCACGGCGCTCGATGCCGACCTGACCAACGGCGGCCTCATCCCCATGGCATGGGCCGGTGGCCCAGACTTCCCCGAACCGCGCGTCTCCGACAACGCCCTGTAGGCGTGCCTGGCGCACCTGACAGCGGTGCGCTCCTGATCTGGTCGCCGGGCCGTAACCCCATTCGCACAGACCGGCCCGGCGACCGCCCTTGAAACCCGATTCCAAGCCTTCTGGGGCGGAGCCACGCCCAAAACAGGCCGCCCGCCACCGCGCAACCCCATCAAAGAGGAGCCACCATGTCCGAGTCCGTGATCGACCCAACCAACGCCAGGACCTTCGCCCGCGACCGTGCCGAGGGGATCACCGGGATGGACTTCGAGTCCCTGTCTGTGTTCGCCGATGGCGGCGACCCCTGCGACCCGTTCCGCCTGATGGCCGGAGAGATCGTCGACGCGATCGGCTGGGCCGACGAGGCAGAGGCCGCCTACGACCGGTTCCTGATGTTCGCCTCGGCGGCGATCGACACTGCGCGCCGGTTCCTGACCGACTACGGATCCCCGGACGACCCGGCCAATCTGTACGGCGAGATGAACAACGTCGCCACGGCGGCCGATGAACTGAACGCCTCCCGGTCCGCGCTGGACGCGGCCTTGGTCGGCTTCCAGATCGCCGCCCACACCATTGGCCTGGATTACGGCGACCTCGGCAGCCATGGCGAAGCCGCCGCTTGAGGCAACAACGGGTGCCGGGCCTTCGCCCACCCGGCACCTGCCCTGGTCTCGCGCTCTCCCCGATCCCCGTCAGCACCTACTTTCCGGAGGAATCCCCATGCCAACCACCACGTCCAAGGCTCCGAGAGCCCGACACCACCCTGCGGCGGGGGCGTCGTCATGACGACCGTCCCCACATGCGCCAGTGGAGCAGGCGAGCCCGGCATGGTCCTGGACCTGCTGGCCGGCGACGGATGGTCCTGCGACGCCTACGGCAGCAACGTGACTATCCAGTCGGCTGATCACCGCCTCAAGGTCCAGTTCCGCCCCGAACGCGCACCCACCGTCCCACGCCAACCCCTCTGGCTCGTCGACTACTGGCCCGCCGACGGTGACAGCGGACATTTTTGGCGGGCCACCTTCACCGACGACACACCGGCTGAACTCATCGCAGCCTTCTGTGTGCTACTCGGCGACGACGTCGAACTCGCCGACTGACTCGCCTGACGCCACCCCTCACAGACCGCCGGGCGGGTGCTACGGCTCCTGCAGCCGCCCGGCCCTATACAACAAGGACCTGGAAACAATGACCTCTTATGCCCCACCACCGACCGGCGGTACTGCCGCCGATCTACTCGCCTGGTGGCAGCAGCGCGCCCGCACCGACCGGGTTGCGACTAGCTACTACACAGCCTGTGACATGGCTCTTTCCGAGCTGGGTTCCGAATCCCAGCTTCGCGAAATTAGCGCCCTCACGCTGTACGTGGACGATCTCGCACGCAGGGCGGCGGATGGTTGTTGGCTCGGCCTGTCCGAGTCGGCGCGCCACCACCAGACGTTGCGTCTGCGGCGTGCGCTCAGCCTCTTCAGCGCCGCCCTCCGGATGTACGGCGGCGCGCCTGCGGCAACCTCCCGTCTTCTCCCTAAACCGGCCGCGGGCACCCTAACGCCAGCCGTGCTGGACGGCGGCGGGGAAGATAGCTCGCTGGTTGCCGCACCGGAACCTATTGCCCACCTGGTCTCTGACGAGTGGGTGCTATCGGCCGCTACCGCAGTGCTCGACGCTGCCAGCTCCGTCGCCGCGTCTACTTCGCTTGAGAACCTGGCCGCGCTGAGTGCAGCCATCTCTGCGCTTGAGACCGCCCTCGCCGAAGCTGGCGTTGCGCCCGAGCGCATTCCCGCCACGGCAGCGGCCCTTACCGCATACATCCATCGCCGTACTCCCCGCCGCTGAACGTCTGCCGGTCCGCGGCAGCGGACCGGCTGTCACCCGGGACCAGCAGGACGACCCCGAGACGGTCGTCCTGGTGATCGTGACCGTCCCACCAACCGGACCGGGACAATGCAGCAATGGAAAGGAACCAAGCCGATGAGTTGCGTCCCGGACCGGGACGGACACGTTGCCGTCCCGGTTAGTCGCTACGTCGCAGTCGCCGTCCTCAGCGCGGCGGTTGCCGGAATCGTCGTGGTCGGCTTCCTCGGCTCCTACGGCCCGCTGCGTGACGCCTTCCTCTCAATCCATCAGAGCCAGTCCGCCGCAGCCCGCGATCCGCTGGCCGTCGATGGCCTAATCGCAGTGGCAGTCGCGTCGGCGATCTGGCTCCGCCATGAAGCGCCGGCCCGCCGCTATGCGTTGACCGTCGCCGGCGTGACGACCGGCGCCTCACTGCTCCTGAACTTCCTGCATGGCCAGGGTGTTATCCAGCCAGGCGGCCTGGTCCGCCAGCCGCTGCACCCGGTGCTCGTCTTTACCATCGCGTCGCTGCCCGTCGCGGCAATCGGCTTCGGCTCGCACCTGCTTGTCGCCTGCCTGCGGCAGTTCGGACCGGTCCGGGTACAGGACCCAGTCCCGGCTGATGGCCACGTTCTGACAAACGATCCGTACCAGGACGGCCTGAGCGAGCAGGACGACCGTACCCTCCGGCCGACGACGGCCTCTCACGCTCCGAAGGCCAAGCCCGGCCGTCGTCCTCGCCCGGAGCGGGACGTCCTGCCACCTGTGACGCTGCGTCCCGGTCCGGACCAGGACCTGGTCGTTCGGGGGCGGGTGGCGCTGGCAGCCCTCGTCGCGGACGGTGTCACGCCCTCTCGGGACGCTTTGCGCGCTCGAATGGGTGTCGGCAACGGTAAGGCGAGCGCGGTGTGGTCCGTCCTGCAGGACGAGCGGGCGAACCGTCCTAGCGATCGCACTGTCGTGGAAAAGGACTGAGGTCGCTATCAGGACGACGGATAGCTGATCGCGCGATTTGGCTCGTGGGGGTGCAGGTCAGTGGACCAGGCTGCGCACGAGCATCCACGCTCGATTTCACGACGAAGTCCAGCAATACGGCCCCATCGAGTCGACATGGACCCCGTACAGGTGACAGGAGCTTGACAAGCTAGGCCCTTACAGGGGTGAACTTCATAGATCGGGGAAGTTCCGAGAGTGATCAGAGCTTTGACTCCCGATGTCGACGAAGTCGATAATCGACGCGCGGTGGGCCGTGATCTGCGGGGCTGAGTTCGCCGTATCCGACAAGGGGGGAGAGTCGGTGGACTCAGTTTTAATCGCGCGGGTGCGTAGCTCGGCGAATCCATCGGATGCCTGTCCGCTGCGGTCTGTGCGGCAAGTGCATGCGGCGCTGGGGTATCTAGCGTACGCAGACGCGGTGGACGACTCCCATGAGGCCTCGACCCAGTGACTGAGCTGTTTGGTGGCGCCATATGCGCATGACCTTGACGATCGTCGATCCGCTCCAGGCAGCGAAGGCAGACGTCGTGCTGTCCGCTGATGACCAGACTCCTATAGCCCAGATTGCCACGCTCCTGGGGAGATTGATCGGCAGTCCTGGACCGGATGCGCCGGCCTTGTTCGTCGGCGGAGAGTTGGTCGGTACGCACCACACGCTCGCCTCGTCACCACTCCTGGAAGGGGCGGTGGTCTCGCTCCGCGACCCGTCCGGAGGTTTGCCGTACGAGCCGAGCGGGGCCTTCGAGATACGCGTGGTGGGCGGGCCCGCGGCGGGTCCGGTTCATCGCCTGGTCCCCGGCAGTGTCGATGCGGGCCGAGCATCAGGGATGCAGATTCGCCTGGATGATCCAGCGGTCCCGGACTGTGCGCTTCGGGTCAGCCTCGACGTCAACGGCGTGGTGCGCCTCGCTCCGTTCGAGGGAACCACGGCCGCCCTGGATCAGGTGCCGTTGCAGACACAGGCCGTGTGGCCTGTGGGGTCGCAGGTCGCTGTCGGGTCGACGCTGCTCGAACTGGGGCCGTACACGCCGCCGGATGCGGCGTTGATCGTGGCGGAGGACGGCACCGCGCTTGAGTTCAACCGGCCGCCGCGGTTGCTGCCGCCGGAGCGGCAGACCCGCTTCCGGCTTCCGGCGCCGGTCAGCGAGGAGCACAAGCGGCCGTTCCCGATCGTGATGCTGGTCGCTCCGCTGCTGATGTCGGTGGTCATGGCGGTCATGCTGAAGCGGCCGGAGTATCTGATGATGGCGGCGATGTCGCCCGTGATGATGATGGGCAACTTCTGGCAGGACAAGAAGTCCGGCAAGAAGACCTTCGCCCAGCAAGCCGCCGAGTACGAGGAGAAGAAGGCCCGGATCGAGCAGGAAGCCCGGAGCGCTCTGACTGCGGAGCGGCGGGCCCGGCTGCATGCTTGCCCGGACGCGGCGATGATTCTGGACATCGCTACCGGCCCGCGGATGCGGTTGTGGGAGCGGCGCCGCGAGGACGAGGACCACTTGCTGCTGCGGGTCGGCACCCTGGACCAGCCCAGCGAGGTCGTTCTGGACGACCCCGAGCAAGACGAGCACCGGCGCCAGGTGGCGTGGGCCCTACCCGACGCGCCCGTGACGGTCCCGCTGCGTGAGCGTGGTGTGATCGGGCTTGCCGGGGCTGGGGACACCCCTCGGGCGATCGCGCGGTGGCTGCTTGCCCAGACAGCGACCTTGACCAGCCCCACGGACGTCCAGATATATCTGCTGACCGATCGTGAAGCACAGCCGGCGTGGGACTGGCTGCGTTGGCTGCCGCACGTTCGCGCCGGAGAAGGCACTCAAGCCAGTGCTTTGGTAGGTGTCGACGCCACGACCGTTGCGCAGCGCATCGCGGAGCTCAACGCCGTAGTCACCGCCCGGACGAAGGCCGTGGCCTCCGACCAACGCCGGGATGCGCGGTTCGAGGAACCCGACATCATCGTGGTCCTCGATGGCTCGCGGCGGCTGCGCGCCATGCCGGGAATGGTCCAGATCCTGGTGCAAGGACCTGCGGTCGGTGTCTACGCCATATGTCTTGACGCCGAGCAGCGGTTCTTGCCTGGCGAGTGCCAGGCAGTTGCCGTCGTGGGCCCGGACGGTCTGCGGGTCCAGCAGGTCGGCGAGGAGGTTCTGCTCGGTGTACGGCCGGATGCGGTGTCGCCGGTGTGGTGCCAACGTTTGGCGCGCGGTTTGTCAGCCGTCCGTGTGGTCGCCGAGTCCAAGGATGAGACCGGAATTCCGACATCGAGCCGTCTGCTGGACGTGTTGGGCTTGGAGCCGCCGACCAGTCAGGCGATCGCTGCCCGGTGGACGATGGGCGGTGAGACGACGATGGCGATGTTGGGCGAGTCGTTCGACGGGCCGTTCGGGATCGACATCCGTCGGGATGGTCCGCATGGTCTGATCGCCGGTACTACTGGTGCCGGTAAGTCTGAGTTGTTGCAGTCGATCGTGGCGTCGTTGGCGGTGGCGAACAAGCCGACGGCGATGACGTTCGTGTTGGTGGACTACAAGGGCGGTTCGGCGTTCAAGGACTGTGTGCAGTTGCCGCACACGGTGGGTATGGTCACGGACCTGGACAACCACCTGGTGGAGCGGGCGCTGGAGTCGTTGGGCGCGGAGCTGAAGCGCCGGGAGCACATCCTGGCCGAGGCTGATGCTAAGGATATTGAGGCTTACGGGGACATCCGGAAGAAGGCTGCGTCGATCGAGGGGCGCAACCAGCTGGATCCGATGCCGCGGTTGCTGATCGTGATCGACGAGTTCGCGTCGATGGTGCGGGAGTTGCCGGACTTCGTCACGGGTCTGGTGAACATTGCTCAGCGTGGTCGGTCTCTGGGTATTCACTTGCTGCTGGCCACGCAGCGTCCGTCGGGTGTGGTGTCGCCGGAGATCCGGGCCAACACCAACCTTCGGATCGCGCTGCGGGTGACCGATGGGGCCGAGTCGACGGACGTCATCGACGACCCCTCGGCCGGGTTCATCTCCAAGTCGACGCCTGGTCGTGCCTATGTGCGGCTGGGTGCCAACTCGCTGGTGCCGTTCCAGTCTGGTCGTGTCGGTGGCCGCCGCCCCGGCGCGGCCGTCACGAAGGTGCCCGCTCCTTGGGGAACCCATCTGTCGTGGTCTGCACTGGCTGTCCAGCCTCCGCGCGAGCCTGAGCCTCCGAAGGTCGAGGACGACGCTGAGGTCACGGACTTGAAGGTGTTGGTCGACGCGATTCGCGAGGCGAACACGGCGATGCAGATTCCGCCGCAGCACTCGCCGTGGTTGCCGGCGTTGCAGGACTCGGTGTTGCTTTCGGATGTGCCGCCGGTGCGTCGCCATGGCGGTCACGACTTGGCGCCGGTGCCGTGGGGTATCGATGACTTGCCGTCGTTGCAGGCGCGGCGGGCGGCGGTGCTGGACTTCGGTTCGCTGGGGCACATGCTCATCGCCGGTGCGCCTCGGTCGGGGCGCTCGCAGGTGCTGCGGACGATGGCCGGTGCGATCGCGTTGACGCAGTCGACCGCTGATGTGCACATCTACGGGATCGACTGTGGTTCCGGTGCGCTGCTGCCGCTGACGGCGTTGCCGCACTGTGGTGCGGTGGTGCAGCGTCAGCAGTCCGAGCGGGCGACGCGGTTGATCTCCCGGTTGAACCAGGAGATCGCCAACCGCCAGGAGCGATTTGCAGGGCAAGGATTCTCCGGCATCGTGGAGCAGCGTTCGTCGGTGCTGCCAGAGGAGCGGATGCCGCACATCATCGTGTTGTTGGACCGTTGGGACGGCTTCCTGGGTTCGCTGGGCGAGATCGACGGCGGCACGCTGACTGATGAGATCCAGCGGATCATGCGCGAGGGCCAGGGGGTCGGCGTGCACATGGTCATCACCGGCGACCGCCAAGTGCTCGGCGGACGTATCTCGTCTTTGACCGAGGACAAGTTGTCCTTTCGGCTCCCGGACAAGCAGGACTTCAGCCTGATCAATTTGCGGCCGCGCAAGCTTCCAGACGAGATGGCACCCGGCCGTGCGTTCCGGGCCGAATCGGGCCTGGAGACCCAGGTCGCCTTGCTCACGCAGGACCCGTCAGGTCAGGCACAGGCCGCCGAACTAGCAGCGATCGCCGAGCAGGCCAAGGCCCGCGACGCGCAGATCCCGCGCTCGCGCCGCCCGTTCCGGGTCGACGTGCTGCCGAACCGGATCTCCCTGGCCGAGGCCTGGGAGCTGCGGGACGAGAGCTCGACTGCCCGCCCAGGTTTCGCCCTGGTCGGCGTCGGTGGTGACGAACTGGTGGCCGCCGGCCCTGATCTCTTCGATGGTGTCCCGTCTTTCACCATCGCCGGCCCGCCCAAATCTGGCCGCAGCACCACACTGGTCTCAATGGCGCGCTCGCTCATCGCCCAGGGTGCGTCAACCGTGCTCGTCGCGCCCCGGAAGTCCCCGTTGCGGGACATGCGTGGTCAGCCGGGTGTCCTGGCGGTGCTCGAGGAACCCGACCTGAGCGCCGAGGATCTGGAAAAGGTGGTGGGGGAAGCACCAGGGCCAATCGTGGTACTCGTCGACGATGGCGAAGTGCTGAAGGATGCCTCTGCGGGACGGGTGTTCAGCGACATCATTGCCAACGTCGCGGAGGCCAGCCGCGCCCTGGTCGTCGCCGGCGACGCCGAGGAGCTCGGTGTCGGATTCAGCGGTTGGCACACCGAACTACGCAAGGCGCGGCGAGGCGCACTGCTTTCGCCGCAAGGTCCCACCGACGGGAACCTGATAGGAGCACGAGTACCGCGAGGTGCCATCGGCGCTCAGATCCAGCCTGGCCGGGCGTTGCTCCACCTCGGTGACGGCGCTTTGCGCACGGTCCAGGTACCGATGTCCTGACGATGCATAAGCCGGCGGGGCGGCCCGCGACGAATAGCCCATGACTAAGAGCTCTGATTCATTTTATGCCTCAGGGAACCGGCCTATCGTGCTGGTCAGGGAGCATGCGATGACCGGGGGGCTGCGCGTTGCGATGAACACTCCTCCGTTCGGTCGCATCTACATGTTCCGAATCGGAGGGGGATACGGCACGAGGCGAAAGTGGACCGCCACTACTCGGCGAAGCAGGCTCGTTGCCGCATTGGCCGGGACGGCCGCGCTAGCGGGCACGATGTCGACCACGGCCAGTCTGGCGCACGCGGCACAGACTCCATGTCTTGGAGGGAACCCGGGCAATGGCCACTGCTCCATACGCACCACCTACGGCTCCGGCAACTCCTATGGCGCCCCGCCCATCTGGACAAACGCGGTAGGAACAGACCTCCGTGTCCCGTGTATCAAGATCAGCAACGTGAACACGGACACTCTCACTTACGAGATGTGAATGTCGACCCAGAACAACGTCGTCGGCTGGGGCGCCTACTGGGTCGAGGAGGGTGTTGTCGCCGGCCACTTGTATGACGCCAACGCCACCGGTTGGTACTGGTTCTGGGCCGACAGTCAGCCAACTACCACGAACACATCATCTCCGGAGGCACCGCCGACAACACGAACGTCAGCCTCTACTGGGTGGGCAACGGCAACTGGGTTGTCTACCGCGGCGGTGTGCGTATCAGCACTTCGCTGGGCGTCGGCGACTACGCCGGAGGCGCGGCGACTGGAGCTGAACTGGCCTCAGGCGGAGCCGTGGCCCTTAGCGGGTATTCGGACAACTTCGAGTACGCGGACCCGAGTGGGAATCGGCACGGCGTTACCCCAAACTGGGACGACAGTTACGGCGGCCCGCTCTACGGGCGGTACTCCCCGGCATTGTTGCTAACGCCCCTGTGGAGTTCGCATGCACCGGGCACGGTCGGCACCAGCCACGCCGATAACGCTTCTGGCTTATCCGGGCCGGCTGCGGAGCGTCACTTTCCGCGGCCGGCCCGGTTGGTGGTTCTGGCTATGAGGTGATGGGAGCGACGGAGTAATCGGTCATCACGGCCGCACCACCCGGCATGGGGCTCAGATCCCCGCTGTCCAGCGCAAGCAGGATCTTACTGGCACCGAACGGTGCGTGGCTGGTGGCGGTGTCGATGAGCTTCTCCCCGTTCACCCAGATCGTGAAGTGGGCCGAGGAGCCACGCATATCGACCTCGGCTTGCAGGTGACAGTCCGTATCGGGCTTGAAGGCGGTGATGTTCGACCGCATGATGTCGCTGACCGTAGGGTAGTTAGAGTCCGTATACGTGATCAAGGATAGATCCACCGCTCCGTCCGTGGTCACCGCGATTCTGAACTCATCCGGCCTAGGTGTTCCCAATTGGATTTGCGTAGTGGGGTCGGAGATTTCGAACCCTGCTTGGTGGTCGCCGGACGAGCGAGGCGCCTGCAGTCGGACGGTGGCACTGAGTAGGTAATTCTTCACTGTGACCTGGTCCGACGCCTGGTCGCCCCAATTGCTGTCATTTCCGGTGCCCGTGAGGTTGATCGGGCCGAGCGTGGAGTCGAGCGCACTTCCCGTGGCTACTGGGGCCACTGGTACCGACGGTTCGCCACCGTGACTCTTTGCACTGCCGCACCCGGCGAGCAGGCCCACCGACAGCAGGCCTGCCGCCATTCGCAGCCCTCCCGATGACCCGGACAATTCGAACCCTCTCGATCTCGGTGTTCCCCCACTGCTTTTCCCGAGAAGAGAAGGGCGATGGGCCGTGCGAAGGATTCAGTATGATCCGCGCCCCGCACGCCTGTGACCGGAAAAGTGACCACAGCCCGGCTAGCTAGGAGTATAGGTCCGTAACGCCGACCCCACCAGCGGTTCGTGATCTTTGACGTGGGGTGATCTCGGTATTGGCCCTCCCCCGGCCGCGGGTCAGCAGGTGCGCCAGCTCGACCATCCTCTTTCGCGTGCCGATCACGACTCCGGAATCTTCTGCGACTGCGAGGCAGCTGGATGACTGGCTTTTCCACAGCTACACGCCGTAGCGGCAGCAAGGATCAGTACGCCGCTGAGGCGTGCAACCTGAGGTGTTGACAGCCGGATCAATAGACTGCTCCGCCTCCGAGCAAGATGTTCACCGGGTTGTCCAATGAGTCGGATGCGGCAGCGTCGTGCTCGCCTGATTGAAGTACTTTCCATGGGGGCAGATCTGGAAGTACGCCGCCACTATCGTAGGTGCGTTTTGAAGCAACCCACGTCCGGCATAAGCTAGCGTCACCGTACGGTGCAAGACCCCTTTCGAATTACGACTTCACGTTGCAGCCGGTTCCGGCGGTGAACATGGCCAGGTGCTGATTGTCGTTGGGGTCGAATTGCATGCCGACTCCAACGCCGCTCTTCGTGCCATGCACCACGATTAGATTGGGATCTTTGCGAACTGTGACGCCCGAGTAGCCGTTGCTCTTCAGGTAGCTCCCCAGCGCGTCGGCCATCCGGTCGGCATCGCCGGTGGATACGCCGTGGATGTTGACCCCGGTCCCCGCATAGTCGCCGTGGTCTCCGCCCGCGCCATTGTCACAGGGTTCGATGCTGGCGGATGTCGCCCAGGTGTCTGGGACCCGTCCGGTGGCCTTGACGGCATCGTTGACGGCTTGAACAGCTTCCTGCTGGGCCTGGCTACGACTGATCGTCGCCGTGGCCTTATGCCAGGTGAAGATGAGCGCACCGGCAATCGCGACGAGTACGATCACGAGGATGATCAGGTTGCGTCGCCGGAAGCGGCTGATCCGTGACGCACCCTGGGCTGATGATGCCGTCACGAGCCAGAGACCTTTCCGTAGTCGCCGACGATGATGTTGGTCATGTTCGACAAGCTCGAGCCGTCGCTGAGGCTTTCAGGGCTACGTTGCACAGGATCGAAGTACTCGCCGTGGGCATCCATGCCGCCGGTGCCAGTGTCGCCGGGCGCCACGTGGAAGACGTTAGCCCCGAACTGTGAGGCAGCCGGGTTCTGGCCGAACCATCCACCGTGCGTGTTGGTTCCCAGCAGGTCTTCGATGAAATGATCGACGCTCTTTCCAGGGTCGACGAAGACGAAGTTGTTGCTCTGCGACTGAACGACGTCGGAAAGTACTGGCACCGGGTCGTTTGCCGCTGCGCCTGCCCACACGTGGCCGGGCGCAATGTGCAGGTCCGAGGCATGATCGACACCGACGCCGGGGCTGCCGGCGAAAATGATGTCGTCGACCGGGATGCCGCCGGGTTGAGCAGCGGCGGTACCCACCACCAAGGATCCATAGCTGTGTCCGAGCGCGGTGTAGTGAACCGGACCGTTAACGGTGCTGGTGACGTGCAGACCGTCCAGGAATCGGGTGAGGTCGGGCGCGGCTGCCTTAGCGTCTCCGTCCCCTGCGACGTCGAGCGCGTGCGTGATGTCGGAACTAGCTCCTGGGCTGAGGCCCGGGATGACCGGCGCGTTGTACCCGAGCCAGAAGACTGACGCGACTGACGCGCTCGGGTGATCTTGCAGCGCTTGCAGGTACAGGTTCTCGGTGTGCGGGATGTCGTTGTCGATCATGTGGTCGCTCATGGTCGTGCCCAGACCGGGCACGTAGGTCACCACGTTCTGGGCGGTGTCCGGGTTGCCTGCGGTCATTATCAGATGGCCGTTGCCGGCGGTATCGAAGTGCAACAGGAGAAGCGGTGGCATCGGCGCCGTGAACGAGGTGGGATTCTGGCCCTTGGCGGTGTGATTGTCAGTCCGCCATGCTTGACCAGTAGCATTCAACTGATTGCGCAAGTGGACCAGTACAGCAAGCGTAGCCGGATCTGACCCGTTGGCTTGCAGGCGTGTGATTTCGAAGTCCAGTAGGGCACGGTTCGCCTTGTCCCGATCCACACAGGGGATGCCGTCCAGGGATCCGATGATGTCTGGATGCTCACTCAGCAACTTGTCACGTTCAGCCTGGGATAGCGACGTCCACCACGAGGCGATCTCACTCGGGTCGGCTCCGGGTAGCGGGAGTTCGGCGACATCGAGGTCGACCACGGCTTGCGGAGCGAGGACGAGGTCGGCGGCGTTGCCCCCGAAGGCCGCGAACCGTTCGTTGAAGTCGCCGGAGCTTTGGCCGCTGGCACCGAGTTGTGCGGTGATGCCGTGTGCGCTGTCGGTTGCGCTCTCGATGGCGTTCATCCAGATACGTTTTGCGTCGCGAAGCTCGCTGAGCAGGTTTACCAAGTCCCCGCGTCGGCTTCCGATCGCCAGCCAGCTCTGCGCGATCTTGTCGTAGTTCGCCTTGTAGGCGTCGTGGCCCAAGGTGCTGCTGCCGGCGTAGTCGTCCAGACGCGTCTCAAGCTCGGGCCTGTAGGGAATCGTCACCAGGGTCCGGACTGCGTCTTGGGACAACCCGGTGTCCACCTCCATCTCCTCTGCATCGTAGAGCGAGGCTGTGGCGAGCAGATCGATCTGACTCTGGATATCGGCAATCTTGCCGCTGAAGGTCGCGAATGCGTCCCCGACCTCCCGATATGCCTTCGCGGCACCGTCGAGCATGCCGGGGAAGGGCCCGGCCGCTGCGCGGAAGGCCTCTCCGGATTTACCCATCCACGTGGTGATCGCTGGGTCGTTGATCAGGCTCACGGCCCCGCGCCATGACTGATCGGCGTCATTGGCGAAGGAGTGGTAGCGATACGCCATAGTTTGCAGACCCGAGCTGTCTTGGGGGACAGGATCGGCGTCCAGCCCAAGCGGCCACCACTCGGTCGGGCGGCCGGAACTCCCGGCGCCTGGAGCTACTCGGCTCATGTGGTGCCCCTCAGAGTCCGTACACGTGGTGACCGCTGATGCGATCTCCATCGGGATCAGTGGCCTGACGGGCCAAAGTGCCATCGGTCTGCTGGAAGCGTGCGACTGAATCGCGACACATGCTTGACAGCACCGAGATGAAGGAGTCGATTGAGGTTGCGGCCTTCGTCCAGGCCGCAGTGAATTCGGCCATCAGATCCGTCAGCTGACCCTCATCGCCGAGGCCGATCGGGGGATCGAGCGTTAGTGCTGATCCATCCCACTGCCCCCGGATTCGGTCTGCTTGGTCTGCGAAGGTCGATAGGCCGTTGAAGTCGAGCTGGAGCTCGGTTGGTGATGTCATGGATCCCCCCTGAGCTATGACACCTTGCGTCCGAGACGACGCCGTTTGACGATATGAACTGTGGCGGTTTGATGTCAACGGACGACGCAAGCGACTACCCTGCGTGATCGGCACCCGAGCTGCATCGGGTTACCGTCAGATGAGAACTTCCGGCAGCGTCGCAGGGGGCTATGAAACTGGCGGCGGTCCTTATCGGGATCCTGATGCTACCCACTGACCAGGTGATAGAGGGCCATCAGCATCAAGGTTCTTATCTGTCTCCGAGTACTCCCCGCGGGCTTGTGGTTCTCGCCTCCTTGTCGACGTGCTGCTGGTCCTGGCAGGATAACGGCCTAGCTACGCGCGGCTACTGGCAGTGTCCGTGATACCGAGCTACGGGGGGATTGTGGCTGACCTGCAGGTCGAGTCGGCATCGTTGCAGAGAGCGTCGGCATTGCTGGGGAGTGCGGCAAGTCCGATGGAGAAGCCTGAGACGGCCTTCAAACTCGCACGTGGCCAGCTGAACGCCCTGGGCGCGCTGGGCTCGTTGATGCATGCGCAGGGCCAAGTCGGCAAGGCCATGGACGATCTGGCGGCTGCGTCTGCGGCACTGCGGGCCGAATGGGGCTCGGAATCCGACATCCTGTCGGCACTCGCGCAGGCGTTCGCCGATCTGGACACTGCGTTGGCCGGCGATGCCCCGACGGTGCATTCCGTTGGCGGCCGGGCGCTGGCGGACTAGCGCGATGGGGCTTCTCGACGACGTCGGTGGCGTTCTCGACGATCTGAACCCGCTGCATCTGATCGACGCGTTGAACAACGCGATCGGCCACAGCACAGCTGACATCCTGCAGTTCTTGGGGATCACCGACCCTGCGGTCGATCCGGATGGGATCCGGCGGGTTGCCGCGGTGTGGAAGAACCTCGCGGACGCGATTGGCGCTGCGGGGTTCGCGGCGAACCAAAGCACGGCAGACATGACGCTGAAAGGCCAGGTAGATATCGCCTTCGGCGATCGTGCGGGCCAAGTCCAGTCTGTTGCCTCGCAGGTCGAGGGCGCGCTGTATAAGGGGCATGACGGGCTGGTCAAGCTCGCTGATCAGGCGCACGATTTGATATCGCAGGTCGGCGTGCTGGCGGCTCAGATCGCCGAGTTCGAGGTCGCGGGGCTGGCGCTGTCGTTGCTGACCGGCCCGCTGTCGGATGCCGCCGCAGCGCTGGCCTCCGGGACCCGGGCCCGGCAAATCGTCGAGGTATTCGCCGAGCTTGAGGCGATGGTGGTACGCGCTGGCAAGATGATCGAGGACCTGTGCGCTGAGATCGCTGGTCTGGGCCGCATTCTGAAGGCTCTGGAGTCGGTGGGCAAGGTCGCCTTTAGCGGCGCGAAGAACGCGGCCGCCTTCGACCTCATGTTCAACCCGGGTCACCTCGTCAACCCTGACAAGCTCACGGGTGACCTGGCCCTCGGCGCAGGAGGAGAGGTCGGTTTCACGGCACTTGGGCGCGGTCTTGGCGCGCTGCGGGGTGCCCTGGGAGAGCTGGGGTTGGATGGCGCGGCGGGGGACACGGCAGACCTCTTCGGCCCGGAGGTCGACCAAGTCCTTACCGATCTCGACCACGATCCCGCGACTGCTGGCCTGGCGTCCGGGCCTGGAGGGCCGAACCAGGTCGACCCGGCCGCCTTGAAGGCCTTCGCGGATTCGTACTACGCCTACGACGCCGACCTGAAGTCGGTCCAGGACTTCATCAGCCTCAACCCGGACTTCGCGCACGCCGATCCGGAACTGCTTACCGCAGTCAAGGGATACACCGGCAACGCGTTCTACCGCGCGATGAACGACGCGCTCCGGAGCGAAGACCCAGCGCGGACGGCTCCCTGGGCGAATCACGTGGAGGTGATCAACGCGGGGCTAGATCAACTCCCGCCCTACGAGGGCTCTGTGTTCCGCGGTATAAGGGTCTTCGATGATGCCGAGGCGGCGACGATCGCCGCGAAGTACGAACCGGGCCAGGTCATCACCGAGAACGCTTTCATGAGCACCGGCGTCGGGCACGGTTTCTCGGGCAAGGTGCAGCTGGAAGTCGAGTCCTTGACGGGACGCGACATCAAGCCGATCTCGCACGTTCCCGGCGAGGGTGAGATCCTTTTCAAGGCTGGCACGAAGTTCGAAGTTGTCAGCAGGGCCCAGGATGCCTCGGGGACTTGGCACATTCAGCTCAAGGAGACGTCGTGACAGAATATGTCCCCTCCCCGGAAGACCAGCGATTGATCGACGAGCTGACGAAGAACGCCGAGGAAGCTGGCGACGTCTCGCCGGAGCAGCGGACGCGGCGGATCCGAGACGACGAGTTCGCACCCGGGATGAACGCCCAGTTCCAGCTGCAGTCGCCAGGGCCGTCTACGCCCGCGCCGGCTCCAGCCGAGGTGGCGCGGCGAGCAGCGGTGCGCGCGGATCGAGCGGCGGGAGCCCTGATCGGGGCGGCCTGCGGTGACGCGCTGGGAGTGCCCTACGAGTTCGGGCGGCTCGGTGAGGCCGAGCGACCGGTGATGCGCGGCGGCGGTCTGGGCCCGTACGAGCCGGGCGAATACTCGGACGACACGCAGATGCAAGTGGTGATCGCCAAGGTCGCGGCCTCGGGACTGGCGTTGGACGAGGACCCGGCGCAACGGGCGATTGCCGAAGGGTTCATCGGCTGGCTGGCCGGCGGTGCCAGCGATGTCGGCGCGCAGACGCGGCAGGTGCTGTCCCAGGCAAGCGCGGCCGGAGGCGATCCGCTGACGGCAGTTCGGGCAGCCTCGGCGGCTATCCATGAGCGTACCGGGCGCTCGGCCGGCAACGGTTCGCTGATGCGCACTGGAGTAGTGGGACTGGCGTTTCTCGACGGTGCCGACGGCAGATTCCGATGCCGGGACGCCGCCCGTGGGATCAGTGGTCTGACGCATTTTGACGCGCTTGCCGGAGACGCCTGCGTGCTGTGGAGCGAAGGCGTGCGTGAAGCAGTCCGCCACCACACGCCAGGGATGTGGCGGTTCTACGGCGTCCGCAACGCGGTGCAAATGCTGCCCCCGGAGCGCCGGGACCAGTGGACCGCGTGGCTGGACGAGGCCCAGGCGAAGCCGCCGCACGCATTCCAGCCCAACGGCTACGTGGTCCGGGCATTTCAGGCCGCGTGGTCGGCGATCTACCACACGGTGATCCCGAAGGACCGGCCCCAGGACCACTTCCGCCTCGCCTTGGAGGCGGCAGTGCACGCCGGGAACGACACCGACACTGTCGCGGCCATTGCTGGCGCGCTGCTCGGCGCGGCTTGGGGTCGCTCGGCGATCCCAGCCGAATGGCAGCGCGTAGTCCATGGCTGGCCCGGTTTGGATGTCGACGGGCTAGCCGAATTGACCGCCCGTATCACCTCGGCGTCGGTGCGCTCGGCCTGACCCGCAGCCTGCTAACTCGGAGTGATACGGGGTCGACCGATCGGGCAGGCCGCAACCTGGTCAGCCTTCCTGCAGCCAGTCCACCAGCGACTCGGCAACGGCCCTCAGCCTTTCCCGAGTCACGCCTTCCTCGTAGGTCTCCTCAGGGTCGCCGTCTGCTGTGAGGTCCATCGACGACCAATTCATTTCGGCGGAATCCCATACCGTCAGCATCGTGACACGGGTTCCCAGCTGTAGCGACACTCCGAACGATCTCTTCGGCCGGTCAGCCGGTGACTCGAAAATCTCGACGTCGGCGCCTAACGTCCGGATCTCTGTTCCGTGGTCCTCAAGCCACTCTCTCAGCAGCGCGGGAAGATCGATCACGTTTTCACTGTCCCATCCCAGATCAGATTCTCAAAGCTGGGCATCTCAGGTGGCGGCAGGCCTCGCTTCGCGTTCAACTTCGCATAGATCGGGTGCTTGGGACCTGGAATCTGGGCCCAGCCAGGCTCCCCTGCGGGCTTGAGAGACGACGTGGGCACATCGAACTCTACGTATCTGGTGCCCGGTGCAGCTTGGCGGTAGTACGCGGCCGGGTCGGCAGGGCTGGCGACGTAGGTGGAGGTGCCTTCGCTGCCGGCCTGCACCTTTCCGGTATCGATCATCGATTGGTGCTCTTCGGGTGACATCCACCTGCCGACCTGCGTCATGTCCTCGGAGGGCCCGTCGGCTACGTCGCCTTCACCATCCTCCCCGCAAGCGAGCCCGAGAGGGTCGATCCAGGTTAGGGGGTTCGGCACGTAGGCGTGGTCGTTGGGCGCGGGGTCAAGGCCCAGCGGGTCCGGGGTCAAGTAGGCGGCGGTGTCGGGGTTGTAGTAGCGGTACAGGTTGTAGTGCAGGCCGGTCTCGTCGTCGTGGTACTGACCGGGGAAGCGACGGGGGCAGTGGAGGCCGGCGTCTACGCTGAACTCAGTGGTGTGTCCCCAGATCGTGGTCGAGCTGTGCCAGGCGATGTCCCCGTCGGGCGTGACCAACTCGGCTGGCGTGCCGACGAGGTCCGTGATGATGGCGTGGAAGGCTTCGTCGTAGGCGTCCTGTTCGGCGTCGGCGTCGGCGGCCAGAGCGCGACGCCGCTGGGCGGCAGGGCGGAAGGTGCCCGGATCATAGTCCCAGGTCAGCGTGGTAATAGCCCCGTTCGCCCCGGTCGAGTGCTCTTCGACCAGGCGGGGGCCGTCCCAACTGAACAGGGTTCGTTCGACGGCACCTCCGTAGTCACCGATACGGTGTTTGGCCGTGCGGCGGCCCATGGGGCCGTAGGAGTATCGCCAGGTGCCAGCATCGGGAGTATCGGCCTCGATATGCCGACTCCACATCGTGCGCGAGGTCCCCGAACTGCTTGGCCAAGGCCTGCACCGACTCGACCACACCCGGAGTCGGATCCCCATCCAGCCCCAGAATGTCCCAACCCGTTGGACGTGCCATCCCCCTGAGCCTCCCCCGGCGTCAGCATGTTGTTCGTCGGTGTACCAGACGCGCGGCTGCTCCACGCCGAACGGGAGAGGAGCTTACAGGGGCGTTCGAGACTGTGGTAACCCTGTTCAGCGGCATCAACTACACACAGTTGTCAAGCCGTGCCGACGTAGGGACATCCATGACAATTTCCGATCGGGCGTCAGTGAGGAACTCGCTGTGACGAAGGTCATGCCCGTTTCGCCACGTTGATGGATCTGAACATGAGCAACCCGGGCGACGCCAGCTCATTGGCCTGGGCTAATGGTGCGACCATTGCAGCGCTCACCACCTCCCTGACGCGGGAACCGCCCGGCGGTAGCCAGGCCGTCACAGAATCCTGATTCTGCGAGCCAGGTGTGCACTGTCCGGCCTGGTCGCTGATTCCTGCCGATGTCTCCGTGCCCTGATACAGTCTAGGCAGGTAGATCGGGCAAATCTGTGACAGCTCCTTGAGAACCACTGGCCGGGCGCCGTGAGCTCGGGGTGTCAACGGCGCATCACCAGCTCAACCAGGCGTGTCTAGCCAGTGCAAGCTCATGTGCCGAAGAACCTGTAACTGACCGTGAAAGGGCCTTGACGCGGGGTCTTGATCTGCGAAAAGTTGGAGCCACACCGAGTGGGCTGCCCCGTCACACCCGCGTTCGGTAGCGGGCGGGGCTGACGGGAGGAGCCTCGATGATCTCGAATCGGCGTTCAACAGCGGCCGTTGTCGCTGCGCTCATGGCGGTCCTGACGATGGCTACAGCCTGTGGGGGATCGAAAGGAGCGCCAGTTGCAGTCGCCGCTACCAGTGACGTACCCAGCAGCATCACTCCCAGCAGCGCCACCCCTTCTGCGACCACAACATCAGCCAATGACTCCGCGGACCGGACCGAGGTCCTTGTCGACTACAACAAGATGATCGCCGTGTGGGTCGGGATGCTCGACTCCGGCTTCCTTGACTTCTCGATATCGCTCTACACCAACAGCACTGTGGCGTACAAGATCCGCGGTGAGCTCAACCAGGCGAACACAGGCGGGTTGATTTACAAAGGCAGCCCCAAGTCTTCGCCGACGATCGCTTCCATAAACCTCACCGCGAACCCGCCGACGGCGACCGTCCATGATTGCTTCGACTCCCGGGGTTGGACCCCGTTCCTGAAGTCGGACCCGAGTAAGTCGGCTCTCGCCCCTGGTCAGACGATTGTCCCGCATCCGCTGACCGCCACCTTGAACAAAGTCGCTGTGAAGCCGCAGTCGCCATCCACTGGCGGGTGGGTTGTCACTGACTACTCGATAGACACGGACCATACGTGCTAGCCCGGGTTCGCGGTCTACTGACTGCCGTGGCGCTGGCCTTTGGAGCTGCTGTTGTCGTTGCTCCGGCCGCGCATGCCGGCGTCCAGTGCACCAAGCCTTATCAGGCTGACCCGAGCAGCCAGTACTGCACGCTCTACGTTGGCACGCCCGGTGGGTCGGGAACCGGTGGTAGCTCCGGCGTGTCAAGCAACGACTGCGGCAATGTCCCCAACGACGAGCCCTACACCTTGACCGGCTATACCTTCATTCCTTGCTACGACCCGACCTTTGGCTGGTGGGACGCAGCAGATTTGTGCTGGGTGACTGTGGCCACGCCGCAGCCGGTCGCAGGATACCGAGCTCCCGCCGAAAACCAGGATCCAGCCTGGAACAGCAAGTTGTGGGACAACATATGGAACAGCCAACGCGGGATAGCCTGGACGCCGGACTGGGCCGCGTTGATCGTTCCCTCCCCGTTTAAGGAAGGCCAGGGGCAGGTCCTAGACGGGCACTGCTACGTCGGAGCTGCCAATGGCGGTTTCGCCAACGCGCCTATCTGGCAACGATCCATCACCACGCCGCCACCGCTAGCCGCCATGCTCGACGAGGCCAAGAAGAAGCTCAACCTGACAAGCGCCAATATCACGATGGCGCCGACACCTAACGGCACCGGCCTTGTAGGCCTCCCCGTGTGGCTTTCAACTGCCGACACCGACCAGACCTGGAATCCCAAGCCAGTAACCGTCACCGCCGGAGGCGTCACTCTCACGGCGGTGGCCAACGGGGTCAATGTCACCTGGGACATGGGTGACGGTCATACCGTCGTCTGCCCCAACCACGGAACGGACTACACCCCAGGTTCCGGTAACACTCCATCACCGACGTGCGGCTACACCTACATCAATTCCTCTGGCGGGCAACCCGATGGCCAGTACAAGATCACCGCAAAAACGTTGTGGCACATCGCGTGGAACACCAACACCGGGGCCAACGGAGTGGTGACGCCAGCGCCAACAACAACCACAACCGCGACCGTTCGCATCGCCGAACTGCAGGTCGTCGGAAGCTCAGGAGGCTGACCTAACGATGGCTGGACCAAGCACCCGCGACCATCTGTCGGCCACGGGCCCGTTTGCTGCTGACTCCTATGCGGTTCCGCGTGCCGTTCCGCTGCGACGTCGCCGGCCCGCTGTCATCGCCGCTGGGTTCGCGTTGCTGGCTGCAGGCACTGTTGGCGGTGCCGCGCTGTACATGTCCACCGGGCATCGCGTGGCCGTGCTCGCGGTTGCGAAGCCGGTCGCGGCCGGCCAGGTCATCACCACCGACGACTTGGCGGTGGCAGATATATCGACGGATCCCATGCTCACGCCGATCTCGTCCGGTTCCAGGCAGAACGTTGTCGGCAGACGTGCCGCCGTCGCCCTCGAACCCGGGACGCTTCTGGTGACAGCCGATCTGAACGACACTCCGTTGGTCGCCGCAGACGCCCAGACCGTCGGCCTGGACCTGAAGCCGGGGCAGATGCCGGGTGAGAAGCTGGCCACGGGCCAGAAGGTCACCATCGTGTTCACCCCGGACCCCGCGGCTGGGGCGAGTCAGAGCAACGCCCAGCCGACCACGATCGGCGCGACGGTCACCCGTGTCGGATCGCCCGACAACCAGGGCGCCGTTGTCGTTGATGTCGCCGTACCCGGTGCTCAAGCCGCTACCTTGGCGGCGCAGGCTGCCACCGGCCATCTTGCCCTGGTGCTCGGATCCGGTGGGGGCTCCGGCTCATGACCACCATCGCCGTGGCGACCATGCCCGGCTCGCGCGGGGCCACAGTTGCCGCCCTTGCGTTGCTTTATGCGTGGCCGCTGGCACCCGGCTTCGGGGTGCTGCTGGTAGACGCTGATCCAGACGTCGGACCCATTCGCGCCGGCCACGGCCAGACTCGAATAGGCCCGGATCGCTCAATGGCCAACCTGGCTGTGCCGGCCAGAGAGGGAAACCTGGGGCAGGCGATCACCAACCAGCTGATCAACTTGGGGGAGGACGACCAGCATCTTCGTCTTATCCTGCTCGGATTCACCGACGCCAAGCAGGCGACGGGGTTCGGCTACGCCTGGGACACCCTCGCTGAGTCGCTGGTTCGCCCCGCGATCGGCAACATCGCCTTCGACGTGCTGATCGATCTCGGCCGCAACGGCACCACCGGCCGGCAGATCACGCTCGCCCGCCGCGCCGATGTGGTCCTCGCCGTCGTGGAGCCCACCTTGGCCGGTGTCGTCGTCGCGGAGACGCATATCAAGACACTGGTCAATGAGCTCAACGCGCATGGAGCAGGACCGGAGATCGGGCTCTTGGTGGTCGAACCGGGTCCGTTGGCGCCCAACCGCTACTCGCCCAATGAAGTCGGGCGAGTCCTGAATCTGCAGGTCGCTGGCGTGCTGCCGCATGATCCGCGGACCGCAGCGTGGCTCAGTCACGGTGGCAATCGACCGAAGCACCTGGATCGTGCCGAGCTCATAAGCGCGGCCCGGGGCTCGGTCAATCACATCCAGGCTATGGCTGCTGCCCGGTCAATGCGCTTGAGCCCGGCTGGACCGCGGAGCGTCACACATGGTTAACGGACACGTGTTTCCGGGCCCCGGAAGCGGACATGCCATTGCCGCGCCGCCGGCCTTCCCAGACCCTGTAACCAGAGTTCCTGAGCCTGCCCCGGTTCAGCTCGTGATCGACCACGAACAGGTGCGTTCTCTTCACCAGTCACTGGCCGATCAACTTTCCAATGACCCTGAATTCACCCGGCTCTCGCCGGAGGATCGCGAGCAGCGTGGCCGTGCTGTCATCAACTCGTTGGTCTACAACTGGTCGGTGAGGCACGCGCAGGCCACTGGACGTCAGCTCAGCGACGCTGAAGAGCGTGCCTATTCCGACGCAGTGTTCAACAGGGCGTTCCGTCATGGTCGTCTGGAACCGCTGCTGCAAGACGAGCGCATCGAGAACATCTTCGTCAACGGCGGCCAGACCTGGGTCGATCCGGGGAACGGCCCGATGGTCCAGATCGGGCCGTTGGCTGACACCGATGCCGACCTCATCGAGCTCGTCCAAGACCTGGCTCGTACCAACGGCAACAGCGAGCGGGTGCTGTCCACCGCGCAGCCTCTGCTCGGTCTCCGACTCGGCGACGGTTCACGTCTGCAGGCGATCACACATGTCACCCCCCGCCCGTACGTCACGATCCGTCGCCACCGAACGCTCGCCATTACCCTCGACGACCTGATCAGGCTCGGGGCGATCGACAGCGTTCTAGCCGGGTTCTTGTCCGCCTGCGTCCGCGCTCGTCTCAACGTCATGATCTGCGGCAGCCAGGGTGTCGGCAAGACCAGCCTTCTTCGTGCCCTGATCGCTGAGATCCCCGCTAGCGAACGGTTCGCGACGCTCGAGACCGAATTCGAGCTGTACGCGCACGAAGACAACTACCACACCCAAGTGCTGCCGATGGAGGCGCGGACGGGCAACGGTGAAGTCGTCGACGGCCGCGCCATCGGCGAGATCACGCTCGCGGACCTGATCCCGGCCGCACTCAGAATGTCGCTCACCCGCCTGATCGTGGGGGAGGTCCGCGCCGCCGAGATCCTGCCCATGCTCGACGTCATGCTCAACAGTGAAGGCGGATCCATGTGCACCCTGCACGTCCGCCGCCCCGAGCAGGTGTTCCGACGCATCGCCACACTCTGCGCGCGCTACGCTCCCGGTGGCATGGGCACAGACCTTGCCTTTGAAATCGCCGCCGACGCCCTCGACATCATCGTCCACGTTCGGATGTGGGACGAGTCCGCGATCGGCGGGAGCCGGCATCGCTTTGTATCCGACGTTTTGGAAGTCACCGGCATGGGCGACCATGGCAGGCCCGCCACCAACGTCATCTTCGGTCCCAGGGATCCAGAACCGCGCGCCGTACCGCGCATCCAGCCATCGTCCCGGTTGCAATCCACGCTGGCTCGTGTCGGATTCGATGTCACCGAGTTGGATCGGCAGTACGGCGCCTGGGCCAAGCCGTTGCAGACCCGGACCCAGGTGGTTTGACATGGGTGTCGGAGCGTTGATAGCGGCCCTGGCCGGTGGTGCGGTTATCGCCGGCGTCTTCGTAATCGTCGCTGGAATCAGGGGAACGGAGTTCGACCCTGCCGCACCGCCCAGGCCTTCGGGCCTTGCCCGCGCGCTGGCCGCGATCGGTCTGTCTCGCCAATCGAGCCTGGGCCGACGCTGGCAACTGTGGGTCGCCGCTGCGGTCTTCATCCTTGTCTTCCTCGCCACCCATCTGCTGCTGTCAGCAGCGCTGCTGACCTCCTTCATATGGGTCCTGCCGTGGTTGATGGCCCCGACTCGCAGCGACAAGACGTTCATTGTCCGCCTGGAGGCGCTGGAAGAATGGACGCGTCGCTTGGCAGCGATGGCGCAAATCGGCGCCGGGCTGGAGCAGTCGCTCCACGATTCGCTGCCGACCGCGCCAACGTCTATCAAACCTGCGATCGCAGACCTGGTGGCGCGGCTGGATTCGAAGATGGCACTGCGGGACGCACTGATGTACTTCGCCGATGACCTGGCGATGGTCGGAGGCGACACAGTGGTTCTTGCGCTCGTCGCAGCGTCGGCTGACCGCGGTCCGGGCCTCACGGCGACGCTGAACTCCCTGGCTGATTCGCTGTCCGAGGACTCGGCGATGCGCCGTGAAGTCGAGGCCAAGCGGGGCGAGTCCCGCACCACCGTTCGCTATCTCACGCTGACCCTCGTCGCTGTCGTCGGCGTGGGCGCGCTGGACACCGGTTACGTACGGCCTTATCAGTCGCCAGTGGGGATAGCCGTTCTTGCAGGCTGTCTTGCCGCATTGTTCGGAACCTTCTGGTGGATGCGCAGCCTCATCCAAGGACCGCCGGAGCCCCGGATCCTTCTGCAGAAGGACGGTCGCTGATGATACCGCTGCCATACCTCGGCGCCGGCTGCGTCGCTGGGCTCGGTCTCGCTGTGCTCACCTCCGAGTTTCTTCCTGCGCCGCCGAAACTGACGACCGCCTTGGACCGGATGCGTCAGACCACCGCACCGCAACCCACTTCCGATGATCGCGGGCTGCGCATGCGGTTCGGGGCATGGCTGGCCGAACGTGCAGATGGACTCCCTGGGCTTACGGTCCCCGTCAAGGATCTGGCGATCCTCAACAAGCCACGTGAGCTGTGGTTCTTTGACAAGATCGGCTCAACGGTCCTGGTGCTGCTGGGTGTGCCTTATGCCATGGCGATGTTCTACCTGATCGGCTTCCAACTCCCGCCGGTGCTGGCACTGGTCATTGCGGTGGTGGGTGCCGCCGTCGCTTGGTTCGGGGCTGACTACGATCTCGCAGCCAGAGCTCGCAAGGCCCGCCGCGAATTCGACTGGGCCTTGGCTTCATACCTCGACTTGGTCGCGCTGCGCAGGCTTGGTGACGCGGCCGCCGCTGACGCACTTCAAGGTGCCGCGGAGCTCGGCGAGGGCTGGGTCTTCGTACGCCTACGGGAAGCGTTGCACCATGCGCGATTGGAACGCGTGCCCCCATGGGACGGCCTGCGCAAGCTGGCCGATGAAGTAGGCGCCGGCGCGCTGCGAGACGTTGCGGACATCATGTCCTGGTCCGGGTCTGATGGCGCATCGGTCTATACGGCGCTGCGGGCTCGCACCAAAGCGCTGCGGGTGACCCTGGGCAACGCCCAGGCGGAGGACGCCGCGGCGGCAACTGTCCGACTCACGATGATCGGCGCGTTCCTCGCTCTGGTTCTCATGATCCTCATCGGCTATCCGGCGTTCTCCCGCATTCTCTCGACCTGATTCACACAGCCAAACCGTCAACCCAGGAGTAGGAGCACTGATGTCCGACAAGATGTTGAAGGCGCAAGTCAAGGCCACGATGCTGCGTGCTCGGCTGCGGCAAATCCGCGACGACGATTCCGGCGAGATCCTCCCGTGGGTGTTGCTCACACTGGGCCTGCTCGGTGTCGTCGCTACCGTAGTCGCCGCCATCACGACCTGGGCCACCACCAAGTCCGGCGATATCACCAGCCACTAGGCCGGGGCTACTCATGCACTCCGCACGGCGGATCATCCAATGGATGCGTAGCGACGATTCTGGGTCCGCGCCGATCGAGACCGTCCTGCTGTTTCCCGCCTTCGCTCTCATCACCCTGATGATTGTGCAGGGGTGCATGTGGTTCTTCGCGCGGGAAGTCGCCATCGCCGCGGCGACCGAAGGCGCCCGCACTGGATCTGCTTACAACTCGGGGCCTGCGGCAGGGGTAGATCGCGCGAACGACCTTCTGAACCGCACAAACAACGCCAAGCTCTTGTCCGCTCAAGTCTCCGCGGCCGGCAGTACGGCGACCACTGTCCAGA
The DNA here is from genome assembly GCF_018274385.1 of Catenulispora pinistramenti. GTDB lineage: Bacteria > Actinomycetota > Actinomycetes > Streptomycetales > Catenulisporaceae > Catenulispora > Catenulispora pinistramenti. The sequence continues at coordinate 111,897 of NZ_JAAFYZ010000002.1, read as the reverse complement.
TCACAGTGTCTGGACATGCACCCTCCATCCTCTTCGGCTTCGCTGCTCCGTCAGTGACTGCGGTTGTTGACATGCCCGTCGAACGACTCACCTCGGGAGCGAACCCGTGACCCGCTTTCGTCGCGATGACGGCAGCGCAGCCATCGAACTAGTGCTTGTCGCACCTGCGGTGATGATGGTGTTTTCTATCGCGGTCGCAGCCGGACGGATCTACGTGGACCACAACGCCCTGGACACTGCAGCCCAGGCCGGTGCACGACAGGCATCCATCAGTCGCGATGCGGTCACCGCGGATGCTCAAGCTCGTGCTGCCGTAGGTGCCTCCCTCTCGTCCGACGGGCTGCACTGTTCCGGTGTCCCGGACGTCACCGTCGACACCAGCGGGTTCTCCGCTCCCATCGGCCAACCCGCGACCGTCACCGTCACTGTGGCGTGCACTGTCCCACTATCTGATCTTGTAGTGCCGGGACTCCCGCTACCCGGCACCCACTCCGAATCTGCATCCTTCACGTCGGTGCTCGATCTGTACCGGAGCCGCTAATGCGCGTACTGCTACGCCGCCTAGCCGGCGACGACCGGGGCAGCATCTCGATGATGGTCGCCGTGATGTTCTTCGGATGGTCGGTCATGATCGGGCTGGTCGTGGACGGCGGCGGCAAACTCGCCGCGATCGAGCACGCCGACGCCGTAGCCAACGAAGCAGCCCGCGCAGGAGGCCAGGCCATCGACCCGACGAAAGCCATACCCGGAACGGCCATCGTTGTCGACCCGACCGCCGCGGTCAGCGCCGCCCAAACCTTCCTGGCCAATGCCGGAGTCAACGGCACGGTCGTCCCGGCCGCCGACGGCAAGTCGATCGACGTCACCGTCGACACCTCCTATCAGCCGCTGTTCACCGGCGCTTTCGGTGTCGGCTCGTGGTCGGTTACCGGACACGGGAGTGCACAGCTACTCACGGCGGTGGTCGCGCCATGAGCGCCCGTCAGCCCCGTCGAAGCCGATTTGCCGAGATCCTCGTCGGACTCGCAAGCCTCATCGCGTTGGCCGCGATGCTCGTCGGCTACCCGATCGCGATGCTCGCGGCGACCCGGGTCCTGGCCCCGGCGCTGCCTTCGCTCAGCCACCCAGGTGACCTCTTCCACCGCACCGACTCCGACATGTTGGTGTTGGTGATGCTGGCCGTCGGCTGGCTTGCCTGGGCGCTATTCACCCTGACCGTCATCATTCAGATCCCGGCGACGATCCGCGGTATCCGCGCCCCACGACTGCCGGCGCTCGGCAGCATGCAACGCACCGCCGCGGTTCTGCTTACTGCGATCGCGGCCATCTTGCCCGCAGCGGGGTCTGCGATGGCCGCCGATTCTTCCTCCGGCCTGCCGATCACCCACAGTCCCGGGTCTCAGGTCGTGGCGTCCGCGCCCGCGCGCCCGGCACCTGCCACGACAAGCAGCATCGAACACGAGAGCCGGCAGGGTCAGAGCCGCGCAGCAGCGACAAGGTCCTACACCGTCCAGGACCGGGACACCCTTTGGAGCATCGCGGAACACGAGCTCGGCGACGGTGCGCGTTGGCGGGACATCGCCCAGGAGAATCGTGGCCGCACGATGCCGGGTGGGGCCGTCTTCAGCCCTAGAGAACCGATCCACGCCGGCTGGGTCCTCTTGCTACCTGAGCATCAGGGACCGACACCGCACTCTGCCGCTGATAATGGACTCCAGCACACTGCGTCCCATGCGAGCCCAGAAGCCCGGCACGAGGTCGTTCCTGGTGACACCCTGTCGAGCATCGCAGAACGAGACTATGGCGATCCCACCTTGTGGCCCGTGATCTTCGACGCCAACAAGGGCGCCGCACAGAATGGCGGGCATTTCGACAACCCGAATCTGATCTATCCCGGGGACGACCTGACCATCCCGCATGCGGTCGTGCCGACCAGGGAGGACCGTCCATCGCCTGCACCACCGACAACGCCTGTGACGGCATCGTCGGCGACGGGCTCACCCCGGTTTGAGGAACCGATTCCGTCCTCATCGCCGGCAGCCCCGACGATGGGATCTACACGCATGGAGACGTCGATCTCGTCTTCGTCACTGGCAAATGGAACGGCGTCGGTAGCCTTGTCGGTGGATCGATCCGATCAGGCCATGATCGAAATAGGGATCTCGGCCATCTCGGCGGCTGCGTTCCTGGCGCTGTTGGCAGAGCGCAGGCGTCTGCAGCAAGTTGCGCGCCGCGTCGGACAGCGAATCGCGATGCCCCCGCCACACCTCGCCGCTGTCGAACACCGACTACACGCGGCGGCGGACCCAGCTGGCCGTGAGTTTCTAGATCGAGTCCTGCGCTCCCTGGCCCACCACTCCGCCACCACCGGCCGGCTGATACCGGAGGCCAACGCCGCTCTGCTGCGCAGCGATGGCGTCGAACTCAGGCTGACTCAACCGTGTCCGCCGATAGCCCCCTTCAGCGCGGTCAGCGAGACCGCATGGTGGTGCCCGCGGAGCAAGGCAGATCTGCTTCCGCGCGCCGTTGCCAGAAAACAGCCTCACCCTTACCCGGCGCTGGTCACTATCGGAACCACCGATGATGGCGACGGCGTCCTCGTTGACCTCGAGCATTATGGCGTCCTCGAAATCGGTGGTGACCGGGCGCAATCCGCCGATGTCATTCGCTCGCTCGGTGTGGAGCTGCCCTGGTCGGAATACGTTGCCGTCACGTCCGCCGACCTGGAACTGTCAGAGCATTTGACGCCGAACCCGGTGCACGTCGACCCGGACACGGTGTTGCCCGCCTTTGAACAGTGGACGTCCTCTGTGAGCGGGGTACTTCCGGACGGCTCGGGCAGCGAGCCGCTTCGAACGGCGAGGATTGACCAAACTCATCCTGACGCGACTACCTCCCAAGTGGTGCTGGCAACTGCGGACTGGACCACGCCGCAGGCTGTCGATCGTCTGAACGCTGGAATCGGCCGCGACCCCCGCCCCGGCGCAGCGGCTGTTGTCGCCGTCGGCGACGACGTCCCTGCCGGGACGCATCGCGTCACGATTGACGCGGAAGGCAAGGCGCTACTGCCAGACCTCAATCTGGCGGTGACCATGCAGCGCGTAAACGAAGGCCAGTACGGTCAGTTGCTGGGCATCATGGGAACCACAGCGGGGCAGGCCGTTGAAGACGCTGAGTGGCATGACTGCGTCGTGGCGTTTGCTGAGGGTGCGTCACAGCAGATGCGCCTGAACAAGCTGGAAGCTCGTCCTGTGGCCACTACAGGCGCGGTTCGACCGAGCGTTCATCTCTTCGGGACCGTAAATGTAGTGGACACCGCCCCGATCGTCGATCCGAGACACCTGGAGATGGCCGCCTACATTCGCCTGAACCCAGGGGCGGACATCCGGACGATGAGCGCCGACATGGTGGCCACCGTTCCTAGCGTGGGTACGGGGCTGGCTCAACTGCGCAATCTACTCGGCAACGACGCCGACGGGTCGGCATTTCTCCCCCTGACACCAGACGGCCGCCTCACCTTCACCGGTCGCATGGGCTGCGACTGGACAGCCTTCGAAGAGCATCGCCGGGCCGGGCGGTTCTCCGAAGCGCTGATCTTGGTGAGGGGAGAGCCGTTCGCGGATGCTTGGTCAGGCCGCTTCGGATGGGCTGAGCCATTGCGTCAGTCGATGGTCTCCACGGTCATCGACGTCGCCCACGTTCTGGCCGAGTCATACCTGGCAGCCCGCGACTACGAAGCCGCACGAGCCGCGGTGTCGCGAGGGCTGGTTGGCGTTCCGTTCTCCGAACTGCTCTACCGGGACCTAATGCTGATCGTGACTGCCGAAGCCGGCCGAGACAGCAATGATGAGTTCGCAGCGCTTCTCGCAGCCTTCAACACCATGTGTGCCGACTACAACGTCAGCCCATCTCAAGAGACGGTGACGGTCATCAATCGCATCGGGAGCCGAGTCCGATTCACTCATGAGTCCCATCTTGGGGCGCCGACCCGCCGATGACTACGACCTCGCTGCCAAGGCTTACGCCCACGGGTACCGTGTGTCCGCGGCCGCGAAGAGGATTAGTAGCCGCCCGCGTTAGCGACGACTGCAGGAGGATCGAGCGCATGCCGGAGGTAGTGAACCTGGTGCACTCGCTGAACGGGCGTGTCCGTAAGGCCGCGCTCGCCATTCTGCGATCACGGTCATGACCTCCGTCGATGACACGCCCGCGCTCGGCAGTGGTGCAGCGGTTGCCTCCGAGACAAAGCCGGCGGGACGAGACCTTGTGGTTTCGGTGCTGACGCGGCGTTGGCCGGTGCTTCTGGTTGCGGAGATCGGGTTGATCGCAGGCCTGGTGCTGCGTGGGGCGCCGGCACTGATGTGGCCTGTGCTCGCCTACGTCACGGCGGTCTGCGTAACGCTGGCTGCCGTAGACGTGCGGTATCACCGCCTCCCAAACGCCCTTACGGTCGGGTCCTATCCGCCAGTCGCTGCCTTGTTGCTCATTCCCGCGATGGCCGACGGCCGGTTCCAGGCGTGGGATCGAGCGTGTATCGCGTGCCTGGCGGTGATGATCGTGCTCGCGGGTCTGAGCCGCGTGCTCGGCTACGGTGCAGGAGACGCCAAACTTGCCGGACTACTTGCGATGCCGCTGGCCTGGCACAGCTGGGGAGCGTGCCTGGCTGGAATCTGGGTCGGATTCCTGATGACGAGTGTCTTCGGTGCGGTGCTGCTCATTACACGCAGAATCGGCCGCCGCGATCGAATCGCCGCGGGGCCGCCCTTGATGGCCGGAGCGTATCTCGTGCTTCTGGCGATCCTCTGAGTGGATCATCCACGGGTAGTCGGATGCGTAGTCCGGCGTTCACTGATGGTGGTTTCGGCGTTGCCAGTCCGTCAGGTTCTCAACTAGGTTGGTCGGCGCTGCCTGACGGGAACGTGAGTTTCGAAGGCTTCTGTGATTCGGGGGAGAACGTGGCAGATCTATATATCGATGGTCAAGCGCTAGCTGACTTCGCAGGCCAGCTCAGAGGGTTGCTCGCGGACTTCTCAACGTCCATTATGCCGTCCTGGCAAGGGGTGTGCGACGGATCGATGCTGGACGAGCTCACGAGCCTGTCCACCACCGACCACACCTGCGGCGCCCGTCTGAACAGCTACCTCACAGGTCTGGCCAAATACACCGACCAAGCTGCACAAGCCGCCGAGAAGGCGGATGGCGACATCGCGCGAGCGGCTCCTTCGGTGCCGCACGGTCGATTGGCGGCGTCGTTTTGAAGCCAATCGATCCCGACGGCACCACGACGCTGCCCACCTACGACCCCTGGGACGGGGATCCGGCTCAGTTCGACACTGTCGTTGCCAACCTGGTCAAGCGCGAGGGCGACGTTACGGAAGTCCGCCTCGGCATCGCCAGTCTGCTGGCCGATCCGAACCTGTCGCTGTGGCTCGGTAGGAGTGCCGACGCGTTCCGCAACACACTTGGTCCTCTACCGGCGATGCTCGATCAGATGACCAGCGCCTACACCGACGCCGCAGACGCCGTTCGGGCCTATGCCCAGGCTCTGCGCGACGGCAAGGCCGCGTTCGCCAAGGTCCAGTCGAATCTGCAGGCGCAGGCGTCTACAACACCGGATGGGCTGTCGACGCTGCTGGCATCCCAGGCCAGTGACGCGTCGGCCGAGCACGACACGGCGAAGCGGACGTGCGCGAACAAGCTGGCAGTGGCGGATCAGGACCTGCGCGGCGTGGCGGCCAAGCTCGCGGCGACGAGTTTCAATGATTTCGACGCGGCCATAGTCGCCAACGGCGGGAGCCTGGCGGATCTGGCCGGCTTGGCGAGTATGGGGATGGACCGGTACAACGCCCAGGTGGATGCGGTCAGGTCGGCTCTGGCCGGCGACAAGGGAGCCATCCCGCCAGACGTGCTGAGCACCGAGGTCGAGAACATGCTCAACGCCTACGGCGGAAACCCGGACTTCTGGGTTGCGTTCGGGCCGCTAGTGGGCAAGTTCCCGGCCTATCTACTCAGTCACGACAGGTTGCCGGACGGAAGCCTGCCGCCAGCGGACCAGGCGCTGCTCACACAGCTTGGCCAGGCCGCTGCGAAGGCCGCGGATGCCGGGAGCATGGCCTCGGTGGTCGCCGCCAGCAGCGTCTCGGACCTGCTCGGGCTCAGTACCGTCGTGGCCGCAGCCGGCGGTGGGCAGGCGTTCGGGAAGGGCCCCGGCGCCATGTTCCTGAGCGACCTGGTGACGAAGCTCGTGAATACGAACACCTACAGCGACCCAATCAGCTACAACACGGCCCTGACCCAAGCGCTGCAGGCCGCCGCAGAGAACGGCGACGCCGTTCGCCTGGCTCTTTCCAGCGCCGAAGGGCAGCAACTGGCTACAGAGCTGTTGCAAGGATCGGTCTCGCTAAAGGAGCAGGTCGGCACCGTCGGCGGCTCCTACACGAACACCGTGGGGCCGAAGTTCACGGACCCGGCGGCGATTTCGGCTTTCCTGAACGCCGGCCTGATGGGAAAGCGCGGCTCCGATCCTGTGGCGATGCAGGAGATCCAGGCTGCGCTGAACGTGGTCCGGGCGGCTGCGGCGTTCCACGGGTGGGATCCGTCGGATCCTTCTATGCCAGCCGAGGTTGGGCCGCTGCCGGAGTCCATCACGCAGGCGCTCATTCACTTCGCGAGTAACAACTCGCTAGATCTGGCGTTGTCTACTCAGGGTAGCAGCGACGGCCTATCAACGGTGCAGTACGGCCCAAATGCACCCTTCTACAACTTCACTGTAACCCAGGATGAATTGAAGTCCTTTCTCAGCCTGGCTCTGGCGGATCCGAAGAACGCTGCCGCCTACCGGGGTTGGCTTCAGGGATCGTATACAGGGCTGGTGCAGGCTGCCATCCAGGATGGCCCGAAGAGCGACTGGACGCAGCCCTACTCACAACTCATCATCGCCACTCAAGCGGTCATCGATAAACAGCAGCTCGACGCGGCCGGGCATGCGGACGCTATGGCAGCCAATCACGTAATGGTGTTCAACATGCTCACCGGCGCCCTCGGCAACGCACCCGGCGGGGAAGCACTGGGCATCGCGCAGACGGTCGACGGCTTCCTGCAGCCACTGGCTGGATCCCCGCCGACGACCGACGGTGGCCTGCTCCACCAACTATTCGACCAGTCGCACACCGCGACGGTAGCGCTGGGCACCCATCAGGACGACATCAACCAGATCCAGCATATGCAGGTTCTGGTGGCTCAAGGAGCCCTGGACTCCGGACGGTTAACACCTGACATGCTCAGCCCCGGTGTCGTCGTGGACGGCAAGGTGCAAGACAACACCGCGTTTCAAACCTGGTATGGCACGCTTGGATCGAAGCTAGTCCTGGGCCCGCCGGCGCCCCCACACCCAGACGCTCTCGACAAAGCGCTCACACCGCGTTCGCTACAGGAATATGTCAATGAATTTACGAACGCGCTGGAGCTTCACTGATGATTACCATCCATCGCCGTAATCTCACCTGCGTTGCTGCGGTGATAGTGGTGGCGTCTTGGACCACCGGGTGCGGCGGCGGGAGCCAAACCGGTGGGTCGCAGCCGTCTGCAACGATCAAGATACCCAGTCCGGATTCGACGGTGGTCGTCACGCAACTGGTTTTGGACACCGGGGTTCTGCCAGTCAATGATGTTGATCCCGGGGTTGTGGTGGATGGCGTCGTCAAGGATGGCAGTCAGTTCACCACGTGGTATGCAACCACAACGTCCGACATGTTGTTGTCCCAGAACTCAAAGGTGAAGCTCTGGGACGAGGCCGGCAAGGTTACAACGGCGATCAACAGCATGGGGAAGGGGCGGACCTCGGATAGCCTGCACTCCACGGCGTTGGGGATTCTTGCGCAGGAGCTGGTCGACGCGAATTTGATCAATGCTCAGACGCTCGGCGGTGCCGTCGACTCTGCGGGCAAGGTGAATCTCGGCAATGGCTTGAACACCTGGTACTCGGCACATCAAAACGACGTCCTGCCCGGTGGTACGGGCGTGACCTACGCGACCGAGGTTACGCGGATCGTCACAGTGCTCCAGGGCGCGCCTTCCTGACCGTACTAATTCTCGACGTACAGGTTCGGCTAGACGATTGATTCCTGGGGGTTCCGGCATACGAGACCGCCAGCCGACCACGAAAGCTGCGAAACGGCTCAGCAGCAAGCATGGGCGACCTTGGGCTGTCCGCGTTCGGTTGCTTCAATCACAGCTACTCATCGTGACGGCGGGCGGCGCGTCAACTGGTCTGCCAACGTGTACGTGCTCGGATCGACCTCGAACCCTGCCGCCTCGTACCGTACGTCGAGCAGATTGAGAGTCCGGCGGACGGCATCGCGGCGGCCGAGGCTTGCCTGGGCTCTCATAATGCGACGGTACAGGTCCTCGTTGAGTAGGTCCTGTTCCAGCAGCGCGTTGAGTGTGGCCAGGCAACGGTCGGGATCGTCATGGCTGTAGATGCGGGCGAGGTCGCCGGCGGCGTCGCGGTAGGCACGGAGGCGTCCCTCGCGGTGTTCGAGGAGCCAGTCGGCCTTGATGCTCTCGTCGATCGGCCCTCGGTAGAGTGCGCAGGCTGCCTCCATCAGGCCGGTCTTGTCTTCGTCCTGGTGAGCGGTGGCTGCCTTGGCGATGAGGCTGTCGAAGTACGCGAAGTCGGTCGTGACTGCGGCCGGGTTGAGGCGGACGATGCCGCTGCCGCGTTCACCAGTGATGAAGTCGGCGGTCGCGCCTGCGGCCTCTCGTAGTTGCTTGCGGGCGATGGATAGCGCTGAGTCGAAGCTGGTAGTTCGGAGCTTCTGCTCGACGTTGGGCCACAGGGTCTCGGCCATGTTTGCTCGGGCGACGCCGCGCGGGTGTAGGGAGAGGTAGAGCAGGAAGGTGCGGGAGCCGACACGGATGGTCTTGCTGACGTCGCGGCCGTCGATCGCTGCTGAGAACGGGCCCATCAGGTTCAGGACCAGGGTTCCGGGCGGGGCCTGGACTCGGCAGGCGGCGCGCTCAGGCCGCGGTGGGGTGGTTGGTCCCCAGATTTCTTCTTCCTTTGTGAGCGTTCGAGGTGCCAGCGAGGCGGCGGCCTCGGCGTCTGTGAAGGGCTCGGACGTCGTTGGCTCGGGCGGCAGGATGGCTCGCAGCAGTTCGCAGGCCTCATCTGCCGAGAGTGTGAACGCGCGAAGCCCAGCGAGTTCGGCGGATCCAGCGCCAGTCACGTTCGCCGCCGCATCGTTGGCGTAGAGCGTTGTGGCGGCGTTCCATGAGCCGAGACCGACGACGCGGATATCGACGGTGCGGCTGGCGGCAGCCAGTGCTTCGAGACCAGCCATCCCGGATGTTGCCTCATCGGCGAGGACGACCAGCGGAACGAAGGGCTGCTCGTGTGCGTAACGCCGGACCTCGTCGGCGTCGTTGTAGCCGTACTCGGCGACGATTTGCTGACGTGCGTTCATCTCGATCGAAAGCGTCGCGAGCAGATCCTCAGGATTCTTGGCCACGACGAGCCGAGGTGTTTCGGGAAGTACGGTGCTTGGTCCGAGTAGGCGTTGCAGCAGATCACCAGTGAGTCGGACTTCAGCGGTCTGGCGGGTCTCGCCGGCTCCGCCAGCTGCCAGTGCAGATACCAGAAGCGCGCGGGCGACCTCCAGAGCCTTGTCGCCGGCCAAGCCCAATCCACCCGGGGCTGCCGTGTCCAAGGAGATGGCGGTGTTCCCACGTGTACCGATGCAAACGTCGGTCGCCGCGTCGAGGGACTTCATCAGCGACGAGAGCGAGGGGGCGTGGGGTGACCGATCGTGTGAGTCGTCGGGGACCTCGGTCAGGGCCGGCTCGCCAGCGGCTGTCATCTCGATGCCGTCGGCAGGCAGCAGCTCGTCGTCGACGTACGGATCGGTGACGAAGTCCTGCTCGTCCTGAAAGTATCCGCGTCCCGGTGCGCACAGTGTCAGATAGTGGTCCCGTTCGAGGACGGCCACGGCTTCGCGCGGCTCCAGTGGCGGGGCGTCAACGCCGCACGCTTGGGCAATATCGCGGAATCTGTCCAGTGAACGGTTCCGCAGTCTGACGAACGCGAGAGCGGCTGCAACACCCGAGGCGAGTTCGATGCCAACGTAGCCGCCGCCCGGGAGCTCGATGCCAGTCCGGTCTCTCGGAGCGACATGGTGCTGAGTGCGGACCACCACCGCCCTGTCAGTAGCCGGTGCGTGCTGAGCTGCCTGCGGCTGGAGTGTCAGGGGAGGTGGAGCCGGGACTGTGATCGAATGCGGCGCAGCAATGGAGGTGTGCGCTGAGGACGAGAGCGCCTGCGCGTACGCGGTGTTCGAGGCCACGGCTGCCGGAGTGGCTTCGGTATCCGGCAGTTCCAGGACCCAACCGGGGACGATCACCTTTGGATCGGTGAGTGCACGCCCGTCGCTCTGCTGTCGGCCTCGGTTGAGATCGAAGATCTCCAGCCAGCGGTTCGCCTTCCCCAGGTGATGTTCGGCGATGTCCCACAGGGTGTCGCCGTGAACCACGGTGTAGGCGTTTTGCGCTTCCGTGGTCTCCGTAACGACGGCCTCCGAAGGTTTCGCCTCCTCCCGGGCACCGGGGACTGCTGGAGCCACAGAGACCGGCCGCACCGTGCCGACGTGGAAGTCGACGGCGGCTTTCGCCACAGCTTGCGGGGCGACGGACCGCGGCGTGATCAACGCGATGGTGAACGCCGCGATGAGCCCGCGCACCAGCGTTCCGCCGGGGCCGCCGGCCATATCACGACGCAGCGGCTCACGGTGCCGGACCACGCGCAACAGGTCGGCGATGACGCCCGGGATCTGTACGGCGATCTGGACGACGAACACCACCCAGACCAGCCACAGCAAGTACACGACGATTGCGAGGAACACGTGGATGTCGACTCGGGTGGACAGCCAGTTGCTGACCGTCGCCGTCGTCGGCACGCGCTTCGGGATCGGGCTCCCGATGTACGTCAGTAGCGCCCAGGGAACCCCGGCGCTGATCCCGACGGTGACGGCCAGCGCCGCGACGGCCCTGGCCAGTCGCCCAAGCAGGCTCACGAAAGCCTCCCGGTCTCGGGCCGCACGGTCGCGGTGACGGTCTGGCTGATGGAGCTGAACCCGACCATGAACAAGAACTGGGTCTTGACCGTCCGTGTCACGGACACCGTCACCGACGGCCCAGATGTCGCCGCGCCCGTTTCGACGGTCCCAGGCAGCTCCTGCTCGATGTGGACAGTTGCTTTGTCGCCGGTGGAGGCGATGTAGTCCTGCGCTGCCTTCTTCGCCGCTTCCGGGTTCAGAATCACTGTGTTGTCCCGCAGCAACGTGTCGGCATCGATCATCTGCGCGGCAGCCCGCCCGGCGGCGGTGGCCTCGTCCAAAGCCTCGGCGCGAGCGGACGCGACCGCCCCACCGTCCACCACGAGCCCGATCACAAGCATCAGCGCGGTGGCCATGATGACGACGAACAGCGTCGCGAAGCCTTCGTCGTTGTTCCGGAGCTGCCGAAGGCTCATTCCGTGACCTGCCGGAATCTGTCGATTGGCTCGGAGGACGACCCGGTGATCGCGGTGTTGAGCGGGAGATAGCCCATGCCTGCGAGGTCTCCGAGTTCGGCGTGGCAGGTCACAGCCACCTTTACTGTCCCGCCTGCTCGGAACGACGAAAGGTCGATGTGGACTTCTCGAGTTGTGCAGGCGACGCCGGAGCTCGCCAGCGACTGTTTGACCTCGGCCTCGGCGTCCGCCCGCGCGTCGTCGGGGCTTCGGGCCAGCGATGCCGTACGAGCTGCCATCGAGGCTGCGGTGTCGACGTGCATCTGTGCCGATTCGAATCGTGCGACGGTGACCAGGACCAGAAAGAAGATCATCAGTGACGGAACCAGAATGGCCAGCTCTAGCGTGATCGAACCTGCCTCGGGATCGAGCGGCTCACCCATGACGGTCTGCCTGTGAGTACTGCTCAGTCGGTCCGGACGAGGCAACGATGACGCGGCTCGGAAAGTACGGCAGGAAGTGCGGCACGTCCGCTGCGACTGTCACAGTCACGGCGCGGCCGCCCCGCCCCACCTGCACTTGGGCATTGGTCAGTGTTCCGTCGCCGACGAGGTGCAGCACGTGCTCAGCCTCAGATTGGCCGAACTGGGAAGATCCCTCGTAGCTGCGCGCTGCGGCGACGGCTCGGTCAGCGACGAGCTGAGCGATCTGCTGGGCGTGGAAGTAGGCGCCACCCTGCACAATCAGCATGATGGCCAAGACCAGCACTGGCATATTGATCACAGCCTCCAGCGTGGTGGAGCCGTCGTCGTCACGGAGTACAGCAAGTAGTCGCATCGGCTCAGAAGTGCAGGCTCTGAGCTTTGCTGATCACCAGGTTCTTGACGATCTCGCCGACCGTAATGGCGATGAACATGATGATGCCGATCCAGATGCACATCTCCAACGTGGAGTTGCCGGCGTCCTCGTGGAACCGCTCGTGGAGCGCGGCGTTGCGGACCTTGATACCGATCCACAGGCGGGTTGCGGTCTTGGACAGGTGGCTCTTCATGGGGCAACTTCCTCGTGTGCGTTTTCAACAGGTTGTGGATAAGTAGTCAGGCGTGTCTGGAGGCCGCGATCAGCACCGGGTAGATGAGGAAGAGGATGAACATCATCCCCATCAGAGCTCCGGGCATGGCCAGGCGTGTCGTTGCGGATTTGGCCTGAGCGACGCAGCAGGCGAGTTCGCGCTCGCGCATGGAACGGGCCTTGGCAGCCAGGGATGACTTCACCTTCGCGCCTTCGGTGCCGGCCAGCGTTCCGGCCGCCGCGAGCTCGGACAGTTCCTCGATTCCTACCTCGCGACCGAGCCGGTCAAGGTGGGGCCAGGCGCTCTCACGGTGCAACTGCGCGGCGTCCAAGGCGTCTCGGATGCGTCGGAACATCGGGCCCCGTCCGTCGGCTGCGGCGGCGACCATCGACTGCTCGATGCCGCCACCTCCGGCCAGCGAGGTAACCGCTTGGTCCAGGAACACACGGACAGCCAGACGTGCGGAACGGCGGAACTCCTCGGCGTCGGTGTGAACAGTCAGGTCGAAGATGAAGAAGCCCGCCGCGCCCAGCACGGCTGAGCCTGCCGCGACTTCTGCTACATCTAGGTGGATTCCGAGTGTGGCCAGTGTCAGCAGCGACGCGACGGGGATCATCGTCCCGAAAACGGCGGCCACGGCCTTGTCCGACAGCACCTGCTCGACCGAGCGTTCCATCAGCTCTAGCTCGGTACGTACCCGATCTCCTGGAACACCGACGCGCTGCAGTGGCCTGACCGCGCGTCTTCCGAGACGACTCAACGTGGAGGCCTGCGAGAACGAGGCCTGAGCTGACTGCGGGGCTGGTGTCCCGGCTTGCGCCCGAGCCAGGATCTCCGTCACAGACAGTGCGGCCGGAAACAAGCCGGCGATCATCAGCCACAAACCGACACCGAGGCCGGCAGCCGCGAGGAGGAGTGTCAGCATCTATCGGCCTTTCCAGTCGTCGCCGACCAGCAGCCGGGGGAGTGGCTTCGGCCGCGTGATCACACGCATCCACGCAAACGACGCTGCGAACCCGGCGACGATGACGAGCATCACCATCTGACCGGAGAAGGTTCCGTAGGGCTGGAGGAACTTCGGTTCGAACAGCTCCAGGCCGAAGGCGATTACGAAAAAAATCCCGATGACGCCGCGCTGCGTCGTGCGGTGCTGTGCACGTTCGGCATCGACTTGCACCGCCAGAGTCACCTGGGCGCGAGCGGCAGCGGCCAGTTCGCCAAGCAGGTCGGCGAGGTTCTTCGCCTGGTTGCGTTGGGCATTGACCAGGGCCATCACCACCTGGTCGGCGATCGGGTCCGCCAGCCGGTCGCCGAGCGCCGTCATCGCATCGCTGAATGGTTGGCGTGAGCGTAGGTCCGCTCCGAGGGTCGCCATCGGCTCGGCCAGTGCCTTCGGGGCGACGGAGGTCGAGGCCAGAACGGCTTGCTCAAGCCCAGCGGACGACGACAGCGTGTCCCGCAGCAGCTCGGACCAGTTGGCCAAGCCCTCGACGTTTGCAATCCGGGACTTTTCGGCGACGTCCTCGCCAGCTAGCACCGGCGCGAACCAGACCCCGCATGTGACGGCGAGCGCGGCCACCGGCCAACCGGTGAACAACCCGGCTGCCAGGCCGACGCCTACCGACACGGTGAGCCTCATGGGCTGGCGGATCACCGAGCGCAGGTCGAGGCGCCGATGCCACGCGCTCCCGGCGTCTCGGATCGTCGGTTCGCGGAAGGCCGACACAAATAGGAAAAGGCCGGCAAGGAGAGTGAACGTCGCACTCCCGACGGTCAGCAGCAGAGTTCCGTTCCCCACACTGATCACCACGGATTTCGGGCGACCAGGATCCGCCGATCGAGCCCGGCGGCCTCCAGTCGCTTGGCCCGGGCGGCGGTCAGCGCTCCGGTCGGCTCGGCACGTCCTGCCGGGTCCGGACGGTAGACCTCGTTCGTGATCAGCTGCGACCCGTCCGCGTCGACGATCTCTCGGATCGAGGCTACGACGCGGGTGGTCAGGTCGTCGGTGTAGTCCAGCTGCACGATTAAGTCGATGGCAGAGGCCGCGTAGAGGTTCGCCTCTTCCAGACGCAGCCCTTCCGGTCCCTTCGCCGCGTAGGCGGCGATCCGCATGAGAGCTTGGCGTGAGCTGGAAGCGTGGATTGTTGCCATCGAGCCGTCAGAGCCCTGGGACATCGCCGCGAACATGGGCAGGATCTCTTCGCCGCGTACCTCGCCGACGATCACTCGGTCCGGTGCCATCCGAAGCGCATTGCGCGCCAGGTCGGCCAAGCTGACCGCGCCTTCGCCCTCGATGTTGTCCAGGCGGGCCTGGAAGGACTTGACGTCGGGGTGCTGCTCTGGATCGGCGCCGAGGTTCAACTCTCGGCTGTCCTCGATCGTCACCAGGCTTTCCCACAGCGGGATCTCCGACGCGAGCGCACGGAGCAACGTCGTTTTGCCAGTCTCTGGGCCACCGGATACCAAAATATTCATCCGAGCCTTCACAGCCGCGGCAAGGAAGGCCGCGAGGTCGGGGTCCATGACGCCGAGCTCCACCATCGTTGCCATGGTCGCTGTGGGGAACCGATGGATCCTGATGCTCAGGCTCGGGCGGTCGACGACCCAGCCCGAAGCGTTCAACCGGGAGCCATCTGGCAGTTGCAGGTCAAGTAGCGGGGAGCGACGACTGAACAGCCGTTCTTCCTCCCCGGAGTGTGCGGCGATCTCACGAATCAGCTCGATCAGCTCCTTGTCGGAGCGTGCGACGGGCCATTCACCGCGGGCCCGCCGGTTGCCGCTGAGTCGGAGGAAGATCTTGTCGCAGCCGTGGGTGTTGATGTTCTCGACGTCCGGCATGTCCAGATAGGGCTGCAGACCACCGAGACCGAAGAGGTGGTTGCGCGCCTCTTTCGCCCAGGAGCGCTCGGATTCTGCATCCGGCAGCGGTCGGCCGGCGGCTAGCTCGGAGCGGGCATACGCCTCTAACTCCTCGCCGAGGAACGCCTCGGCGATCTCGTCACGGCGACGCTTGTCGATGTGGCCGTCGATTGCAGCCTCCTCGACTCGCACTTGCTCTCTCAGGCGATTCCTGACGTTGCGAATCAGCGTGGGCGCTACATCGGGGTTGGCCTCTGCCTTCGTCCCCTGCGATGGAACGTGTCGAGCGGTGAGGGCGTCAGCGGTCATCGGTGGATCAGGCTCCTGGCATTGGTATCGGTGGGTCGGAGAAGCGCGAGCTGAGATGCGAGGCCGTCCGCTTGGGTGCCGAAGGACTGCCTCGCCTTCCGCTCCGACCAGCGGGTGAGGATCGATCCGGAGACGGCGATGGACGGAATCGTCGCGGCGATAGGGAGCCCGGTCAGGTTGTGGATCTCCCTGGCCTTCCCGCCGCCGACCAGGACGACCTTGGTGCTCTTGTTCACGGCTAGCAGGTCCTGAGCAGCCGACTGGACACGTTGCACCTGATCCGGTGCCGAACGGCTGACAACCAGCACGACTGCGCAGTTGGTGAGGAGGTCAGCGGTGTTCAGATCCTTCGGGTCGATTTGGCCCAGGTCTAGTAGGGCCGGCTCGGGTGTCTCCCGTAGCAGGTCCAAGAGCCCGTTCAGCGCGGTCACCGCGTGCCGTGCCTGCTCCGTCTCATGGGGCGCGGTGACCATGGGGAGTGCGGCCGGTCCGAGGCGCCGCGTGTGAGCATGAAGGAGCGCCGCGTCTGGCTTCAACCGCGAAGCAGCGGCAAGTGAGCGGAGCCCGGGGTCCTCTGCAACATGGAAGCGCACTGCGATGTCGCCGCCATGTGCGTCCGATTCGATGATGGTCGGCTTCGGATCAGTGGCTGGCCACGCTGCAGCCAGCGCGATGGCGGTCGTGGTGACGCCGGGCGAGGACTTTAACGAACACAGGCCGATTAGCACGTCAGCCTCCCGCCGGCTGGAGCACCAGCGCAAGCGTGTCTGTCTGGGCCGCGCCGACATGCTGCGCAGAGGTCGGGTCCGTTAGGACACTGACGACTGCCGAACCCTGGTCGTCGGGCGTGGAGATCTTCGTGACCGTCGCAGTGTCCGCGACGATCTGCACGGGACTCGTCGGAGATGCGGACGGTGCAACGACCTGCACGTGGCTTCCCGGCGTCAGATCGGGCGGGAAGGAGCCGGATTTCAGGTGCATCGAGGCGACGGCCTGATCGGTGGGTGGGAACTGTGCCACGCCGATGAGCGACTGCGTCAGCACCTCGCCGGGCACCAAAGGTACGGCTGCGGGCTGACCGAGGATCGTCGCTTCGCGCTCGGATGGCACAATGCCGGTCAACGTTCCAGGTGCGATCTCCACGACCTGCAGGTCTGGCGCGGTGAGGACCTGGCCCGCTGGTACCGACTGCGCGACGACGAGAACCGGAATCCGGCCACCGACCTTCAAGAACAACATGCCCAGCACGCCAATCGAGCCGAGCGTCACCACTGCTCCCGTCGCGGCGCGCGGGATGCTGCGCAGCCGCTTCGGTGATGCGGCCCGGACGGGGTCGATAGGAGTACGCGCAGGTGGGACTTTCTCCCGGCTGCGGGAAGGCACGCTGAACGGTGGCACGGAAACAAGACCTCGATGTTGACGAATCACTGCGGAGCTATCAGGGATGGACGTTGGTCACGAGAGCCTGGATCTCGGAGACCTTCACGCGTGTAGTGGCTGTCGCGGTCAGGTCGGGTTCGGCCCCCGATAGGCCGCCGGACGTCGACCATGTCACCTTCCAGTGCGTCGTCACCGACACAGGGAACCTGCTGTCGGGTTGCGAGGACGATGGTGTGGAGTACGTGTAGCCGCAGTCCGGCGACTGAGGCAGGTCGCCCGCCGGCCGGGTGGCCGGATACGGAGTTCCGGGTCCGCTGCACGTCATCGAGCCACCGTCGCCCATCGACCAGTCCGAGACGACCGGTGCCGTGGTCATAGTCAGCGTTACGCCACCAGCTGTCGCGGTCGTCGCCTTCGGTTTCCAAGCTGAGGCCGGGGACCAGGCCCATAGCGGCATACCGACGTACTGCGTTGCGTCGGTGGCCGGGGCCATCACGATTGGCGGGGCCAGTATGCGCAGGGTCGCGTAGGTCTGGTCAGCGAGGGATTTCGCCGCTGCCGCAGGGCTTGTCGGCGTTACCGGTAGAAGGTTGATCGGTGGTCCGACGTTGGTGGCACCGTCTGGGCACGATTCGGCCATTTGGACATCGACCGGTTGCGATCCGACCGTCCCATCCTGCTGAATCGCGGGAGGAGGCGTGTACTGGAATGTCGCCCCGTAGCCGCAGCTTGGAGGTGGTGGAGGAGGGGGCGACGGCTCTTTCGGAACGGCTTTGTGGACGGGAGGCGCGACCGTCATCTTGTACTGGCAGAATGCGCTGCTTGGATCCTGCTGGCAGACATGGCTGACCACGGTATTGGTATCAGTGGGCGACTGGTTCTTCTCGTTGACGGTGTTGCCGCTCGCGTTCGCGTTAGGCGAGACGAGAATCGCAGCCAGTAACGGGAGCACGCCAACCGATACTCTCTTCAGCACGATCCGGGCTGACCCATCGTGATATCCGAGACCTTCCAGACCCCGTCCTTGAATGTCATCTGGGCTTGCACGAGGTGCGTGCCGCCTGGGGCCGAATCCTTCAGGGCGCCGGTGGCTGCGACATACTTCAAGAAATTCGTAAGATCGGCGCAGTCCATCACGCTTGCAGCCGTCGGATAAGTGCTCGGCGTCATGGAGACTACGGCCGGGTGCAGCATGGCGTGCCCTTTGCCGATCCACCCGAAGTGATGGTCCGCCGCGAGGCTCTCGTCGAGTGATAGCAGAGCCTTGCTGGTCGCGTGGTTCACCACAGTCGGGTGCTCCCAGTTCGCGGTCAGCTCGTCTTTCTCGTAGTCGCTCCACATCCCGCTGTAGCCAGCGAGGATGGCCTGCTTTGCCGCTGCCGTCGAATCCGTTGGCAGTGTGGACGAAGCCGGTGTCGGGATCGGTGCGGCCTTCTGCGTGGCATCGGAGCATCCACCGACGAGGCCGCAGATAGCGGTCGCGGCCGTAACCAGCGACTTCCAGGTCTCGTCCCTCACCGCCGTGCCTTTCGCTGCCGCGTGTCCACCGAACGTCTCGCGAGTAACCGTCACATCTCGAAAGCGGCGCTGATGGGCGACACGCCGAAAGGATCAACCTTTGGTGTGATCGATTACTCTTCTAACGGAAAGGGAACGATCTGGCATCGAGTCTGTCGATTCTGGCGGCCATACCTATCGTGACTGCGTGTTCGTGGACGACGTGCTTTGCTAGACGCCGGCACCGTGGAATGATTCGGGCGCAGCCGCAGCTAAGCCCCGCCTGCTCCTGGAGGCGCTACTGCTGTACAGCTGTTCCTACAGGCCACGCCCGACACCGTGCGGCGCAAAGGACTGCTGCGCGCATTCTTGAGTAGCTTCGTTCCGTATGTCCGTCTCAGTGGTTACGGCCGATGCTCGCCCGAATCCGTGGCGGAGCGTCCGTCTCGGACGCTCCGCTGCATGGCTGGGTGCAGATATTCGGAACCCCTTACGAAGATCTTTGTCTCACTTCGATCTGCCTTCGAACCTGGCTTGGTGGAGAGCTCGGAATCTCTGCGTAATGATCTTGTGGGCCCGGGGCAGGAGTCCGAGACTACGTGCCGGCGGGGCCCAGCCGCGTCTCGATCAGCGCCATTGCGGCTTCTTCCTGACCGTCTAAGCACTTCGCGTAGACATCCAGCAGCATCTTCACGCTGTGGCCGGCCCATACCGCGACCTGTGCAGCTGCCACACCGGCGTTCAGCCAGGTCGAGACCGCGGCGTGTCGCAAGTCATAAGGGCGTCTGCCCAATGGAGACCGGACTTGTGGAGGGGTGAGAGCGACGTTGCGTGCGGCGTGCCAGACCTTGTTGTAGGAGGCGTAGGTGTACGGCAGGTCCCGCGTGTTACGGAACAGCCGGCCATCGTCGGTGATGCCGAACGCGGCGATGTGCGCGTGTAAATGCCTGACCAGTTCGGGATGGGCCGGAACGTGGCGCTCGTCGCCATCTACGCGGTGCTTGAGAGACTTGCGCTGGTGCCCGGTTGCGTTGTCGGTCCAGGCGGGGCCGGTGTACGGCGTGGCGCCGTCCAGGGTAAGCCAGCCCCATCCGGACTCCGGCAGCAGGCAGTCATCGATCCGGAGGGCCAGGATCTCGCTGGGCCGCAAGGCGGCGAAGTACATGGTTGCGAAGAACGCGACCAGACGTTTGCCCGGGAGCCCTTGAGCGGCGACGGCGTCCAGAAGAGCCCTGGCTTGGTCTGGGTTGACTACGCTGCGCCGGTCGACGCCCGCCGCGCGCCAGGTCATGGCGTCTTTGATCCGGTCCATCGGATTGCGATCGAGCAACTCCAGCTCTACTGCGTAGTTGAGTGCTGAGACGAGTACCGAGCGCTTGTTGCGGCGGGCCTTCGTCGAGTACGGCCGACCGTCCAGCGTGGTCAGGGTCGTCGCGAACGCCGCGCGCGCGATCCGGGGATCCAGCAGGTCGGTCAGCGGGCGTGAGCGTTGTTCGATCCAGGTGATCGCGTCGGTGTACATACTCGGTGGAGGGCCGGCTTCCCTGGCGGTCTTGTTGAACGACCAACTAGCCAGCGCACGGAACAGCGTTCTTGGGTTGGGCGCGCCGACCTCGCTCGTGACGATGCCCGCAGTGACGGTGGCCAGACACTCTGCATAGCTGCGACGTGAACCGCACTGCAGGAATGGCCACTTCATGTCGTTGAACGCAATCGCGTGCTGGTACCACGTCAGCTCCCGCTCCTCGACTGGCTGGGACGTGGGCGCGCTGACGACTGTGTCGAAGTAGGTGCTCGTGGCGGATCCGGAGCGTCTCGGCGTCGGCCATGAGGGGATGTCGCGTTTTGTCATGCCCAAAACCTGACATTCGCGATTATTCAGGGCAAGGCCATGCGTGTTACGAGTGGGCCAAACGTGGGCTGCTCGGTGGCGTGGCGCAAGCCGGCCTCGAACTATAAGACGATGGGTGTCAGGCTGTTGGGCCTTTGGAAGCGATAAGTGGGGCGCCATTGGTGCCCTACTCGTAGGGAAGACCCGCGCCTTCGGAGCATACGTCGCGCATCGGGCAGCAACGCGTGGGCGCGTACCTCGGCTGGAGTTCGCCCATGGCCTGCTGGTAGGGAAGATCCTCGCGCCTGCGGGCTGACGCGCGAATCGCAATGCTCTACGCCGGCGGCTTCGGAAGATCTCTACGCCTGCGGAGCCGACTCCCGGACCGAAGGCACCACCGGCAACATCGAAGGAGATACCCGCGTCTGCCGGGCAGACGCAGCCTATGCGTGGCTGTGGCCGCTGGGAATGGGAAGATCCCGCGTTTGCGGGACCGACCAGGTCCGCGCCGGACGGCGAGTTGAACGACACGAAGATCCCCGCGCCTGCGGGACCGACGGGCATCCGGTCTACAGCGAGCTGATGGTGTACGGAAGATCCCCGCGCGTGCCGGGCCGACATGACCGGTCAAGGCGCTGCCCGTCTCGCGAGGAAGCTCCCGCGCCTGCGGGGCCTACACCATGCCGTTCACCGTTGCGGAGCTGCAGGAGGGAAGACCCCTGCGCTTGCGGGGCCGGCCACGGAAGGAGTCCCTCTCCAATCCAAGTGATGAGCCGGGAAGCCCCCCCCGCGCCTGCGGAGCCGACGGATACCCGTAGACCGACACCAACGACGGCATGGGAAGACCCCCGCCCCTGCGGGGCCGACCAGTTCCGGGCGTACCGCGCAGTGCGGAACCGCGGAAGACCTCCGCGCTGGCGGGGCCGACGTAGTCGACGAGCGCAGCGCGGGTCTCGCGGAGGGAAGAAAGACCCCTGCGCCTGCGGGGCCGACAAGCACACCTGCCACGTCGACCGCCGCTGGCGAGGAAGACTCCCGCGCATGCGGGGCCCACAACCCCGACGTGTTGCTCGCGACCGGGGACGAGGGAAGATCCCTGCGTGTGCGGGGTCGACTGCCGGAAGCAAGGCCGCCTCGTCACCGCTGCAGGAAATCCCTGCGGCTGCGGGGCCGACGCGGGACCGGCACAGGATTTGGATGTCGTGGAGGAAAGATCCCCGCGCCTGCGGGGCTGACAGCTCGTTCCGGGCCAGCCACTCCACCAGGACAGGAAGATCCCCGCGCCCGCGGGTCGACGTGGGATAAGTGCTCATCCATGAGCCGGGAAAGATCCTCGCGTTTGCGGGGTCGACACGGGCGAAGAGCTCGCGCAGTTCTTCCACGGGGGAAGATCCCCGCGCCTGCGGGGGCCGACGTCTGAACGGCAATCGCCATCAGCGTGCCGACGGGAAAATCCCCGCGCCTACGGGGCCTGCACGTCGATGCTCTGGTTGAACGTGTCCTGGATCGGAAGATCCCCTCGCTTGCAGGGCTGACGGTAACAGCGCGCCAGGCATCCCCCCGGCAGTGAACACCCCGCACCTGCGGGGCCGACGGGCATCCGGTCTACAGCGAGCTGATGGTGCATGGAAGATCCGCGCGCGTGCGGGGCCGACAAGAAGGCCGAAGCGGCGATCACCTTCATGCTGGGAAGCCGCCCCGCACTTGCGGGGCCGACGAGGTGCTGTTCTTCCCCAACCAGTACCAGCTCGGAAGACGCCCGCGCCTGCGGGGCCCCGGCAAGTGTCAGGGTGCCCTCGGCAACCTGATCGAGGGAAGATCCCCGCGCCTGCGGGGACTAACGGCTGACGACGGACCGTGTCAGACAGAACAGCGGAAGATCCCCGCGCTGGCGGGGCCGACTTTTTCCTTAGTTTGGGCCTCGTCCAGCGTGAACGGAAGATCCTCGCGCCTGTGGGGCCAACTGTAACCGGCGCCAGACCCGACTGGCGGTGATGGGAGGATCCCCGCGCTCGCGGGGCCGACGCGACGAAAGTCATCGGATTGGTGGCGCCGGCAGGCAGATCCCCACACCTGCGGGGCAGGCAGGCGGTGCGGACACCGGCGTGTGGGCCCATCCAGTACGGAAGATCCCAGCGCCTGCGGGGCCAGTCACGGCGGCTGATGCCCCGACTACGACCCGGATGGAAGATCCCGGCGCCTGCGGGGCCGGCCCTGCGATCTGAGCGCCCTGCGACTCGGCCAGCGGAAGATCCCCGCGCCTGCGGGGCCGACAGCGACCCGAACCAGTTCTTCGCCGGGAACGGGGGAAGACTCCCGCGCCTGCGGGGCCGACTACATGGGCGAATGTGACAAGGACGCGGGGAACGGAGGATCCCCGCGCCTGCGGGGCCGACGAGGCGCAGTCTCTCGGGCTCGACATCATCCAGGGAAGACTCCGCGCCTGCGGAGCCGACAAGTGTCAGGGTGCCCTCGGCAACCTGATCGAGGGAAGATCCCCGCGCCTGCGGGGACTAACGGCTGACGAGGGACCGTGTCAGACAGAACAGCGGAAGATCCCCGCGCTTGCGGGGCCGACACGCGACCGGTGTTGTTCGCTATGCAAGGCACTGGAGGATCCCCGCGCCTGCGGGGCCGACTGAGCCAGGGCCTCATCGAGCCGACCAGTCATCGGAAGATCCCCGCGCCTGCGGGGCCGACCTGTTGCTGCCGGATAACATCGACGCCGAGACGGGAAGACCCCCGCGCCTGCGGGGCCGACGAGGTCCGGGGCCGGGCCGCGTCCAACGCGAGCGGAAGACCCCTGCGCCTGCGGGGCCGACGACCGACCCGAGGCGAACCCATCATCGATAACGGGGAGACCCCCGCGCCTGCGGGGCCGACTCCGGCCCGTTCGCACTCGTCGCCTCCTACGACGGAAGACCCCCGCGCCTGCGGGGCCGACCTGACCGAACTGTGGAACGACACCGGCGGGAAGGGAAGATCCCCGCGCCTGCGGGCCGACGGCATTCCCAGCATCATCGCGGGCACCTCCGTGGGAAGATCCCCGCGCCTGCGGGGCCGACCACAGCGGCAAGATGAGGAAGAACCATGTCGACGTGTCGACGGAAGATCCCTGCGCCTGCGGGGCCGACACCATCATCGAGGAGGTGAACTTCTGTACCTCGGGAAGATCCCCGCGGCTGCGGGGCCGACTTGAC
This sequence comes from Catenulispora pinistramenti, assembly GCF_018274385.1. Taxonomy (GTDB): domain Bacteria; phylum Actinomycetota; class Actinomycetes; order Streptomycetales; family Catenulisporaceae; genus Catenulispora; species Catenulispora pinistramenti. The sequence continues at coordinate 88,246 of NZ_JAAFYZ010000002.1, read as the reverse complement.
GAACTTCATGATCCCCATCCACAGCACCGGAAGATCCCCGTGCCTGCGGGGCCGACGGACCTGAGTACAGCCATGCCGTCGCCACGTAGGGAAGATCCCCGCGCCTGCGGGGCCGACACCTCGATCGAGCACCCGCGTACGTCGGTCCTGGGAAGATCCCCGCGCCTGCGGGGCCGACAGGGCGTGCGCGGAGCGAGCCTCGGCATCCGGGGGAAGATCCCCGCGCCTGCGGGGCCGACACCTCGGTCACGCTCATGCCGGATGCCGGATCAGGAAGATCCCCGTGCCTGCGGGGCCGACAACGTGGTCGCGGAGCTGGAACCGAGAACGAGGGGAAGATCCCCGTGCCTGCGGGGCCGACGGCTTCACAAGCCTTCGCTTCAGGTCGTGCATGGGAAGATCCCCGCGCCTGCGGGGCCGACTCCTGATCGTGATCCTGTTCGGCTTAGGCACGCGGAAGATCCCCGCGCCTGCGGGGCCGACGGCGACAAGGGCAGTGCTTTTGCCCGCGCTGGAGGAAGATCCCCGCGCCTGCGGGGCCGACGCGGTCCGCCTTCTGGCACATCGCGACGATCAGGGAAGATCCCCGCGCCTGCGGGGCCGACAACGGGTCGGTGTGGTCGGCGTCTATCCCGGAAGGAAGATCCCCGCGCCTGCGGGGCCGACCGCACCTGCTCACCCCGGGTGGTGGTACATGAGGGAAGATCCCCGCGCCTGCGGGGCCGACCGCGGGAAGGGCCTGCCCTCCCGAATGCACAAGGGAAGATCCCCGCGCCTGCGGGGCCGACGTTCCGCGAGTAGCCGTCGTAGGGGCCAATGGGGGAAGATCCCCGCGCCTGCGGGGCCGACTTTTTGCCTGCATCATCCAGGCTGCGGCCTGCGGGAAGATCCCCGCGCCTGCGGGGCCGACCCGCAACCGTTACCGCCGCCGTCGCGGCTGGCGGGAAGATCCCCGCGCCTGCGGGGCCGACGAGGCGCACCGGCTTCTCGCCCACGCCGACGAGGGAAGATCCCCGCGCCTGCGGGGCCGACAAGAAAGCCGAGGCCGCGATCACGTCGATGTTCGGAAGATCCCCGCGCCTGCGGGGCCGACAGGTTGTGTAGTGGTCATCCCGACCTCCTTCTGGGAAGATCCCCGCGCCTGCGGGGCCGACACCTGAAGCTGGAGCTGGCGGGCGGTGTCCAGGGGAAGATCCCCGCGCCTGCGGGGCCGACTGAGCATGCCCCCAAACTACTCGATCAGCTACGGGAAGATCCCCGCGCCTGCGGGGCCGACGCGGTGGCGGCGTCATTGACGGCCAGGGTGTGGGGAAGATCCCCGCGCCTGCGGGGCCGACGCGGTCGCGTCGTTCCAGCCACCGATGGCCAAGGGAAGATCCCCGCGCCTGCGGGGCCGACTTCGCCGACGCACGCACCGCACGCGTCTGCCACGGAAGATCCCCGCGCCTGCGGGGCCGACACCGGCCTGCGGTACACCAGCCCGCGACACACGGGAAGATCCCCGCGCCTGCGGGGCCGACGGCCCGCATCACCGTGTTCTGATGCGGCACCGGGGAAGATCCCCGCGCCTGCGGGGCCGACGGCCTCGGAGACGGTCTGAACCCACGCGTGGTTGGAAGATCCCCGCGCCTGCGGGGCCGACACTTCGTGAGCTGTGGCTTTTCTAGGGAGGCCGTTCGTTCTTCTTCACTGCGAATTTAGCCACGGTGAGCCAGACTCTTCTGTTGCCTCGTGTGATCCTGCTGGCGTGCGGTAGACGGCTCGGAGCGAACGGGCACGTGTGATTTGTCACCGTCGTTGACTTGTGGCCCTGACCAGCAGTCCGACCTTTTGGTCGTACTCGACGTGGAAGGTTTTGCGTCCGTCGACCAAATGTACTGCGTTGTGCTCGTCGAGCTCTAGAACACTCAGGTACTGCAGCCAGGGGTGGCTGCAGCCGTCCAGCGGTCGTAGATGCTTCGTGGCAGCGGCGACTCTCCTGGGTAGTCGGACCGTGTCGGCGAGGACTTCGTCGATGGCGTCGGAGGCGGCTTCGCCGTTGATCCCGAGGCGTGTGCCGCTCAGCGTGGTGAGTCCGTGGGGTGTCCGGCGGACAAGGAGCACTTCGATCTCGGGTTCGGAGTCGCGGACCAGGTTGCTGATCTCGTTGTCGTCGGCTGGGTTGGCGTCCATGTGGTGCAGCCCGGCCAGTGTGGGTGATTCACGGTTGGTGTGGTTGGCCAACAGGTGTGGTTCGGCCTTGGCCGCGCGGCTGGCCTGGTCGGCGGCCCAGTCGGCGGCTGCGTCGGCTGCGAACTTTGCCCATCCTGCGGGGGCTATGTTGTCGTCGCTGTAGCCGTGTGCGACGAGGTCGGGGATTTGGTTGGGGATCAGCCAGCCGCTTTCGGATTTTTCGGCATGGAGGACTTGCGCTGCCGCTCGGGTGAGCCGGTGGGGGTGGTAGATGTATTCGCTGCCCGGATCGGCGTGCGGGCCACCGGGGCCGGGGGCGAAGCCGGTGATGACGGCGTGCGGTTGTGTCGTTCCTGGCGGGCGGGGGGTGCTTTCGAAGCGGTGCAGCCGGCCGATGCGTTGCAGCAGCAGGTCGATGGGGGCCAGGTCAGTGATGAGTAGGTCGGCGTCGATGTCGAAGGATTGTTCGGCGATCTGGGTGGCGACGACGAACAACAACTCGGGACGGTCTTTCCCGGCGTCGGGTCCGAGGAGACGGAGGCATTCAGCGGTGCGGTCGGCGCGGGCGCCGGTGGTGAGCCTGCTGTGCAGGAGCCGCACGTGTTCGTGCCCGTATTTGTGGTGCAATGCGGTGTAGGTGTTCTGTGCGCGGTCGACGGTGTTGCGGATGATCAGGACTACTCCGTGCGGCGCGTTGTGGTCGAAGTACCCGGTCAGGGTTTCGCCCGGCTCTGCCTCCGCGGTCTCGGGCAGGACACTGATTTTGACCGGTTCGGGTGTTCGCCACGGTTTGCTGGAGGTGGTGATGGCTCCCAAGCCGCGGCCCGGCGCGGGGTCGTCGAAGACTGCGGTCACGCTCGGATAGCTGGACGGGGCTGGCAGCATGATGTCTTCGGAGTTGTCAGGCCCGGCGGCGCCTGCCAGATAGAGGCGCATCAGGGTTTCCCGTTGCCGGGGTGCAAGGGTGGCGGTGAGCAGGATGACGGGGACGCGGGCTTGGCCGAGCCAGAACAGGGCTTCGCCAAGGAACTGTTCCATGTAGATGTCGGCAGCGTGGACCTCGTCGATGATCACAACTTTCCCGGCCAGGCCGGCGAAGCGCAGCATTACGTGCCGGGTGCGGGTGGCGGCAAATAGCAGTTGGTCGATGGTGCCGACGCCGATTCGGGCCAGCAGCCCGCGCTTGGGGCCCAGGAACCACTGCACCGGGCCCGTGGCACTGTTCGTCGCTGTGCCGTCGGTGCTCGGGCTCATTCCGTATTCGTCGCAGCCGTCGATGCCGATGTCGACGAACGTTTCGGAGGGCTCGGGGCCGGCTTGGTCCAGAAGACGTTTCCAGGCCGGGTGGAACATGTTCTTGCCGTGCAGCAGGACGACGCGGTCGGCTTCGGTGCCGCCGAAGGTGCGGGTCCATACGGTGACCGTGTCGTACATGGGATTGCAGGTGGCTTGGGTGGGCATGGCGACGAACAGGCCGTGGGTGCCGAAACGGCGTGACAGGACTTCCGCCGCGCCGAGAGCGGCTTTGGTCTTGCCTTCGCCCATCGGAGCTTCGATGACGATGAGTCCGGGGGCTGGGATGGCGTTCGCTGCATCGAGCACCGCTTGTTGCAGTCCACGGGCCTCGTGCCCGAACCGGACGGGGAACAGCTCCGCGCCCGGATCGGACAGGTCCCGGTCGTCGGGGAGCATGTCCAGCTTCCGCCAGGCGGTCTCGGCTCTGTGTCGGGCCGAGGCGATGCTGATCTGGCTCAGGTCGTCGATGCCTTCGAAGAGTTTGTTGCTGGCTATCCAGTCGGCCATGACGATGTAGCCGGCCAAGGCCAGCTGTTCGGCTCGACTTGGTCGGGCGGACGGCTGGACAGCGGCCGTGTCCGGGTAGCCGAGCAGGACGCTGATGGCGTCCACGACCGCGGTCTGTGCTTTCTTCCAAGCTGGGCCCAGGCCGTGGGCATCACCGTGGGCTTCCCGGCAGTCGAACACTTCCAGCCCGTGGCAGCGGCCGTGGTGGGAGATCGCCAATGGCCATACCCAGTCGGCTTGCTCCTTGCTCCACAGCCCGCCTTTGCGTCCGCCGAGCATGGAGCGCAGTAGTTTGCCGCCGGCCTTGTCGTGCCGCCAGGAAGCTCCGGCCAGCTGGCGGGGATCCCAGCGTAGCCCGTGCTCGCGTACCCGTTCTGCACCGTGCTGCCACATCGATTGGAAAGCCGGAGTGGCCTTGCCGCAGTCGTGCACCGCGCACAGCCACTGAAACAGTCGCCGCCCCTCGCCGGGCGCGGCGCGGTCCATCATGGTGCGAACTGACGGCTGTAGATGTTCGTCCCACATACAGCCCGCCACCATCGCAGTGTCCAGCAGGTGGCTGATCAGTAGGTTGGCCCGGCCGCCTGCGTTCTTCGGGGACTTGCCCCAAAGCACTGACAACGCCGTGATCGCGTTCTGAGTTAGGCCGCAGGCCGCCAGGTAATCGGGCAACGGCGAGGCATCGCTCAACCGACCCATCAGCCCACCCCTCAAGAGCGCCCTCGGCTTGTCCGCCGGAGGTTGTCAGTACGGTCTGCGAACATGAAAACACCAGCGGTTACCTAGAAGTCTAGACATAACAGGTTCCCTCAGGCGTAGTGTATAGCCACCCTGCTCCATCGCAGGGCTCTGAGACAAGGGGGTGGGCTGCTTGCGCTTCGACCTCATCGACGACCCGTGGATACCCGTCATCGACGGCGACGAGCGAATACGGGCCGGGATCCGGCAGGCGCTGCTGGAATCCCACCGGTTCACCGGCCTCGCGCCGGATGCGCCGATGCAGGAACCTGCGATCCTGCGGCAAGTGCTGCTCCCGGTCATGCTGGCAGCGCTCGGTCCGTGCCGTGACCACGACACCTGGGCCGACCGCTTCGAGCAGCCCGACGGGTTCAGCCCGGCCGAGCGAACCAAGATCGAGAACTATCTGGATAGGCATCGCAACCGGTTTGATCTGTTCAGTGCGACTGCCCCCTTCGCGCAGGTGGCCAGGTTGCAGGCGACTAGCGGCCAGGCCAAATCCGCGGCGTTACTGATCGCCAAGCTGCCCAGCGGGAACAACGTTCCGTTGTTCGCAGCGACAACCGAAGCCGACCAGGTGGAACTCACCCCGGCCGAGGCAGTGTGCTGGCTGCTGAACACCCTGTGCTGGGACACTGCGGCCATCAAGACCGGGGCCGTCGGCGACGACAAGGTCAAAGGCGGCAAGACCACCGGGAATCCGACCGGGCCGCTTGGCCGACTGGGCCTGACCTACCCCGTCGGCAGCACCCTGTACGACACGCTTCAGCTCAACGCCCCCATCGCCCCGATACGGAAGGGCGATGTCCCGGTGTGGGAGCGCGAGCCGGCCACCGCCCAATGGAACCCCCGGCCGGCGACGGGAATCCTGGACCTGTTCACCTGGCCCTCACGCCGCGTCCGCCTGATCCCGCAGCAGGGCATTGACGGGATCGGCGTCTCGCAGGTGGTGGTCGCCGCGGGCGACCGCATGTTGGCTGTCCCCGAGTTCGAGCCGCACACCCTTTGGCGTCGTGAGGCCAAGCCCAAGGCTGGCGAACCCACGTGGCGGCCTCGCCGCCACCGCCCCGGCCAGACGGCCTGGCAGGGCCTGGCCGCGCTACTCGCCGTTGACCCCGGTAACGACGAGGTCGCCACCAGCGGGATGCTGACACAACTTGCCCGGCTGCGCGTCGATGAATGTATCGACGTGGCCTACCCGCTCCAGATCCGCACCGTCGCGGTCGAATACGGTGTCCAGTCTGCCGTCATCGAAGACATCGCCATCGACCAGATCCCGCTGCCGGTCGCGGCTCTGCTGACCGACACCCAGGTCCGCTACGAAGTTCTGCAGATCGCCGAGCAGGCCGGGCGCCTGGCGCGAGCCGTCGACCGGCTCGGGGCGGACCTGCGCCGGGCCTGCGGAGGCCAACCGCTTCCCTGGGATTCCGGCGAGCACCCCGGAGACCGACTGTTGTATGCCTTGAACGTGCCCGTTCGTCGAGTCCTGGCGGGGATCCAATGCCACGCTGACGACGCCGAAGCGATCGCGGCCGGCGTCCGGGCCTGGCAGCAGGTGGCCCGCGCTGCGGCACTGCGTGTCGGGACCGAGCTTCTCGACGCCGCGCCTCCCGAGGCGTTCGCCGGCCGAACCATCGCGCCCAAGCCTCGCCCTGGCAAGGCCAGCGTCGCCAAGACCTACCGCAGCTCGACCGCTGAGGCAGGGTTTCGGCGCGAGATCAACAAGACGCTGCCGTTGGCCGCGCCGCCGACGAAGGAGGAAGAAGAGCCGTGACGACCCTTGAACACCGCGGCAGATGGTTCTGGGAGAGCTTCGACCCCACCAGTAGGAGCGCTGGAGCAGACCTGGCTGCTATACGTAAGGGGGCGAACAAGGCCCCAGGCGATGTCCCGGGCATGTGGCAGCACTACCGAGTCGTGGTCCCCAACCCGAGTCAGCAGAACCTGGAGCCGCACCCGGCTCTGAGCGCTGAGCACGCCACCCTGGTGATCTTCAGTCTTCACCAGCAGTCCCAGAACACCCGCATGCACAAGTCCGGCATGACGCTCGGCAAGGCACTTCACCAGCTGAAGAAGGCCGACAAGTTCTCCGAGGACGCGGTTGATCGGCGGGTTAACCGCATGGCCACCGCCGGTGATGTCACCGAACTTATCGAGCATCTGCGCCACCTCATCAGCCAGCTGCGCACCGTCGCCCAGCCGTTGGACTACAACCAACTGGTCCAGGACCTGCACGACTGGCACCGCCCCGAACAACGCCCCCGAATCCGGCGCGCCTGGGGCAGCCAGTACTACCTCTGGTCCGGTGCCAAAGCCACATCCGACTCCGACGCGCCAGAGCAAGACGCCGACGGCGCGGCCGATTCGAATCCCTGAAGCTCTCCGACCGCCATTTCACCAAGGAGCACAGCGTGTCCTCTCGCCTGTATCTCGACGTCCACATTCTCCAGACGGTCCCGCCGGCGAACCTGAACCGGGACGACACCGGCAGCCCGAAGAGCGCCATCTACGGCGGCGTCCGACGCAGCCGTGTCTCCTCCCAGTCCTGGAAGCGGGCGACCCGGCAGATCTTCGCAGACGAGCTGCCGAAGGCAGACCAGGCCACCCGCACCAAAAGGATGCAGGCACTGCTCGCCAACCGCCTGGCGGCCAAGTTCAACCTGCCGGATCCCGCGGCCACCAACCTGTCCGAGGCACTAGTGAGCCAACTCGGCATAAAAGCCGGCGCCAAGAAGGGTGACACCAGCTACCTGCTGTTCTTCGGCTACCAGCAGCTGGACGCCATCGCCGATCTGGTTGCCGACCGCATCAGCGAGCTAGCAGCCCTGCAAGGGGACGCGCTGGCCGAAGCTGTGAAAGACCTGCCGGTCAAGGAACAACTTGGCAGTGGACACCCGCTGGACGTGGCCTTGTTCGGCCGCATGGTCGCCGATGTGAAGGGCCTGAACGTCGATGCCGCCGTCCAGGTCGCCCACGCCCTGTCCACCCACGCCGCAGCCGTCGAATTCGACTACTTCACCGCCGTCGATGACGAAAACGCTGCGGACGAGTCCGGCGCCGGCATGATCGGCACGGTCGAGTTCAACTCCGCCACGCTCTACCGCTACGCCACCGTCGGACTCCACCAGCTGCGCGACAACCTCGCAGACACCGCCGCGGCCGTCGACGCCCTGGACCTGTTCACCGACGCCTTCGCCCGCTCCATGCCCACCGGCCACCAGAACACATTCGCCCACCGCACCCTGCCCCACCTGGTCATCGCCTCCTTGCGCGAAGACCAGCCGGTCAACCTCGTCTCCGCTTTCGAACGCCCCGTCCGCACCGCCGACGGCATCGCCGAGGCTTCCATGTACCGACTGGCCGACGAGCACAAGGCCGTGACAGCCAACTGGTGCAAGGCCCCGCGCCTGCTGGCTGCCACCGGCCACACCACCGACCCCAAAACCGAGGCCGCCCTCGCTGACGCCTTCGGCCCTCTGGTGACCTTCGCCGAGTTGCGCGAGAAGATCCGGCAGGAGGCCACCGCCTGGTACGCCAAGGAAGCCTCGTGACTACCAGCCACACCCAGCCAGCCGACCAAAACGTGTTGCTCCTACGCCTGGCCGGGCCCCTGCAATCCTGGGGAATCGCCGGCGAAAACAACCGTCGCGACACCGCCAGCGCACCCACCAAATCCGGAATCCTGGGCTTGCTCGCCGCCGCCGAAGGCCGACGCCGCGAAGACCCCATCACCGACCTGCTCAGCCTGCACATGGGCGTACGCACAGACCAGCCCGGCAGCCTGCTGCGCGACTACCACACCGTCAGCGACTACCGCGGCGTCCCATTGCTGTCTGCCGCCGTTACCACCGCCGGCGTGCAGAAGCCCACCTCACCAAAGAAGCCCACCCACGTCACTACCCGCTTCTACCTGCAAGACGCTGTCTTTCTCGCTGCTATCGCAGGCCCCGCAGCCACCATCGAGACCCTGCACCGAGCTGTCACCAACCCGGCCTTCCCACTGGCCCTGGGCCGCCGCAGTTGCGTCCCGGCTGGCCGCCTCGTCATCGGCGTCCAGGCAGGCGGGCTTATGCACACTCTGCAAACCACCCCGTGGCAGGCTGGCGATCTGGCCAGGGCCCGCTACCGGCATTCCAACATCGACTTGCCGATCACCATCGACGCCGAGGCCGCAACCGTAGACGGGACCGGCACCACCCGGCACACCGTGTTCGACGTCCCAATCAGCTTCCACCCGCGCAAACGCGGCTTCCGCGAACGCGACGTCATCCACACCTGGACCACGGTCCCCACCGGACACGCCTTAACAGACGAAACCAGCTCCTCTGCCCACGACCCCTTCGCGCTCATCGGATGGTGACCGTGTCCTACCTGTCCAGAATCCTGATCAACCCCCGCCGCCGCGACGGCCAGGTCCTGCTCACCAACCCCCACGTCGCCCACGGCATGATCACCGCCGGCATCGTCGACCCCGATGCCGACCGGCCCCTGTGGCGTATCGACGTCGACAACCCCCACCGACCCCACTTGCTCGTCTTGACGCGCACCAGCCCCGACTGGACCCACATCATCGAACAAGCCGGCTGGCCGGCCTCTGACACCGAACAGGTCCTCACCCGCGACTACAGTCCCGCTCTCGCGCACGTCCAGATAGGCCGCCAGTTCGGCTTCCGCCTCGCGGCAAGCCCCACCCAGAGCCTAAAGAACCCCCAGAAGCCAGGCCCCAACCACCAGCCACCAGCCCACGGCGAACGCCGCCGCGGCCAGCGCGTCGCCCACCGCACCGCTGCCCACCAACTCACCTGGTTCCTCCAACACTGCCAGCACTGGGGCTTCGAAATCCCCGAAGCCCGCACCGGGCCGCTGTCCGCACCCGATGCAGAAGCGCCCCGCAACATCCGCATCTCCGCCAGAGACCAGAAACGCTTCCAGAAGCAACCGGGCAGCCCCGCCACCATCACCATTACCACCGCGACATTCGAAGGAGTCCTGACAGTCACCGACCCCGAAACCCTCCGCACCGCCATGACCACCGGCATCGGCCCGTCCAAAGCCTACGGATGCGGACTGCTCACCCTCGCACCCCTTCCGCCCTCAGCACATGGCTGAACCGTGGTGGAAGGCACTGCCCCAGGACCTGCACCGCGTCGATGAACGCGTCTCCAGCTTGTACATCGAACGCTGCCACATTGATCGAGACGACAACGCCGTCATCGTGATCAATAGGGAGCGCATCGTCCATGTACCGGCAGCGCTGATCGCCACTCTGCTCATCGGGCCCGGGACACGCATTACTCACGCGGCGATCGCGCTGTTGGCCGACTCCGGCACCGCTGTGTGTTGGGTCGGCGAAGGCGGAGTCCGCTTCTATGCCTCCGGCATCGGTCAAGCCCGCGGGGCCCGCCTCCTACTACGACAGGCCTGGCTCGTCACGCGGCCGAAAGAACGCGTTGCAGTCGCCCGGAACATGTACGCGATGCGTTTTCCTGGCGAAGACGTCAGTGGTCTGACCATGCAGCAACTCCGTGGGCGAGAAGGTGCCCGCGTTAAACGCCTCTACCAGGCCAATTCGCAGCGCACCGGCGTTGCCTGGCAGCGCCGCGACTACAAGCCTGGCGACGCCTTTGCCGCTGGCGACGACGCCAATCGCGTCCTGTCCGCCGCAAACGCGGCTCTGTACGGGATCTGCCACGCGGTCATCATGGCCATCGGCGCCAGCCCAGCACTCGGATTCGTACACACAGGATCGGCGATCTCCTTCGTTCTGGATATCGCTGACCTGTACAAGGCCGACTACACAATCCCCCTGGCGTTCGAACTCACCGCAGCCGGCCGGACAAGCGAACGCGACGCCCGAATAGCGCTTCGAGACAGGATCACGGACGGCGGACTGTTGGCGACGATCGTCCACGACGTCAAGACCCTGCTCTTGCCTGCCGGCGATGACGCATCCGATGAAGACCTCTCGCAACTGTGGTCCGACGGTGACGCCGTCGTTGCAGGCGGTACCAACTGGGCTGGTGACCCGCCCGAAGAGATCAACGAAGCAGTCGGCATGAACCTCGTCGTATCTGGGCCGGAACTCACCACAACGGAAGGTGGCACGTGATGACGGTCGTAGTTCTAATTGCAGCCCCCGAAGGATTACGTGGTCACCTGACCCGATGGATGGTCGAAGTCGCCGCAGGAGTCTTCGTCGGCCGTGTCAGCCGCCGGGTCCGTGACCGAATTTGGCCCCTGGTGGCCGACCGAATCGGGACCGGCCAAGCCATCATGATCGAAAACGCCAACAACGAACAACGCTGGGCCATACGCACCGCTGGCCGCGACCGCTGGACACCGACAGACTTCGACGGACTCATCCTCATGGCCCGTACCGTAAGATCGCCGACGGCGTCTGAGGCGACTCCTTGAGCAACTGATTGCGAATACGTCGCCCATACCCGGGGAGCGAAGACTCCCACAGGGCGCGAGCCATACGCAGGACGATCATGGTCGCGATCACGTTGCAGCCGGTGCGTCGCAGGTCGGATCCACGATGTTCTGAAATCGGTCAAGGCTTCGAGAGCCATCAGTCTACCTGACGCTTAGACGACGTAGCGTTCGTGGAATTCGAAATGCCCGCCACCGTGAAACCGCAGGTCGACACCCGGGGGGTTTGTAGCGTGCCCCACCGGGGGCACCGTCAGGATGGGCACAGATGAGGAATTATTCCGGTCTGTGCCTTTTCGCTTTTCTGGATACATGCATTCCGGTGGCACGACGAATCCTGAGGCCGAAAGTTCACTCTGAAGTGTGGGCAGGGCCTCGGGCGTGAGTGTGATCGTGCAGTGCGCGCGGTTGCTGAGCTTGTTGTAGCGGACCTCCAGGCGGAACAGCCTGAACAGCTTGAACCGCAGTTCGTGATCCAGACCCGCGAGATTGATCTGTCCCATGGGCAGCGCTCGGATCAGGGTCGGGTCTACTGTCGGCGGGCGTTCCGCGTTCAAGGTTTCGAGGGACGCGACCAGACGTGCCCGCTCGGTGCCCAGCTCAGCTACACGGCAGCGGATCTCGCGGATGAAGCCTTCGTCGTCGTCGGAGAGTTCGAGCGCGCGTACCTGCCGCGAGCGGCGTTTGTCGACGTCCGCGATGGCCGCTTCCAACTCTTTGGCGCGGTGCTCCTGGTCTGCCGCTGCTGATGCGGCTTGATGATCGGTGAGGGCATACAGCAGGGACTCGCGCTCGTCGCCGAACACCCGGGCCAGGAAGAAGCGGTTCACGCCGTCGAGGATCCTGTCTTCGCGAACGTAGAGCGTTGCCGGATGGCCTTCAGGCCTGAGATGCCGGGACGGGTTGCAGCAGTAGTACGGGACGCCGTGGCGGTGCTTGCCGAACATCGCGTGCTCGCAGAGGGCGCAGACCATGTGTGTTCGTAGTGCATAGGTGTGGGCGGTGTCCGGGTGGTTCTTGTTCGGGCCGGCGCCGCCGCGGGTCCGCTTCGGGTACGGCGTCTCCTCGGCCGCGACCACGAACAGTTCCACGTCGATCAGCGCTGGATGCGTCGGCTCGGCGGACCAGATCCACTCGCTGGGAGGGTTGTGCTTGCCGCCGCCGCTCTTGGTCGCGCGACGGTTCCACACCATGTGGCCGGTGTACTTCGGGTTCTTAAGGATGTCGCGGACGGCTTGTCTGGTCCAGTACCCGAGTGCACGCGAGGGGTCCGGCGGTTCGGGAGGCGGATACCGGACGAGGTCGGCGTTCAGGTGCGACGTGATCTGTTCGTGGGTCATCCGGTCGATCGCACGCCACCTGAAGATCTGCTCCACAGCTGGTCCGCGCACCGGGTCCGGAGCCAGTCGGCTCTTGTACTTGCCCTCGGCACGTTTTGCCGGTACCGGGTGCGGGATCTTGACTGCGATATAGCCGTACGGCGGCTTGCCGACGTTGAAGCCCTGGCGAGTGTGCTCCTCGAAACCGCCCCACGACTTCTCCAACATGTCCAGGACGTACCACTCGGCAACGCCCTGCTTCACCCGACGGGTCAGTACCTGCGTCGCGCTGCGCGCGGTTCGCCCCGTCAGCACAATCGGCTCATCGGAGGCCAGCAGTGGGACCCCGGCGCGTTCCAGGCGGTGTTCGATGAGGGTGCCGTAGTAGGTACGGCGGGCGATGCGCTCGACACTTTCGCAGATCACAGCGTCGAAGCGGGCCTGGCCGCCTTCGGCCTCGGCGAGGAGGTCTTGGATACCGCCGTCGCGGGGGACCGGGATGGCCATGAGCTCGTGACCGCGGCCGCGCCCGCGTTCGCTGAGATCCTTGCGCCCGGATTCGATGTCGTAGAAGTAGGCCACGATCACCGGACCGTCAGGCAGCGCATTCAGACAGTTCCGGAGCTGTCGGGGAATCGAGATCGTGGGGTCCTGCTGGTCCTCGGTCGAGGTACGGCCGAGGAACGCGATTCGGGTGACTGCTGGTGTCGTCGGTGGGCCTGTGCCGGCGTCAGCCGACTTCCCCGCACGCATCAACCAGCTCGGTGGGGGGCCGCCTCCCTTTTTGCCTGCTCCGAAGCTGCCCACGTCAGCACCTCCATTACTACTTGTGCCTGATCTCGCCGGAGTGCGTCGGCGAGTGCGCCGGTTACTACTTCCACGTGGAAGATGATTTGCGGAGGATCGGCGCGTTTGAATTGATCTCGACCGTAGGACTCCGTCATTGGCGGCGGCTACGATTGCTGCCGATATTCCCCTCATCCGGCATTTCTCGGATCGAATCTCCTCGGCTGAATAGCAAGAGGCTGACAGATGTGCTATGGACGGTCTGGCGGTCAACCAGCGTGAATCCGACAGCGGTGAAGACTTCTTCGATCGCCCAGGGGATGTCGACGCTTGGGACCGGCCAGCAGATGACGCCATAAAGACTCTGCGCCGCTGTCACCTGAGTGCAGCGAGACACGGACGAGACTGAACCCGCGATGAACTCGGCGAGGTTCGAAGTGGTGCCCTCGTCGTCGGCGCGCAGCGTCGTTCCGGTTTGAGGCGCCGTCAGCACCATCGAGGCCTGGTCGGGGCGGCCTTCGTCAGCCAGCATCCTGACGAGCGTGTCGACACTGCCGTTCACTACTGCTGCGAATCCTTCGCGACCTGAATCCGTGGCCCGTTCGATGCGGGTTCGCGCCATGTCCACCCAGTACGGCTCGTGCTCGACGCCGATGGCCATGCGGCCGGCGCGTACGGCCTCGACCAGGATGTCGCCGGAGCCGCAGATCGGATCGAGAAGCAGGCTGTCCTGGTCGGTGTAGGTCGTGATGGTCTGTCGAGCGAGGGTGGCGACGGACCTTTGACGGCTGGCGTGCGGTCGCATATGCAGTTGTCCTTCGGGCGAGGCGGATGGTGTTCCGATCGCTTCCGAAGTCCGGTTTCACGGCATGAAACTGTCTGGGCTCGTCCTGTTTCACTCCACTGGCCGCTCACGGCTGCGTGAAACGGGCGTGAAAAACGCTCTCGAAGCGTGATCATCGATCTGGCGCGGTGGTGTGGATGGCTAGGTCACGATCGGGCGGACGAGTGAATCCCAGACGTCTTAAGTTGACGCTGGGCCGTGTTCCTGGCAGCGGGCCACCAGCGTGAAATGGCCAGGTCTACGCGATCGGCCGAGCTCTTGGTGGTCGGACTTTGCTCGTCGACGCTGGTCGTCAGCGCGTAGGAAATTGACGGTAGGCGCTTGCGTCCGTCACTTTCTCGCGACAGATATTTGATCGCGGTGGTCGTACCTGGAAAGGCAATCACCTTTCCGGCGACCACGGAGGTCAACGAAATGACGGGTATCACAGTTCTCGCGGAAGCCTCGCGCGAGTTCGATTCGCTCGTGGCTCTTCCTGTTCTCGTGGGCGGGCGTGCATTCGGTGAAGATCGGGATTACCTCCTGGATGAGGTCAAGGGCCTGCTTCTCGCCCGCGCTACCTCTCCTGCGACTCGCGATCTGATCTGGTGCGAGATCGTCGAGGGCACACGTTCACGCGGCGATATCTGGAAGACGGTCGCCCTCGGCATGGCATTGCCGGGCCTGGCAAACCTGGCAAAGCAGTTCGCCCGCGACTATGCCGACACGAGTTACGAGGACTTGTGCGCCGAAGTCGTGACTGCGTTCTTGGAGGCACTGCGTGCGGTCGACGTCGATCGGCCGGCGATCCTGACGCGGATGTACTGGTCGACGTACCGTGCCGTCCGGCGGTCGGCCTATGCCGAAGTTCTTGCGGCAAAGGCTGTCGCAGCCGCGACCATGAATGCTCACGTCGAGTCCGAGGCCGGCCATCCGGATTTTGTTCTGGTCAGGCTCGTCTCCGAGAACGTGATTACCGAGGTCGAAGCGGGTCTGATCTCTGCGGTGCGTTTGGACCGGCGTCCGCTCGGGGACGTCGCCGAGCTGCTGGGGATCAGTCCGAACGCGGCCCTGCTGCGGCTGCGAAAGGCCGAGATGCGCGTCGCGGCGCACCTCACTGGGACCACGGCCAGCTCCCGCAGGGCCTTCAAACAGGGCCGAAAGAGTGAAGCCGGAAGCACGTCGGACAGTTCTGAGTCTTCGAGCCGGACTTCTTGCGTCGAGGAACCGCCCGGGGACCTCGCCGCCTAGCGCGGATCTGACGAAGGACGATCTCCATGACCCTGACTCCCCAGACCCGTCCACGCCACGGCTACCGCCGTCCGAGCGCAGTCCATCACCGACGCCGCGCCGCGCTGCTGCTGGTCGTCTCGGCGGTACTGATGATCTTCGCGTGTACGCGGGCTTCGGCGGCGACTGTCTCGTACGAAGCCGCGGCAACGCTTCCCCAGGTTGTCGGCAACATCACTGGGTGGGTCGTCGGGATCCTGGCGGCGGTGGCGACCATGTTCGTCACGATCGGCGGGCTTCGCTACGTGATGGCCGGCGGTGACCCGAGCGAGGTCGAGAAGGCTAAGCGGGCGCTGAAGTCTGCGATGTTCGGCTACGGGCTCGCGATGCTGGCGCCGACGCTGGTGACCGTGCTTCAAGGGCTCGTTGGGGCCCGTTGACCGGCATGTCTCCGATCACGCGGCGTACGGCAGCAATGGGCCGACCAGTTGTCTTGGTCGTTGCGGTGCTTGTCGCGCTTCTGCTGTCCGGTGTCGGGTCCGCTGCTGCGGATCCGGCGCCGGGACCGCCAGCACCTTCGCCAGTGATGCCGTCGCCGCTGCCGGGGATCTACGGGCCCGGGTTCGGCCCGGGCTCATCGGTTCCTGCTCCAGGTGGGCCGATCCCGGGCCAGGACGAGCCCGACAAGCAGGACCCCGGTCTCTTCGACATCCCGGGCCAGATCGAGAAGGCGATCGACACCTGGTTCGGTCACCTGGTCAAGCAGGCCCTCGATCCCGTGCTGAAGTTGCTCGGGACCACGCTTCTGGCCTCGCCGAACCTTACCGACGGTCGCATCAGCCAGATCTGGGACGGCGTCCTCATCACGGCAAACACCGTCTACGTGCTCTTCATCCTGGTGGGTGGGCTGACCGTGATGGGCCACGAAACCGTCCAGTCCCGATACGCGGTCAAAGAGATCATCCCGCGGCTGGTCATCGGCATGATCGCGTCCAACGCCTCGCTGTGGCTGATCAACCAGCTCATCGGTATCGGAAACGCGTTGTCGGCGACGCTCCTGACCGGTCCGGTCTCTGCCCAGGGCGTGGGCAACGCGCTGACATCGACGCTGACGGACCAGGTACTGCTACCTGGCGCAGGCAACCTGTTCTTGATGCTCATCGGCCTGGCGATCGCTGTTCTCGGCGTCGCGCTGCTGATCACATGCCTGATCCGCTCGGCTGTGCTCATTGTGCTGACCGCCGGCTCGCCGCTGGCGTTCGCTTGTCACGCCCTGCCGTGGACTGAGGGCGTCGCCAAGCTGTGGTGGCGAGCGATCTTCGGGTGCATCGCGATCCAGGTGTTGCAGGCGTTGGTGCTGATCACGAGCATCCAGATCTTCTTCGATCCGCAGGCGACCAACGTCTTCGGGCTGCCCACTGGCGGTGGCCTCCTCGATTTGCTGATTTGCTTGTGCCTCTTCATCGTCCTGCTGAAGATCCCAGGATGGGTGCAGCGCGTCGTGCTGGGACGCTCGCCGTTCCACACCAGCCCGGTTGGCCGCATGGCCCGCGCGTTCCTCTACTACAAGACCTGGGGCTTGATGCGTCACGGCTTCCGGCTGCCGGGGCGTGGCGGAACGGGGCCATCGCCATCCCGATCGGGGCCTCCTCCCGCCGGAGGCGCCGTCAGGCCGTTCATTGGCCCACGCCCCGGCGGAGGCGGAAGCGGTTCGGGAGGGTGGCGCCCCAAGCCACCCACCATGACCGTCACCCAGGAACCACCGCCCGACATGCCGCCAAGCGGCGCACCCCCAAATCCGCGCCCGCCAGCCCCGGCGCCGCTGCCGCCGCCCGGGCCGATGCGCCGGCCACTGGCTCTGCCGCCGGGACGCAGCACCCGCCTTGACCAGCGGCACCGCGCCACGGTCGCGAACCCGCCCGCTCGTGGCGAGCAAGCCCCACTCTTCTCGGTTCCCGAGCCTCCGCGACGAGTCCCGAAGCCACCAACGACGCAAGGAGTCCGAGAACGTGGCAGACAGCATCGATGACGACGCGATCCCGATTGTGCGCATCCCAGCTGATGTCGACCAGCCTGACAAGGTCGTCGCAGGACTCACTGCTCGCCAGGCCGCGGTGCTCGGTACCGTCACCGTGGCGCTCTGGCTCGGGTACCAAGCCTGCCAGTGCGCAGTTCCGCCGACTGTCTACCTGGCCTTCGCCGTCTTGGCATTGCTTGCGACAGCCGGCGTGGTGACAATGTCGCGCGACGGTGTCCCGCTGGACCGGCTGCTGGCCGCATGGCTTCGCTTCACGAGAACGCCGAAGCGACAGGTGTTGGCGCCGGAAGGCCTTCCCCAGGTGCCCGCGAAGCTCTTCCGGGAGCGAGGGCCGCGCGTTTCGGAGTACGCCTCGCCAGTGCATGAGGTGACTGACGCTGGGGTGCTGGATTTGGGTCCTGATGGAGTCACTGCACTCGCCGAATGCACGACCGTGAACCTGTCCCTTAGGTCCCAGCGCGAGCAAGCCGTCATCCTGGCCGGATTCGCGCGCTGGCTGAACAGCCTGACCGGCAGCGTCGCGATCACCGTCCGAACCCGGCCGACAGATCTGTCAGCCTTCAGCGACTCGATTCGTGACCAGGCTGCCGGCCACCCGAACGAGAGCGTTCGCTGTGCTGCCCGCGAACACGTCGCGTTCCTCGCCGACCTGGCGACCGACGGGCACCTCTTGAACCGTGAGGTCGCCCTCGCCGTCCATGAACGCTCCAAGAACGCCGCATCGCGCCTTCACCGCCGTATCGAGGACGCAGACGCACTGCTCGGCTCCGCCGGTGTGTCCGCCGTATGCCTATCCGAGGCCGCAACGCTCTCGCTCCTCAACGAAGCGTTCAACCCCGTCGCGCCCCTTGCCACGACCTTGGAGGCCTGACCATGCTGACGAACCTCGTTCCACGCCGCCAGCAGCGAACAGCGTCCTGGATCGGACCGGCGAGCCTCGGGATCGGTACCCGCGCGCTCAGCATCGGCGACGACTTCGCGACGAGCTTTGCAGCGGTCGACTATCCGGCAGAGGTCATGCCGGGTTGGTTGGATCCGCTCACCTCGTATGCCGGGCGACTCGACCTGGCACTGCATGTCGAGCCCGTCCCGTCGAACGAGGCGGCCGATCGTCTGCGGCGCCAACGTGCCCGCCTGGAGTCCAGCCGTCGCCGTGGCTTCGACCGCGCGGCTCTGGACGATCCTGATCTTGAAGCAGCGGCGGCTGATGCGCGGGAGTTGGCCTATCGCGTCTCGTCCGGTGCGGGGAAGTTGTTCCGCGTCGGGATCTACCTCACCGTCCATGCCGCGAGCGAGGCAGAGCTGGCGATCGAGGCGGCCCGAGTTCGTGCGATCGCCGACAGCATGCTGCTCAAGCTCGTGCCGCTCACGTACCGCGCCGTCGCAGGCTGGTGCGCGACGCTCCCGCTCGGCATCGACACGGTGCTCATGCGCCGGACCTTCGACACAGAAGCACTGGCGACCTGCTTCCCCTTCGCCTCCACCGACCTCCCATTGCCGCGCGAAGCCGACTCCGCAGTCCTCCTCGGCACCAACGCAACGGGTGGCGGGGCCATGCTTTGGGACCGCTGGGCCCTGCCGAACTTCAACTCGGTGACCCTGGCCAGCTCCGGCGCCGGCAAGTCGTACGTCACCAAGCTTGAAATGCTGCGTTCGCTCTACCGGGGAGTCCGCGTCCTGGTCGTCGACCCGGAAGACGAGTACGACCGAGTGGCGGCGGCCGTCGGTGGTACCCGGATCGCGCTCGGTCTCGAAGGCGTCCGCATCAACCCCTTCGACCTACCCAGACAGTCGATCGGCGCTGGCGATGCGCTCAGGCGACGAGCAATGTTCGCGCAAACCATCGTCGCAGTGCTCCTCGGCTCGACGCTGACCGCCGACGAACGCGCGGCACTGGATGCCGCGGTCCTCGCGGCCTACAACGCCAAGGGCATCACCGAGGACCCGGCGACCCAGCATTTGCCCGTGCCGACGCTCGCCGACGTGGTCAACGAGCTCCGAGACGCTGAGCCATCGGCAAGTCGGTCCATCGCCGAACGACTGACGCCACACACGCAGGGCTCGTTCGCCGGCCTCTTCAACGGCCCGACCACAGTTGAAACAGATGGCCACCTAACGGTCTTCGCGCTGCGTCACCTGCCCGACGAACTCCGCGCCGTGGGCATCCTGCTGACCCTCGACGTGATCTGGCGCGAGATCTCCGGTCCGCAGGAACGCCGCAAGCGTCTGGTCGTCGTCGATGAGGCCTGGCAGCTCATGTCCTTGCCGGACGGCGCCCGATTCCTGTGTCGGATGGCGAAGTCGGCACGGAAGTACTGGGCCGGTCTCGTCGTGGTTTCCCAGGACGCCGCGGACTTCCTCGGGACTGATTTCGGGCTGGCCGTCGTGGCGAACTCGGCCACCCAGATCCTCCTCCGCCAGTCTTCGCAAGCGATCGATCACGTCGCGAACGCCTTCCGATTGTCAGCGGGGGAGCGCGCGTTCGCCCTGTCCGCCGCCCGTGGGCAAGGGCTCGTTCTATCGGGGTCCACGCGTGCCGCGTTCGCATCGGTCGCCTCGGCAACTGAACACGACCTCGTCACAACAGATCCCGCCGAGATCGCAGCGCTTTCCAGGTCAGCGAACATCGAGGAGCTTGCGTGATCCCGGGAACGGACCTCACTCACCTACTGCTGGCGGACCTTAACCAGCTCGCGGCCTCTGCGTCGGCATGGTGGCCACTGGCCACAACGGCGGCGGGCACGACGGCTTCAGCGACGGTCGCGGCTCGCCGCGCGCTGCGAAGGCTTCGCGTGCATGCCCAGCTGCGGGACGCACGGCTCATCCGAATCCTGATGCCACCGACAGTCGATCCCCACGCCGGCCCTGCGTTCTGGGCGAACCTCCACGGCTTGGTCAGGTCGCCGCGGCAACGCACGTGGCCCGGCCAGCCACACCTCTCGTTCGAGTTCTCCTTCAGTTCCGAGGGAACACAGATCGGTCTGTGGGTACCTGGCCGAATCCCTCCCGGCATGGTCGAGCGCGCAATCGAGGCTGCCTGGCCGGGCGCTCAGACCGAGACGGTTCTGTCGGCTGGTGCCCCCGTCCCTACCCGCGCGCTCGCGGCGTCGAAGGAGGCTGGCGGAGTCTCGGAACTGCGTCCAGTCCGCGCCGTTGGCGGACGCCTCCGCCTGGCACGGCCCGAGATTCATCCGTTGCAGGACCGATTCTCGACCGACCCGCTGCGCGCACTGCTTGGCGCCTGCACCGACCTCGGAGCGGCCGAGTACGCATGCGTCCAGGTGCTGGCACGTCCTGCTGCCGGTCGCCGGCTGCGGCGTTTCCGCAGGACCCTGCGAGGCTTTCACAAGGCCCCGACATCCAGGACCGCAGCGAAAACGACGTTGTTCGACTTGACGACGCGCGGACCGCGTGGCCGCACCACCGCAGTGCGCGCAGACCTGGAACACTCCGCGGAACTGCGTGCTGCGATGACGAAGAGCGTAGGGCCACTCTGGGAAACAGCTATCCACTACGCGGTCGTCACCACTGCGCCGGTCCCGTCGCACACGGCAGAACGACGCTCGGAAGCCGGTCGCCTTCGGGGCCTGGCCCATGCTCTCGCGTCGGCCTTCGCCGTCCACGCCGAGCGCAATTGGTGGGCTCGCAAGCGCATGCCGCACCTGCTGCGGGCGGTCGCTGAGCGACGCTTCCTCCGTGGTGAACTGCTCAACCTGACCGAGCTGGCTGCTATCGCCCACCTGCCGTACGACACGGACGCCCCGGGCGTGAGCCGGGCCGGCGCCAAATCAGCGGCGGCCCCGCCCTCGGTGGTCCATCCATCTCGCTCGGCGAAGCCGCTGGGCCGGTCCGATGTGGGTGGTTCCCGTCCGGTGGGTCTGGCTGTCGCTGACGCACGCCACCACCTCCACATCGTCGGCAAGACAGGCTCCGGCAAGTCGTCGCTGCTCGCGAACCTGATCCTGTCCGACATCGAGGCCGGTCGTGGTGCCGTCGTCATCGACCCGAAGGGCGACCTGGTGTCGGCGCTTCTCGACCGGCTCCCGGACCGGGCCGTCGGCCGCACCGTGCTCATCGATCCGGAACGCGACGCGATCCGCCCGGCGATGAACGTCATGGGTGTCGGGAGCGATCAGGAAATCCCGCTCGTCGTGGACAACCTCGTCAGCATCTTCCATAAGATCTACGGCGCCTACTGGGGCCCTCGTACTGACGACATCCTCCGCTCGGTCACGCTCACCCTCCTGAAGAACCGCGGCGATAGCGTGTCCCCGACGCTCGTCGACATCCCCGGTGCGCTGTTGTCTGGCGACGTCGCGCGGCTATCGATCACCGGCGGACTGCGCGATCCCATGCTGGCGAGCTTCTGGGACTGGTACGCGCAACTCTCTGACGGTGCACGCGCACAGGTAGTCG
Source organism: Catenulispora pinistramenti (assembly GCF_018274385.1). GTDB lineage: Bacteria > Actinomycetota > Actinomycetes > Streptomycetales > Catenulisporaceae > Catenulispora > Catenulispora pinistramenti. The sequence continues at coordinate 66,489 of NZ_JAAFYZ010000002.1, read as the reverse complement.
GGCCGCTCATGAACAAGCTGCGAGCGTTTCTCCTGCGTGACTTTGTCAGACAGACCGTCGCTGCTTCGACATCGAACTTCGACATGGCCGATGTCCTCAACGGAGGCGTCCTGCTCGCCCGCCTGCCCAAGGGCATCCTCGGCGAGGAGACCACTCGGCTTCTTGGCTCGCTGATCGTGGCCGGAGTCTGGCGCGCGGCCCAGGCTCGTGCCAGGCAGACCGAGGACCAACGCCGCGACAGCTCGCTCTACCTTGACGAGGGCCAGAACTTCCTCACGCTGGCGCACCCGTTGGAGGACATGTTCGCTGAGGCCCGCGCCTATCGACTGTCCATCGCCTTTGCCCACCAGAACCTCGGCCAGCTCTCGACGGAGCTTCGTGAAGCTCTCTCGGCCAACGCCCGTTCCAAGATCTACTTCAACGCCTCACCTGAGGACTCCCGCCTCATGGAACGGCACACTGTGCCGACTCTCACGGCTTACGACCTCGCACACCTCGGCGGCTACCAGGTCGCCGCGCGGCTTGTGTGCGGAGGACAGGAGACTCGGGCGTTCACGCTGAAGACTCAGCCCATGCCAGCGGCGGTATCCGGCCGCGCGGACGAGGTGCTGAACGCGGCCGCCACGCGATGGCCCGCGGTATCGGAGGTACCCGCACAGCGCTTGGCTGCCGACCCCCGTGCTCAGCGCTCACCGGCACCGGGGTTGGCCGACACCCTCGAACTCGAACTCGATCCCCAGTTGCTGCGCAACGAAGGCGGTGAAGCGTGACACCGAACCGACACGCGCTGCTCGCCGCTGCGAATCGGCTCACGGAACGCGATCGGCAAATCCTCCGCCTCCTCGGTCATCACCAAGTGCTGACCACTCACCAGATCACCCGAGGCTTCTTTGACAACCCGAGGGTCGCTCGTCGCCGAGTGCAGATCCTGGCCGACGTCGGACTCATCGACTGCTTCCGACCGCCGTTGTTGGTTGGTACCAGCCCGAAGCACTGCGTCCTGACACCTCTTGGGTTGAACTTCATCGCCGGGCTCGATGACACCAGCGAGCAGCCGGCGCCTCGTGCAGGGGCTCTGGGACGGATCGTCTTTCGGGCTGACCTCAGGCACCTCGTTGGCGTGAACGACGTTTTCTGCGCGCTCCACGGCGCGGCGCGAACGATGGCCGACGCCTCGCTGGAGATGTGGTGGTCCGAGCGCGCGTGCACCAAGGCCTGGGGCTCCTACGTCCGCCCCGACGGGTTCGGCCGCTGGCGCGAGGGACTGCGTACCGTCGACTTCTTCCTTGAGTACGACACTGGTGTCGAGCACAGCCCGCAGATCCTCGCCAAGCTGCCGGGCTACGAAGCCGTGGCCGCCGCCACCGGCATCGTCACCCCGGTCCTGTTCTGGCTCCACTCGCCGCGCCGAGAACAGGCCCTGCACCAGCGCCTAACACGCAGCCACCGCACCATCCCCATCGCCACGGCAGCCGGCGACTCAGCAAATGCCGACCCTTCGAGCGCCATCTGGCGTCGCGTCGGCGCCAATTCCGATGCTCGCGTATCCCTCATCGATCTGGCGGGGGAGTGGGCATGACGGCAGGACGCATTGCAGCTGCGGCCTCGACGGCGCTGCTGTTCGTGGTGCTGCTGCTGTCCGCAGCGGCTGCCGCGGTCGTGGAATCGCTGGCAGCGCCGTGGGACTCACTTGACCTGTTCTCCAACTCGGGAGACCAGCGGCTGCCCGACGCCGACGGCGAGATCCCACTGCGCATGTACGGGCTCTACCACGCGGCGGCGGCCGGCTGTCCCGGCCTGCCTTGGACAGTGCTCGCTGGCTTCGGAAAGGCGGCGTCCGATCACGGCCGACAGATCACCGATCGCGGCGTCATGGACATCTCCCGCGAGCAGTTCGACCGCTACGCCGAGCCTGTCCCGGCCACCGGTGCTGTGCCAGCCTCCCCACTCGATCCCGTCGACGCGACGTTCGCCACCGCGAGAGCGATCTGCGGCTCGGGCCCGGTGCTCGACGTCAAATCTGCAGTGAGCCGGACGGTGAATGATCCCGTTGCTGCTGTACGGATCGTCGAACTCGCAGACGTCTACTCTCACGCGCCTGCGGCCGACTCATTCCTCGGATCCGTAGCACGCTCAGCGCCCAACTCGGCCGCACGGCTCGCGGTCGAGTACGCGGGTGCTCAGCTCGGCCGTCCCTACGTCTGGGGAGGTAACGGACCCGACCGCAGCGACGGAAACGGCTTCGACTGTTCCGGCCTGACCCAAAGTGCATACCAAGCGGCAGGTATTGCCATTCCCCGCACTGCTACGGAACAATTCCATACAGGTCGAGCGGTTGACGCGCCGGACCTGCAATCAGGAGACTTGGTATTTTACGGCGACCCAAATGGTTTTCTTCACCATGTCGCTATCTATTTAGGTCGTGGGATAATTATCGATGCACCTCACACCGGCGCCGTGGTCCGGTTCGACCCGGTCGCAGCCGCCGACTACGCCGGCGCGCGGCGAGAGTCCTGATCGGCGTTTCACGTGGTCCGATGGCTGGTCCCATGCCCTGGCCTTAGGGGTCCGCTTAGATCGGACCGCCTATCGCCCCCATGAAACACCAGGTGGGCAGCCCATTTGACGCCGTCCGCGTAAAGCGGACCGATTGTGGCTTCCCGATGGGAGTCTCTTCAGCCTCGGCTCGCCGGCTAGGCCCTGCCGCCCTCCGGCCTGCCGTCGCGACGCCCCTCCCGCTGCTCGCGTCCGACATTACTCTCGATCTCTCCGAATTGTAATTCGCTTCTTCTTCGAGCAGGGTGCGGAGTTTCTCAATTCCCCGCCCGGAAGTCAAAAACTCGTGCTCCGAATGGGTGAAGAATGGGGCGATTTGCGCTTGCTTGGGGGATTTCGATGGTGAATGATGGGTATATCAAGAAGTGAGGGGAACGGGAGAACGTCGAATCCCGAAAGGGCTCGGCAAGCGCGCTCCAACGCGCTCACCGAGCGACGGGCTCCCTGACCGCTCCACCAGTACGCCGTCAAACGCCCAGCAAGGAGCAGCCATGAACCCTGACCACATTCTCTCGCAGCTGCGCGAGCTTTCCGCGCACGCCATGCTGAAGAAAGCCGAGCCGTCCTCCGGCAGCTGTCAGCCCCCTGACTGCCAACACAGGTACCGCGCCGAGACGATGGCCGCGCGGTTCCTGGAGCTCGACGAATCGCTTTCCCACGGCGGCATCTACCCGACCGACTGGGCCACCCCGCTGATCCCGGCACAGCGCACCAAACGCTGATCCCCGCGCGGCCTGACGCCGCGCCCTTCAGACCGGCCGCCGGGCCGACCCCTTCCCCCTAGAGCCCGGCGGCCGCCCTCCCCACCACTTCACGTGCGGCGGCGCAGCCATGCCCGAAAACGGCCGGCGCGCCCCCCCGGAACGGAGCTTCGTCATGCCTGTTTTCACCCCTGAGCAGCAGCCGGACGTTTGGCCTCTGCTGCGCGCGGCTGGTTTCCAGCAACGCCAGGTGCCTGCGCGAACCGGTGCGCGTACGCAAGCGCCGATGCGCATGTTCTACCAAGCCCCGGATCACCTCGTGGTGCTTCTGGAGTACGTCGTCCAGCGCCCGGCGGGAGACGTCAAGGTGACGGAACTCGCCGTCTACCCCGAGCTGACCGATCTGCGGGTGGCCACTGCGCCTCCCGTAGAGCGTGCCCATGCCAGGTTCTTCGCGGTCCCGTTCGAACCGCGTACGCCGGTCTCCGTGATCGGCGCTGCCACCATCGCCGCGCTGACCGTGAGCGTCCCGCGCCGGACCAAGCGGTACTGAGGGAAGGGGCGAACACTCATGACCTCAGCACGCACTGCAAAGACGGCCGTGGCGCAGTCCGTCATGCTCGTCGAGGAGTTCATCACACGCGGCTGGACCGTGAATCAGCATCCAGTCCGCGACGACGCCGACGTGTCGCAGGCAGCGCTTCTCACGCCTCCGAGCGGGGCTGTCCCGGTAAAGCTCGCGATCGTCACCGAGCCGAACGGCGGCGCCAGACTCGCGGAATTCATCTACGAGCCGATGCGCGGCACCGGCAAAGGGAGCAGCAGCGCACACCCCTTCTGGCGCATGAGCATCTTCGACGCTCCCGCCTCGGCGATCCTCGCGGCCTCGCGTGTCGCGATCACCGCTGAGCGCGGGCCGACTTTCAACACCGCCACCCACGAGGGGTGGGAGGCCTGCTCCACCCACACCGCCAGCGGTCATCTGGCCTCGACGACTTTCGTCCACCCCACCGGACAGGTGGCTGCTTCCTACGTCTACCCGGACGTCCCCGGGGAGTGCGGCGCCTGGCTGATCTACGGCCCGGTCTGCTACGCGGACGCCACCGGCCACACACCCGGACCCGTCATCCGCGAGTTCGCGGAGCGCCTTCTCACCAGCTGACCTCCTGCCGCCGGGCGCAGGAGCGCTCGGCGGCCCCTGAACGTATGGGAGCCACCCTGAAATGGAACTCAACCCGGATGTACAGCGGCGCATCAGCGAATCCTTGATGGCCGATCGCTGGCAGGCCCGTGAAATGGCCCGCCCAGGCCACCCCAGCTCGAAGTGGATCCTTGTCGGCCCTCAGATGCGGGGCCGTCTCGTGATGATCAACGACCTGTTCGGCACAGGCGCGCACCTAGCGTCCAGCACAGCGCCCTACTCCGGCCGTATCGTGCCGAACTGGCAGGTCCGCGCACGTTTCGCGTCGGCCGAAATGATCCTGGCGATGGCGCGGGTCGCCGAGACTGCTTCCGACGACGAACCTGTGGCCTGGTCGCGGCGACGCCTGCACCGACGCCTGCGCGATGTCGGTTGGAAGCGCGCTACTAGCTGTCTTCGTGCGCTCTTCGGAACGACTACGCAGTGGACGACCCCAGACGGGACCTACCGGCTCACCGTGTCAGTTCAGTCCGGATACCGCGCCCGGTCGGCCGTACTCACCGGCCCCGATGCGCGGGTCTCGATCGCGCCGACCACCCCCGTCGCGGTCGTCGTCAGCTTGGCCGAAGCCGTCGCCAGCGGCCAGCGCGACAACGGAAAGGACGTCGCCTGATGGGCCCGGACTCGACTGATCTCGCCCTGCTGAAGTACCTCGACGGCGAGCCCGACGTGGTGCGAGCTGCGGCCGCGCTGTGTGGCGCTGCCGCACGCTTCCGCGCAACACAGGACGCGCTCACCACCGCAAATACGCGCCTATTGGCGGCGCTGGCTGACGCGGGAGTTCCGAAGGACGACCGCGCGGAGATCGCGTGCGCGTTCCTGTTCTTGAACCACCGCATGTGCGAAGTGAGCAGTGCAGCTCACGCGGAGGAGGGTCACGATGAACGCTGAGCAGAGAGCGGCGAAGCGGACGGCGTTCGGCGCGGTACACACGATGCCGACCCGCGAAGAGGTCCGCCAGCAGCCAGCCGCCGACAAGGTTCCGGGTCCTGGCACCGTTCCGCAGGCGCTCCTCACGACCGCCGGACCACCTGTCCGCGTCGTGCCGGAGAGCTGTCTGAACTTCACCCTGCCGGGAGGCGGCACCCTGCTCATGAACGTGCCAACGGCGCTGTCGTGGCAGGACGCGCTGTTCGCGGGCAGCGTCATCGGGGACTTCCTCACCGCACTGGCCGAACGGATGAAGGCATAGCGGCACCCTCAGTGGGCCCGACCAGACCGGTCGGGCCCACCGACCCCAACCGCCTGACCGTCCAGAACGACCAATGGCCGGAGGAACCCGTGAACCCTCTCGTTCTCCTTACACGTCTTACAGCAGTACCGGCATCCTTACCGACCGAATCGGAACCGGCCGAGACGCCGCGCTCGGTCGTGATCGCTCTGCGACTCGGCGGGACCGTGTCGTTGATCGCGATCGCCGTGATCAGCTTCGACGTCCTGACCGATCTCGGCCGCAAAGCTGGCCTGCACCAGCTGGCTGAGCTCTTCCCAATCGCCGTGGACGCGTTCGCGGCCTCGACCCTCTACGCCGCCTATCGACTCCCGGGCGGCCACCCCGCACGCGAACAGGCGAAACGCACCGCGCGCTCCGCCCTCGCGCTGACCGTCTGCTGCAACGTCCTGGACCACGTCCTGGCGCTGGCCGGCTTCCTGCTTCCCGTGATCATTCGTGACCTGGTCCTGGTGGCCGTCGCTTCGCTGCCGCAGCTGGTCGCGGACCGCGAACTTCACCTGTTGGTCGCCGTTACTGCCCACCGGCAACGCCGGACGCCGACTGATGCAGCCGAACCTGTCCAGGAACCGGACGCTTCTATGGACGACGCGGCCGGTGAGCAGGACGTCCTGACCGCGCGTGAAGAGGCATGGCTCAAGATCGGCGCTCCGGTCTACCAGGAACTGCTGGAACTGCACGGCCGACGCCCGAAGGAAAAGGCCTTCCACCAAGCCCTGGCTCAAAGACTGACCGTCCAGACCGACGATGACGCGGGCCTGGACGACCAGCCGGACCCCGCGCTGATCCTCGGCAACGGAGTCTCACTGTCCACTGCCAAGCGGATCCGGGCCCTCGTCGAGTCCCGCCACCCGCCCGATGAGCAGGCAGCGACCAGCGACGAATCCCCAGAACCGCAGTGATCAGCCGTGACCACGTCGATTCGCGGCAGTGCCGGCCGCGCTGACGGTGCCGCTGTGGGGCCGCGCCTTTGACCATCTGCGAGCCCACCGGCACGCGAATGCGTGCCGGTGGGACGTAGCGGCCAGCGATCGGAATTGGCGGGATTCGCTGTTCGCCTTGGGGGAGCATCGTTGCGTCAGAGCTTGAAGAGCGGGATGGCGACGGCGTCCAGCGTCAGCATCCAGCCATCGGCGACCCTGTCCCCGCCCGGGCCTCTCCTCTCCACTCGATGGGCCAACCCTTGCTTCTCCAGAGCGCCCAGCATCTGTGTGACACTCGTGCGGGATAGAGCGGTAGCCCACGCAATATCTCCGATCGGCAGCTTCGGCCGGAGCGCGAGAGCAGTCAGAACCTTGTCGCGTGCACAGGGCGCGAGGAGCGCCCGGGCCATAGGCAGCGCACCAGAGCGTGCCAGCAGATCGAGAACGGTCGCTGACGCAAACCAGAGAGAACGAACAGAACGTCCATCGAGGCTGGTCCCACTGACACAGACGACCGCGCCAAGCGATTCGAGTCGGCGCAGCGCCTGTCGCGTCGTGGCCAGCGACAGCTGCGTTGCCCCGGCCAGGCCGGCCGCGCTGACCCTGGGACGTTGGACGAGCGCGACCAACAGCGCACGCTCACTGGCTGAGAGCTGCGGAACCGCTTTGGTTTTGCGAATGCTGGGCACGGAGCGCACCTTTCGTCGTTCGGACAGGTGCTCTCATCCGCGCACATCGAGGTGGCCGCGATCCCAGCTCGACGAGCTATCTGTGGATAACTACCGGCCGGAGAGTGACAAGCTGTTGATCTCAGAGCTCTCTAGGCGCGACGGTGGAGAGTTGCCCATGGAGACTCGGTGTACAGCTCGCGAGCCGCCCCGCACGTAGTCGCATACGGCGCGGTAGCCCGATCTGCGGCTCCCCGCGCTCTAGCCTTTCAAAGGTGATGAACGCGAAATACCGTGTCGATCCTGGCGACGGGTTCTTGCAGGAGCTTGCCGCCACGGATGTGCTTCGCCTCGGGTCATGTGGCCTCCGAGTCCGACTGCGTCGGTGGGTGAACATGCTCGTGACGCCGATCCGTTTCCCGGAACAGGGCGAGATTAGCTGGAGGGTGTTCCTCTTCGTGTCGTGCCTGCTGGGCGGCTACGGAGCGCTGCTGTGGGAAGAACGCTCGTCTAAGGTCGCCGCGGTCCTTCACGCCGATCGGCACGCAGGGCTCGACCTCCGCATCGTGACGGCCGGCGATGAGCCCGCCTGGAAGATCACGAGCTTCTGGGCCTGGCCGACCGGCCGTGGACGCGGGCTCGATGTCATCACCGCGGTCTTGGCCGCAGCGGACGCGACCGGGACCACGTTGCTGCTGAACGCCGCCAACCGACGGCTGGCCGCCGAGTACTACGCATCGCTCGGCTTTGTCGTCCGCCCAGGACAGGAGCAGGCCAAGCGGCCCTGGATAGAGCGCCTACCCGGCGTAGTGCATGCAGAGGCTGCATCGATCACGAGTGCTGACGCAGCCTAGGTCCTTCTTGCCGTTTCAGCGCTCCCGCAGTTCGCGTGGGCGGGGTGAGGACCGGTCCTGGAGCGATAATTCTAGACTCGGGGCCCATGAAGATCGTCTCAGTGACAGACATCTCCGCCGAGGCCCGTGAGGCCGCCCAGCGCCACGGATTAGGCGAGCTTGAGCAGGCCTTCGCTGAGATACCAATCAAGATCAAACTGTCCACCCTGCTCAAGGGCGGCGGGGTGAAAGATGTCGGGAATCGGCTCTGCCTGTTCCGGAACGGGCTGATCCGGCACAGCGCCGCAGACGGGACGGCGCCGGAGGTCTTCCGGTGGGACCAGATCGAGACCACCTACCAGTTGCGGGAGATCAGGTACCACAGGCAGAGGCCTGAGCGGCACTACAGGTACGACGGGACTAGGTACCAGTACCGGTTCATCAAGCCGGGCGGAGTCGAACTTCGCGTGGGAGAAGGAGTCTTCCACGACCCGACGAAGTTCAATAAGGAGAAGTCGGGCAACTTGTTCAACTCCCATGACGAGCAGCAGTACGCGGATGCCGGACAGATCGCGTGTGAGCGGGTCGCCCAGGTGCAGCTGCCCGCGGCGATGCGTGCGCTTGAGGCGGGCGGAACCCTGTCCTTCGGTAAGGCCTCGATCTCGATGGCCGGCGTCGATACCGGGAAAGGGATGGTGCCGTGGCAGGACCTCAGCGAGCTGCAAGTGAAGAACGGGTCTGTGGTGATTAAGAAGCAGGGGAAGTTCTTCTCCCTGTTCGACCAGCCAGCAGCGGCGATCCCGAACTTCCAGGTGTTCGTCGTGCTCGCTAGTGCGATGCGCCGGCAGAGCATCTGAAGGCTGCCGGGCTTCGGCGCCAGGCGGTCCGGGCGCTGGACACGGGTCGGCGCTGACAGCGCTCGCGGCAGACGGCCGCACTCCGGTCGATCGCGGACGCCTCCCGACAGGTCGGCCGCGTCGTTTGGCAGCTGTGTTCGAATGTGCGCTCGGGCTGTTCCTGGATGGCGTGCAGGCGTGACGAGGCGGCGCAGGACTGCCTGTACCCCTTCACGACCTGCACAGATCCGACGTGGCCGCATGTCAAGCTGGGATGGCTGATCGCCTGGTGGGCGGTGGACAAGGCGGCGCGCGAGGGCCGCAAGTTCGTCCGGTGGAGCGCATGTTCATGGCGGGCACGGCGGCTCTGGTCAGCTGAGGAAGCCGCAGTGTCAAGGAGAGCGCCTGGGTGTCGCAGTTGCAGTCTCTGGCGATCAGATCAGGGACTCTAATGTCCCTGTCGGCCAGTGCCCGAGCCAGAAAGCGATGCGAGAGGGGTCCTTCGCGATCAGGGTGGAGCCGTCGTGTGGAACGAGCTCTGTGGGCGTGATGTACGCGTCCCCGGGATCCAGGCGGATGCGCAACAGGCGCAGTAGCCCTCCGGCGGCGACGTGGCGGCGGATGTCGTTGGTATGTGGGTAGTACCGCCGGTCGGCGCCGTTGGCGGCGCAGATGTCGAGGACATCGGTGGTTCCGAGCAGCAGGTAGCGGTGTCCGGGGCCGAGATTGAGGCCGACGCGGCGCCTGCTGGCGGTGCGCTCGGCCAGTGGCAGCTTGTCGTGGTTGTCCAGGTGGATGCCGAGGCGCAGGCCGACACCTGGGTCGATGGTGGTCGTGGGCTGGCCGGGTTGCTCGTCGACCGCAGCCAGGAAGTCGGCGCCGTAGCGGCCGGCGAAGGGGTCGAAGCCAGCGACGTGCTCAATCAGTGGCCGGCCGGGGGCGGCGACCGACCAGTCGGCCAGGACGCTGACGATCTCGGTCACGGTGCTCGGGTTGTCGCTAGCGGTGGCGCGGAGGCGTTGGGCCTGTACCGGAGTGAGCGGACGCCAGTCGTCGGTGGGGATGACGGCGCTGTCCTCGACATCGTCCAGCCCGGCCGCGATGCGGACTTCGGTGGTGTCGCAGCGTTCGATCAGAGCGTGCGGGTCGGTGAAAGCGATGCGGACACTCAAAGTGATCTTCCCCCTCGTGGGGTGTCAGTCGTCGTCGGGCAGGCTCAGCTCCAGGTCGCCGACCAGGGCGCGGCCCAGTTGCATGGTCTGGGCCGGTTCGATGACGGCGTGCTTGAGTGAGGCGATGCCGCGGATGCCGGACAGGTCGTTGCCGCGCAGGTCCAGGCCCCGGGCTGTGGTGCGTTCGAAGGTGGTCAGGTCCATGCGGCAGTCGTCGAACGCAGCCTTTGACAGGTCGCAGCCGGAGAACTCGGCCTCCTCCAGCGAGCAGTCCCGGAAGATGACCGGGCCTTTCGCGGTGACGTTGCCGAAGACCGCGTAGTCCAGTTTGCAGCGGTCGAAGATGACGTCTTCGAAGGCGAGGCCGTCGAACTGCCCGGAGAGGATCTTGCAGTTGGCGAAGCGGACGCGTGACCATCGTCCGCCGGTGAAGGCGGCTCCCGACAGGTCGCAGCCGGTGAACTCGACTGAGTCCATGCGAACCTCGTGCAGCTTGGCCCGTTCGACCCGCAGACCCTCGACGCGGCCGGTGGTTAAGCGCTGGTCGGAGACTTCCAGAGACCGCACCTCGGCGTCGGCCAGGCGAAACTCGGTCAAAGCGCCGAGCCGGTTGACCAGGGTGTCGACGTCCTCCAGGCCGGCGTCGTCCAGGTTCGGCAGGGCCGCGCGGGTGGCCCGGATCTCAAGCTGCTGCATGTTCCTCACCCTAGGTGTCGGCGCTGACCGTCCCGCGTAACGCGCGGCCCGGCCTGGCGGACCGAGCCGCGCAGATCATGGGTCACTTCTTCTTGTCCCAGTTATCCCAGGTGGGGCGGTTGTCGAAGGCGGGAGTGTTGTTGTCCCAGCTGGCGCGGTTGTCCCACTTGCCTGCTGTCGGGGCCGTGGCGTCGGCCAGGGCCAGGACGGCGGGGTGTTCGGATTCGATGAGTGTTGCCAGTGGGTTCACGGTTCCTCCTTGCGGGTTGTGTCGATGAGGGCGTTGACGAGCTCTTGTCGGGAGACCCGGCAGTAGTTGGTTTCGGTGGAGGCGAAGGTGCCGTTCTCGAAGTAGCGGTTCCCGGCTGTCGCGCCGCGACAGAAGTCGAAGAAGCCGCAGGTGGCACGGCAGGCCGCCAAGCCGTCGATGAACTCGGTGACGTAGGGCAGCTGCCAGGCGCGGGCCACGATCGACCCGAGGTCCTGCTCCAGGACGTTGCCGGCGACGAAGTCGCCGTAGTGCTCGTCACGGATCCCGGCCAGTTCTGGGGAGAGCAGGATGACGTCGCCGTTGAAGGCGATGGTGGGCAGCGGGTCGAAGCTGTGAGCCTCCCAGACCGCGCGCTCTCCGGCCCGGATCGTGCCCAAGTAGCCGCCCAGCCGGTCCAGCTCCCGGATTCTGACGCCCGGGTGTGCGGTGGACCAGGCGATCGCCGCGGTCCAGAATCCGCGGGCTTCGGCCGGCCTGGGCTGGTCGCCGGCGTTGCTGCCCTCGAACTCCTCGATGTTGAAGCCGATCTGGGTCGCGCCCAGGCCTGCCAGAAAGTCCAGCAGGTCCTCAGCTCGGCCGATGCCGTCGGTGCCGACCACGGCGATCACCGAGAACTCGATGCCGCGCTGGCGCAGCCTGCCGATCCCGCCCATGATCCGGTCGTGCGCGGGCCGTCCGGCCCGGTCGGTCCGGCGGGCGTTCAGGTCGGCCGGGCCGTCGATGCTGACCCCGACGCTGAAGCTGTAGTGCTGGAACAGGTCGCACCAGTCGTCGTTGATCAGCGTGGCGTTGGTCTGGACGGAGTGGTGGATCAGCCCGGCGGCCCGCAGCGGCTCGAACGGGGCCAGCAACTCGGTCATCGCCTCAACGCCGACTGCCAGGGGCTCCCCGCCGTGCCAGCAGACCTCGACAATCTGCCGCTGACCAAACTCGTCCGGGCCAAGGCTGGTCAGGGACGCCGCGACTGCTTGCGCGACTGCGACCGGCATCCGGTTCCGCCTCTTGCGCTGCGGCAGGTAGCAGTAGGCGGCGCAGTCCATGTTGCAGAAGGTGTCCGGCTGCATGACCACCAACGACGGTCGCGGAGCGATCCAGCGAGCGAAGACGGCGGCAGTAGCGAGTTCGGCCGTGGGGGCGATGCTCATGACGCGTTCTCCTCCCAGCTCAGACGTGGCTGGACTCGGCGTCGGGCGATGATAGACGGGTCTCCTGGGAGGTGATCCGTCGGCAGACAGGCCGGTCGGAGGCGAGTGTCCAAGAGGACGAATACGGAGGCGGGACGGCGAACTCGATCACCGTCTTGGGCCCGGCGACGTTGCCCTTCCTCACCGGCCGCCAACGGCCCGGTGTCGGGTCGGGAAACCAGATGGTCATGTCGCTCCGGACCAGGCAGGCGTCGATCTCCTCGACCGGGTCGCCTTCTGCGGCGGCCGAGGCGGCTCGAAACTGCTCCAGGTCGCGCGGTGGGGGGAAGGCCTCGCAGGTCACTGTTGGCAGGTCGGGGATCGCCAACAGGTGGTCTGTTGCTTCAGGGCGTGTGATGGGCGCGTCGGTGCGCGCTGTGTCAGTGCTCATGGTCGCCTCGCGCTCTCAGAAGGGTCGCGTATGTCAGAGCACTAACTAAGGTGGACCAGTCCACCAGTCCAGTCAAGGCCTTATGCGGCTTCGCCGCCATCGAGGGTGATTCAGGCGCTGTCAGACGTCCATCGGGTACTCGTCGACGCGCTCGGCGAATCCACCGCCGGTGAAGCCCTCCTCGACCACCACCGCAGTGTCGTCGGCGGTTTGGGCGATGTGCAGCACCACCAGCACCGCCGCCTCGGCGGCCAGGCCCAGCGCCGTGCGGACGTCGGCGGCCAAGTCGGCAGCGACGGTCGGAGTGGTCACGTCGCGGCCGAGCACCGGGCGCAAGCCGGTGCGGGCGGTGATGTGCCTGGTGGTGCCGCCCGGAATCGGTGCGGTGCGATGCAGCAGTTCGCAACGCTCGGCGACGCTCCGGGCGAACCAGGCCGTGACCACCGACACCGGCTCGCCGCCGGGCAGGTGCAGCAACCTGATGCGGGCCAGGGCTTCTTCGTCCTCGGCGATGCCCAGGGCGGCGGCGACATGCGGCGGCGGGACCCGGTAGCCGGGTCGGCCAAGGATCTTGAACGGCAGCGCCCCGTCGACGCGGGCTGTGCCAGCCGCGCGTCGCCCGGCTGGACGTGCAACCGGGGTGTCAGTGACGAAGAACCCCAGCCCCTTGCGATCGAGGATCTGCCCGTCGCGGGCCAGTGCCCGCAGCGCGTCCGAGGCGGTCACCCGCGAGCAGCCCCACTGGTCAGCCAGAGCCCGACTGGAGGGAACTGGCGCGCCTGGCGGCAGCGTCCCGTCCTCCATCTGCTCGCGCAGCTGTCCCGTGATCTGCTCGTGCAGGGTCGGCGCCATCGAATCTCCTGACATGGTGGACTGGTCCACCCCCACTTTAGCGGGCAGAATCCATCCCATGGACGGACTCTCACTAGCTCCCGAGATCGCGGACTACTACGGCGGCAAGGACGAGGCCAGGCGCCTGCTAGACGCGGCGGATGGGCGGCTGGAACTGCTGCGCACCCAGGAGATCCTGCGTCGCTTCCTGCCAGAGGGGGGCTTCGACGTCCTGGACGTCGGCGGAGGGACCGGCGTCCACTCGTCCTGGCTGACCGACGACGGTCACCGCTGCCTGCTTATCGACCCGATGCCCAAGCACGTGGCCGCGGCCCGGGACGCTGGCCTGCCCGCTGAGCTCGGCGACGCGCGCGACCTGCCGGCCGAATCGGCGTCCTTCGACGCGGTACTGCTGATGGGGCCGCTGTATCACCTCCCCGATCCCAAGGATCGGGCTCTGGTGCTTTCTGAGGCGGTTCGGGTCGCCCGCCCCGGTGCCGTAGTCGCCGCCGCCGCGATCGGACGCTTCGCGTCCCTGTTCGAGAATGCCGGCCTCGGGATCCTGGCCCGGCCCGGCGTGCATGCCTCGGTCGCCGGCATCATGGCCTCCGGCGAGCTGATCAAGCCGCCGCCGGGCCGGTTCACCACCGCGTTCTTCCACCCCCCGGCGCTGCTGGCCGACGAGATGGCCGCCGCCGGCATCGCCGACGTGCAGGTGTTCGGCGTGGAAGGCCCGGCCTGGGGGATGCTGCGGGCCGCCGAGGCCCGGGGCGTGGCCATCGGCGAGGTCGATGATCCGCTGTTCGCCTCGGTGCTGGCCGCCGCCCGGCTCGCCGACGGTCATCCCGAATTGCTGGCTGCGGCAAGCCACCTGCTGGCCGTGGGTAGAGCAGCAAACGATGTGCCCTGAGCGGCGTTCGCTGCGTCGGCGATCAGCAGGGCACGATGGCTCGGCTGGCTCTAGAGACGAATGAAGTGGGGAACCGCTTGTCAGGGACAGCGGCTCTCCAGGTAATTCAGCAGTGGGAAGTACGCCTCGCTCTCGTCGTCGGGGCTGACGCTGTCAGGAATCGGGACCTCGGCCCACACACCGCGTGCGCGGTAGTCGCCGAAGACACCCCACCTCAACGACAAGCTGGCGACCATGGCCAACCCTCTGCCAGCTTCGTCATGGTCGTCGTCAACTGTTTGGATCCGGGGCACGCTGAGCCCGCCAGCGTCGTCCACGCGCACGTGCCAGCGATCGGTGAAGGCGGCAACGTGCAGTGTGAAGGTGCCACCGGGCCGGCCGCTGGCAGAGTGCCGGATGGCGTTCGTGGCGAGTTCGGACGCGACCAGCACCGCGTCATCGACGCCCTGATTCTCGCCAAGCGTGTCACGGACCCACGTGCGCGCCTCGTGAATGCACTCTGTGCTGCCTGGGAGCGTGATGGAGTGGTGGGACACGGCTCACCGCGCTGCGTTCGTTCGAGCGCGAACTATGGCTTCGAAGCCCTCGCGCTGTGCCTTAGAGACGTCCCGGCAGTCCCGCCCTTTGTCGCAGCCGTAGACGTCCTGGACGATCGACCAGTCCGGCGCAGCGACTTCGAAGCGATCACCGGCGCACTCGATGTGGCTGTGACCTGCCTTGACCTGTCCCACAGCCGCGTTGATCGTTTCTGGATGGACGCCGCGGAGGCGGAATACGTCCAGACGTTCAAGGATCTGCCGCTCCGAGCCCCGGAACGCCATCGACGCACCTTCGATCTGCTCGTTCATGACGTCACCGCGGCCTTCCCTGGATGACCCAGACCTGGGCGCCGGTCTCACTTTGGATGTGCTGCTGCATGGCCTCTTGGAGCCCGGGAAGCCGGGCGAAATGCCACAGAGACGGAACGAGTACGTTCCTGGTCTCAGACCTCTTGAGCCGTTCGACCAGACCATCGAACGCCGGGTTCTTCGCTCCGAGGTGCTCTATGAACACGTCCTCCAGCGAGAACCCCTCCTGCCGCGCGAACGTCTCCAGCTCTGCTGTGACGCGTGCGGTCTCAGCCGGACAGTCAGTGTCCGCTGCGATCCGCATGTAGCCGTAGATGGGTAAGGCCATGGCTGCCCCTTGTCATCGCTGACGGTGATTGGTGGCGGCCGGGTCGACGTTCCCCGCGGGATTTGGTGAGCTGTCGACCCGGCTAATACTCAGCAAAGCCCTCTGATCGGCGGTGTCCCACAGCAGCCATGCGGCACTCCTGAGGCGTTTTTGAGGCAACCTTCGGTTTGACCAGCGGTTACGCAACGGGGTGACTACGCTACGGAAGGGTCCGGATGAGTGAGGTGATCGAGGTGGCCGGCAAGCGGGTCAAGTTCGCGAAGCGGCGGAAGGCCGCCGGATTCACCCAAGAGCAGCTGGCGCTGTACCTGGGCGTCGAGCGTTCGACCGTCGTCCGATGGGAGTCGGCTGAGAACGAACCGCAGGCTTGGCTCCGCCCCAAACTCGCTCGCGCGCTACGGGTGTCCGCTGATGAGTTGCAAGCCCTCTTGGACGACATCGCGGTCATCCAGAGCGAACCCGGCGAGCGACTGGCCTACGTGCTGCAGCACCCATCGAGCGTCGATCTGGTAGCCGTGGCGCACCTTCACGAGCGGATCCGCCAACTCGATGAGTCGTACGACACCGCGACGTCGACCGCACTTGTCGGAGTAGCCGGCCACGTTCACGGACAGATCACATATCTCCGCCAGGGTGCCACGGGCGGCCGAGTCCGGAGGGCACTCGGGGAGGTCGAGGCCGAATCCGCGACCTTCATGGGCCAGCTGGTGTGGGACGTCAGCCAGCGACGTGATCACGATGGGCCGATCAAATACTTTGACCAGGCAGTGAACGCCGCGCGCCAAGTCCGCGACCCGTTGACCGAGTCGTACGCGGTACTGCGGAAGAGCTTCGTAGCGCTCTACGGAGACAAGGACCCCGCCAAAGGACTGGCGCTCGCCGACGAAGCCGCCGAGGTGGCGAGCCTGTGCAGTCCCGCGCTCACCGGGCTCAGCCTGCTGCACGTCGCGGAAGGCTGCGCGATGGCCGGCGACCGTAAGGAGACCGAGGCTGTCCTTGGGAAGGCTGAAGCCCAGTTTGATCGTGTCACGCCGGACGATGCAGCCGCCGACAACTTCGGCCCCAATGAGTTCAACCGGCTCGCCGGGTCGTGCTTCCTGTCCCTAGGCCTGCCCAATCTCGCTGAACCACTGCTCCGCAGGACGGTATCGGCGCTCCTGACGAAGAAGAAGAGCCAGTCGATCGCCTTCGGCAACCTGACGCTGAGCCTCATCCGACAGGGGAAACGGGACGAGGCTCAAGCCGCGATGCACCACACGATCGATGCCGTCGAGCTGACCCGCGGCGGTGGTGGCCTGAACATCGTCTTCCAGGCTGGCCGCGAGCTGCGTCCCTGGCGCAGCGAACCCTGGGTACAGGAGATTAACGATCGGCTGCTTGCGTTGATGGCTGCCATCTAGGTAGTGGTGGACGATGACCGACATTCTTGGAGCCAAGCAAGCCGTTCGCGAGCGAGTCTGGCGCATGCTCATCGACGCGTCGGCTGTGCCTGCCGACTCTTACGGCAAGATCCCGGGCTTTTACGGCAGCGAATGTACAGCTGAGCGTCTTGCGGAGACGCCAGAGTGGCAAGCAGCGCAGGTGGTCAAAGCCAACCCTGACCGGGCTCAAATCGCCGTTCGAACGCGCGCGCTCGAAGATGGCAAGTTGCTCTACATGGCAGTGCCGAAGATGGCGACCGCTGAGCCCTTCTATCTCCTCGATCCTCAGACATTGAGCGTCTCGGCGCGAGAAGCGGCCGAGAAGCGACAGACCGCGCAGCTCGCCCCCCACATCGGTACGAACGCCATGCAGCACATCGACGTGGTGATCTGCGGCAGCGTGGCTGTGAACCGGTCCGGAGCCCGGATCGGCAAGGGAGCCGGCTACTCAGATCTTGAAGTGGCCCTGCTTACCGAGGCCGGACTGGTGACAGCCGAGACGGTGATTGTGGCGCCCGTTCACGCTCTCCAGGTCATCGACGAGCCGATCCCCGAGACCTCGCATGACTTTCGTGTGGACTTGATCGTGACGCCTGATGAAGTGATTCGCTGCGAAGAGCCGCGCCGACCTACGGGCCTCGTGTGGAGGGACCTTCGCGACGATCAAATCGCAGCTATACCAGCGCTCTCCTTGCACAGGCATCGGAGCGGCAATCCGTAGTCTGGTCACGTCGCGCAGCTGACGGCGTAGTCGCGGCAATCAAAATCTCCTCATCACTCGATCGAGTGATCTTGACCTTTCTGTCGCGTCCATCCTTTACTTCATGGATCGCTATAGAAAGTCTAGATCTCCGCGAGGTGAGAGCGTATCCGTTGATCGCGGATACAGGAGGTGAAGGAGCGTCCCGGCTTGGTCTCGTCGAGACTCGTTGCGTCCTGCGCAATCGCAATCGCTTTGATGACTGCCGGGTGCTCGGAATCCGGGTCGAAGCCGGCGGTGAGGGCGACCACAGGACCTGGCAGTTCGCAGGCTTCAGCTGTGTCCACCCCGACCGACCAGGCACGCAATGCCGCCCTGAGCGCCTACGCCGGCATGTGGGCTGACGCGGCGGTTGCGGGTCGGACGGCGGATTGGAAGGACTCGGTTCTCACTCACCATGCCACTGACCAGGCGCTGGCCGAGCTTGTAAGGATTCTGTATCGGGAGCAGGCCCAAGGGCTGGTCTCCGGCGGTGCCCCGGTGACACATCCCCAGGTGACTCAAGTCTCTCCAAGCGCAGCGCCCACGGCGGCCATGATCGAGGACTGTGCGGACACCTCGACGGCTCCTGAGATCGATCCGAGGACCGGCCGCCCTCCGGCCGGAGCGGCAGCTGGCGGCCGACGCCTGATCCGGGCGAGGGTGGCAGAGGCCGATCTGGTGTGGCGGGTTACTGATCTAGCGATTTTTGCGATCGGATCGTGCTCGTGAGAGGGCTGCCGATTCCCGTCGTCGGCCTACTCGCCGCAGTGGCAGCACCCTCCGGTTCACCGTCTCCGGCTCCGCCCGCAGCCCATGCGCCAGCAGCCGGTGATTGGGTCGTGGGCGCGGATTGCTCGACGAACCCCGACGCACCAGAGTGCCATTTCAGTATCGATGGCAGATCCTCAACCAAGCCGGCGAGCACCTCGAAGGCCGTACCGGCGAACGCATCGGACGTGCGTGTCTGCCGGGAGGTGCCCGTCTTCATCCCGCTGGTGCAGCGCCTCGTTACGGTCGGCGACCCATCCGCACCTGAAAAGATGACGCAGCAGGAGTGCACCGTAAACGGGCGCATGGTCGACTCCTCCCTCGTCTTCGCCCCAACGGATCCTGCTGTCCCGACGGTCAGTGCTCAACAACTCGCGCAGCACGCGTATCAGGCGTTGGTGATGCCCCAACCCGACGTAGGGATGAGCCCGAGAGCTGATGTGCCGCAACTGGCGGGCTTGCCAGTGTGGCTGTGGCTGAAGCCCGGTTCGTGGAGTTCGAAGTCGGTGACGCTGACGGCCGGTGGCGTGACAGTGACGGCAGTGGCGACGCCATGGCAGGTCGCGTGGTCCATGGGGGATGGGACGACCGAGACTTGCGCTGGTCCCGGTACCCCATTCCCGGAGCATCCGAACGGCGATGGGACGGCACCGTCACCGACCTGTGGACATACTTACCGCCGCACATCCGCAACCGAGCCCGGCGGAGCCTTCCACGCCACGACGACGATCGTGTGGCGCGTGGACTGGACCGGGTCCGGGCCTGGCGGGACGTTTCCCGAGGGTGCAGATGATTCTCAGGGAGATCAGTGGTCAAGCTGCGAGGTGGTAGCGGGACTTGTGGTTGCGCTGGTGTTCCTGCCGGAGGTGGTAGGTCCAATAGACCTCGAAGTCGTGGTTGGCAAGCAGGGCCCGGAGTTTCAGGACGGCTTCGGCGCCTTCTAGGGACCAGCGGGCTCCGGTGATGTCCAGGCGGTCGGCGACCAGGTGTCTGCAGGCGCCCTCGATCACACCGCTGGCGATGGGCCAGCCGGCGGCCAGGGCATCGTCGTAGCGCAGGTAGTCGTGCTTGTTCCGGAGATAGGTGACGGTCTCGCCGATCTTCTTGCGGTCCTCGGGGCTGAACCGGGCGTCGCAGGCGGCTTGGTCGAGGTCGTCGGCGACGTCACTCGATCGTCCGTTCAGCACCGTCAGGGCGTGTTCGGCGACAGCGGTCGCGGCTTTGTCGCCGTCGCCGTGCAGGACGCGGGCGGCGGTGTTGAGGTATTGCAGCACGTGGATGAAGTCGATCACGAGGTGGATGTCGATGCCGCGTTCGGCGGCCTCGGCGCGGATGGCATCGATCTGCGGGTTCGCGCCGTCAACGAGTACGACCCAGGTCCGCAGGTGTCCAGGGTCTCGGGCCTCGGCTTGGTCGAACACCGCGGCGATGACGTCGGCGGCGTCGTCGGCGATGGAGGCGGTGAGCCACTTGCGCACGGCTTTCGGGCCGGTGCGCTTCTTGCGGTCCTTCTTCGGCTTCTTCTTGCGCTTCTTCTTCCCGGCCTTGGCCAGGGTGATGATGTCGTGCGGACGGCGGACGACCGGCTCGGCGTCGTAAACGGCGCCGACGGTCGCCATCCGCTTGCGATTCGGGCGGTCGCCGTCGGCCAGGCGGCCGGCCCTGGCCGCGCGCTCGGCCTTCTTGCGGGTTTCCTCGCGCAGGTCTTCCGGGCGCATCACGATGCCCTTGCCGTCCACGGTGAGCACCAGCAGCGTCTTCTTCGTGCTCATCATCGGCGCGGCCTGGTCGTAGAACGCGGCGAAGTCGGCCGCGGCGGCGATCGCCATGGCCCGCACCGCCTGCGGCGCGGCGACCGGGGCGCCGCAGGTGCGGGCCATGGCCTCGGCGGCGTCGTGGAACGAGCCGCGGGCGGACTCGATCGCGGCGAGCTTGGCCACCTCGTGGGAGTGCAGCCCTGCCGGAAGGTTCAGCGCCGCGTCGGCTGGATACAGGTTCTCGGCGCCCGGAGCGCGAAACGCCAGACGGCGCACGATCACCGTGCCGACGGTGCAGGCCAGCCGGCGGGCGTGGCCGGGCTCCACCCGACGATGCTCGCACCCGGCGGCGTCGACGGGCACGGCCAGGCCGCCGGCGTCGTGGGCCGCTTGTTCGGCCAGCGCCCGGACGTCGTGGAACCCCTGCAACACGTGCAGCTGAACATCCCGGCCGGCCGCCACGACGTGCCGCTCGGCGGCGTCGGCTGACCAGTCCCCACACCAGCCGTGTTCACGGGCGGAGGTGATCATCTGCTCGGTGCGGGCGCGGGCGGCGGCGAAAGCGGCTTCAGGATCGGGGGCGAAAGCGTACTCTGACACGGCGGGCTCTTCCTTGCGGCGCGAACGGTTCTCGCCTTCGACGCTGAGGGAAGGGCCCGTCGGCCGCGGCCTGATCAGGGCATTCGCCCGGCTACGCCAGGGGCCAGGGCATAGCGGCCGGTCTCCGGGCTCACGCACCAGCCCCGCTCGACCAGCCGGTTCAGCTTCCCGCGCATCGCCTCGGTCGCGGCGGCCTTCACACCCAGCCCCAGCGATCGGCACAGGTCCACCGACCGCAGCGACTGGTCGGCGTCCTCCATCGCCTCCAGCACGTCCCGATACGACTGCGGCAGCGAGGCGAGATCCGGATCGTCCGACCGGTGCGGCACCGTCTGCCACCGCCGCCCATCGCGCTTCGACGCCCGGGCCGCCGGCGCTGGCGGTGCGATCCCAGCCGGCTCGACGTCCTCGGCGAGCATCTCGGTCAGCACCTGGCGTCCGATCCGCAGCCGTTCCAGCTCGGCCTCGGCCTGGCTCAGCTCGCAGGCCAGCACCGCGATCTGCTCCCGGATCTCCTCGATCCGCCCAGACGCGGCCTGCTCCCGCGCGGCCAGCCGCTCCAGCACCGACCCCATCCCGGCCTCCCCACCCCGAGTCAGCCAACGAGATCCAGGATAGAGAACAAACCAGGACTCAAACGGGCGAACCGGCGAACGCGCCGCCCCCTTACCCCGCCGAGGCCGCGGCGCCATCGCCGACCTGCGGCGCAGCCGCCGACGCCGCCCGCCAGACGGCCTCCCGGCGACCGGCCGGAAGTCTCCCACACCGCGCGACCGCCTTCCGCATACGGAAGATTATGCGGAGGCTGATATATGCCCGAATCGGGCGGGCCGGAACGCCGTTCGGTAAGGAGCGCCAACCCAACTACGAACCAACCCCGATTCGATCTCCCTGAGCATCATCTGCACCCCCTGTGGTCTGGCCCGTCGCAGGCAGTGCTGACGTTACGGTCCCGTCTGCTTCAACGTCAGTGAAGGCTGTGTCCGCGGCTTCGCAGTCGGACCTTGTGCGGGCGGCCGGGCTTCCGATTCTGATAGGTCGAGCCAGACAGCAGGGCGTACCAACTGGGCTGACAACGTCGGCTACCCCTACTTCTGACGTGCCTGCGAAGGTGCACATCCAGATCGCTGACCACGCTTCGGCTCTCAACGCCGGCGTCAACGGGGTCTTGTTCAGCGCAACGGCTACCAGTGGCGGTGGGAAGGCGCGGGTGGCGCTTGACTACTCATCATTCGCTGCGGCATTCGGCGGCGACTACAGCGACCGGTTGCGCCTTATCCAGCTTCCGGCCTGTGCGCTGACCACTCCCGGGGTTCCGGCGTGCCGGGTGCAGAGCCCGCTGGGATCGGTTGTCGACTCTGCGACGAAAACAGTCGGCGCGGATGTCGATCTGCCCGCCTCGCCAGCGGTCGGCACAGCCAAGACTGCTACGACCGAGGCCGCGGCTGGGGCGACAACGGCTCAAGCGGCGGTGGTCATGGCAGCGACGGCCGCTCCGGCAGGATCATCCGGTACTTACACCGCGACGTCTCTGAAGGCCTCAGGGGCGTGGAGCGCTGGCGGCTCGGCAGGTAGCTTTGATTATTCCTACCCCATCAACGTGCCGCCGGCCCTGGGCGGTCAGGCGCCCAAGCTGGCGTTGTCGTATGACTCCGGCAGTGTCGACGGCCAGACAGCTGCAACCAACGGGCAGGCGTCTTGGATCGGTGATGGTTGGTCATATGACGCCGGGTACATTGAGCGTTCCTACAAGCCGTGCTCTAAGGACGGAGTCACCGGCTCCGCTGACTTGTGCTGGCCAGGTGGCGACACCACTCTGAGCTTTTCGCTGGGCGGCCACTCGGGGGACATCGTCCGCGACGATGCCACTGGCGCGTTGAAGATGTCCGGCGACGACGGCAGCACCATCACCAAAATCTCTAACGCTGCCAACGGCACTGCCAACGGCGAGGCGTTCCTGGTGACCACGGCAGACGGCACTAAGTACTACTTCGGTCTCGGGCATCTGCCGGGTGGGAACAACACCGACGCTGCGACGAACTCGGTGTACACCGAACCGGTGTACGCGCCGAACTCGGGCGATCCTTGCCACACAGCCTCTGACGGTCAGGGCTCGTGGTGCCAAATGGGTTGGCGTTTCAACCTCGACGCCATCGTGGACCCTCGCGGCAACCTGACCCAGTTTACGTATACACCGGAAGCCAACTACTACAACCGCGGCTACGGGCAAAACAACGGCAACGGCACGGCGACGTCGTACGTCCGCGGTGGCGTGTTGAACACCATCTCCTACGGCTGGAGCACGGTTGACGCGTTGGCCGGCGTCAAACCCGCTGCGCAAATCGTGTTCGGCAGCACCGAGCGGTGCGTCAAGGACGTGACCACCTGCCAATTCTCCAACTTGTCGAGCTCCACCGCATCGAACTGGCCGGACGTTCCCTACGACCAGAACTGCACGTCGAGCGGCAACTGCACCAACTACTCGCCGACGTACTGGTCGACGAAGATGCTGTCCACGATCACGACCCAAGTCCTCGTCGGATCGGCCTACCAGCAGGTTGATCTGTACACACTGAACCACCAGTTCCCCGACCCTGGCGATGGCACCGCCCCTTCGCTGTGGCTGGCGTCGATAGGTCACCGTGGCCTGGACGGCGGCTCGCTGGATGCCCCTAACGTCGTGTTCTACGGGACACTGCTGGCGAACCGTGTCCCCGGGTTGACTGTCGGTGGTCAGGGGCTGCCGCCGATGAACCACTGGCGCCTGCAGACCGTCGCTGACGAGACCGGGTCGACCATCACTGCGAACTACGCCGCAACAACGTCAAGCATCGGGTCGTGTTCACAGTCGGCAACCGGGGGTCTGCCGAAACCGGACGCCAATGGCGTCCTGTGCTTTCCCCAATACTGGACACCAACCGGGCAGACGACCCCCATCCTGGATTGGTTTTTCAAGTACGTCGCCACCCGCGTCAGCAACGCCGACGATTTCGGCCAGAGCCCGACCCGCACAGTCTCGTATACCTACCTTGGCCCTGCGGCCTGGCACTCCAACGACTCCGAACTCACCGACCCTGCCCGGCGCACCTGGGACGAGTGGCGAGGGTTCGGCCAGGTGATTACAGAATCAGGCACCGCCCCAGATCCCATAACCAAGACGCAGACCACGTACCTGCGTGGTATGGACCAGGACGCGAACGCCGCAGGTCAGGATCCGGCTGTCACTGTCAGTGACTCCCAGGGTGCCGTCTACACAGACGACAACGCGCTGGCCGGGTTCACGTTGGAGACTCAGGTCTTTACCGGCGCCGGCGGAGCCGTAGACAGCGACAAGATCAGTGTGCCGTCGTTGACGACCACTGCCACGCATACCAGGATCTCGCCGCTGCCGAAACAACGGGCTCGCCTGCAGGCCGTGGTCAAAACTCTGTCGCGTGATCTCCTATCCAACGGCACTTGGCGGACCGCAGAGGTCGACTCCACCTATGACCCCGACCACGGCAATCGCCTTACCGAAACAGACGACAAGGGCGACGGTACGTCAGCCACCCCAGAGCTGTGCACCGATGTGTTTTACGCGTCCTCGGCTGCGAACCCGCAGATGCTTGACTACACCGCCGAGACGCGCACCATCGCAGCTCCTTGTGGAACCGCCCCGACGAGTGCGAATACGGTTTCAGACGCGGTCACGCTCTATGACAACAACACGTCGGTGCTCGATCCGGCACTGGACAACAGCGGCCAGGCGCTCGGTGAAGCTACCGGCACGATGGTTCTGAACAGCTATACCACCGACAACCCGCCGGTGCCGCAGTACGTGCTGACTGGAACCACCGCCTATGACAGCTATGGCCGAACGGTATCGATAACGGATCCCAATGCCACCGACGCAGCCCATCCGTCGGGGGCGACCACAACCACGACCTACAATCCTGCGACCGGGTCACTGCCGGCGGTGACGATCGTCACCAACCCAATGGGTTGGGCCACCATGACCACGCTGGACCCAGGCCGTCAGCAGCCGACCCAGGTCGTGGACATCAATGGCGCCGTCACAAATGTCGCTTACGACCCGCTGGGACGCACCACAGCACAGTGGTCGGCCACGCACACGCAGGCAGCCAACCCCACCACCCCGAACCAGAAGTTCATCTACAGCCTGGGCGGATCCGCCACGTCGTCATGGGTTCAGACGCAAACGCTGCGTGAGGACGGCTCGTACGGCAACTCCTATCAACTCCTGGACGGCTTTGGCGAGGTACGTCAGACGCAGTCCGATTCCCCGGATGGTTCAGGTGGTCGGCTCATCGCCGACACCATGTACGACTCGCACGGGTGGACGGTGAAGACCTCCAGCCCCTACTACAACTCCACAGCCCCGTCTTCGGCTTTGTTCGCCGGCGCCGACAACGCGATCGCCGGACAGACCGTCACCGCCTTCGACGGTCAGGGCCGCGCAACCTCATCAACTTTCTTCTCTTACGCGAACCCACAGTGGACTACCACGACCGCCTATCCCGGTGTGGAAAGGACCGACGTCACCCCGCCGACGCCTTCCGCGCCGACCTCCACGTTCACCGATGCTCGCGGTCGTACCGTCTCCACTTGGCGCTACAAGACGCCGACCGCGACTGGCAACGCCGCCGACGCAGACGTCATCAACAGCACTTACACACCCGGCGGTCTCAAAGCGACTGTCACTGACGCCACCGGAAAGAACACCACTGCCTACACCTACGATCTGCGTGGTCGCCAGATCCAATTGCAAGACCCCGACACCGGTGTAAGCACACAGGCATACAACGCTGACTCCAAGCTGGCTGCCACAACCGATGGCCGTGGGCAGGCCCTGTCGTACAGCTATGACTTGCTCGGCCGAAAGACCGGCGAGTACACAGGCACCTCGATCACAGACCCGACACAACTGCAGGCGTCGTGGAGTTATGACACGGTGGCCAAGGGCCAGCCCACGGGTTCGACCCGCTACGTTGGCGGTCAGGCGGGCGCCCAATACACCAGCGCCGTGACGGGCTACACCGCCGACTACAAGCCGACCCGATCGACCATCACGATCCCGAGTGTAGAGGGCTCCCTGGCCGGCAGTTACACCACCAACCTGTACTACACACCCACGACCGAACTGCCTCTGGCCACCAAATTCCCAGCAGCCGCCGACTTGGCAGCCGAGCAGGTCACGACGGCTTTCACCGAGCAGGGTCAGCCGCTGCGCATCTCTGGTGCCAGCGACTACCTCAGCAACGTCCAGTACGACGTCCACGGCAATCCGCTGCGCGTGACCATGGGCGACATGCCGCTGCAGACCGTGCAGACGATGACTTATGACCCGGCGACCAACAGGCCGCTGAGCGACACGGTTGACAAGGAAAACGGCTCCACCAGCGTCGACGTCACCAGCTATACCTACGATCTGGCGGGCCGGATCACATCGACCAAGGACCTTGAGGACGGGACTACCACCGACCTGCAGTGCTACGGCTACGACTATGCGGGCCGTATCAGCACTGCGTGGACTGATACCGGATCCACGACGACGGCCGCGTCGCCAACGGTCGCCGGCATCGGCGGATGCGCAAACCCCGCGCCCACCGCTGCTACCGCGAAGAACCAGATCGGCGGTCCTGCGCCCTACTGGCAGAGCTACACGTATAAGGTCACCGGCGACCGCGACACCGAAGTCGACCACGACATCACCGGTAACGCCACCAATGACGCCACGCGGACCTACGGGTACCTGCCGTCGGGCACCGTCAACACCGGCACCGACAACGGAGGCACGGGCGCTGGTCCTGACTCGTCCACCAGCACCACCCTGTCCGGCAAGACCAACGGCACCGACACCTTCTCCTACGACGCCGCTGGCAACACGACAACGCGCCACCTGGCAACTGGCGCAAACCAATCACTCTCATGGGACGCCGAAGGCCACCTGAGCCAGGTCAAAAACGTCGCCACCGGCAAGCAACAGGCCTCCTACCTCTACGACGCCTCCGGGGCGCTGCTCATCCAACGGGATGCCACAGAGACCGTGCTGTACCTGGACGGCCAGGAAATCCACCTGCCTGTCGGCGGCACAGCCACCGGAGTCCGGCACATCACCGCACCCGGCGGAGTCACTGTCGCGGAAACGGCTAATACCTTCGCCTACCAGTTTGCGGACCCCCAGAACACTGCCGAGCTATCGATCGACGCGGTCACACTGAGCGTCACTCGCCGTTTCTATGACATCTACGGGCGTGCTCGCGGAGCCACGCCGGGCTCATGGCCCGACGAGAACGGCTTCCTCGACAAACCTGCTGACGGCAGCACCGGCCTCGATCTCTTGGGAGCCCGAAACTACGACCCCACAGCCGGCAGATTTGTCTCTGTCGACCCCGTTCTGGAAGACAGCGACCCTAACCAAATGGGTGGCTACACCTACGCCGGTGACAACCCCGTCAACCACAGCGACCCAACTGGGCTGATGATCCCGACCGATGACGGTTCGTTCGGGAACATGACGAGCTACGAAGCCGCGACCAGTGGGACTACGAGCTCTTGTACGACGTTCGGTGTGGATGGATGCGAGGGGCCGGTAGTCCCTAATGGCACCGGTGGCTCATCGGGTGGCTCGACGAGCGGCTCCACCAGCTCTACAAGCAACTTCACCTACCCCCTTACGCCCTGCGTATCGGATCCTCCCAAGCACAAATCCTGGTGGGACACTGCGCTTCAGTGGGGCAGTGCAGCAGTCGCCGGAGCTGCGGTTGCCGCAGCCTTTAGCGAATGCGAAGGCATTACCCTCGGGATAGCCACCCCCGGCTGCGTGGCAGCCGGGGGGGGCAGCGCTCGAAGGCATCGGCTGCGCCACCGACACCATTTGCGCCCCCGGTGGCGAGAACTCTGAAGCGGTCCCTCGCAGCGACTCGACCCCGGAGCTGCCCGTCCGGCAAACCGAGGTATTCCAGGGCGGTAGGTCGGACGGCGAGGTTGTATTCTCGGGGCACGGCGCATGGAATAGTAATATTTTCGGGCGCTATACTACGACGCGTGTTCCGGATGGTACCTCGGTCGCCGTATACACTGAAAATGGTGCGACGATTGACGACCTGTCTGCGTTCTTGATTGAAGCAGGAGCTTCGGATGCGCCGCCGCTTGTTAGGATGTATGGTCCAGGCGATAGGATGCCGAACTTTACTCTTTACCCCCCAGAGGGGCTGACTATTTTTTCGCGATCAAAGACGGTATCCGACCCGACCAAGCTGTCTGACCTGCTTCAGTCCAACATGGGGACCTGTCATTGGGCGGCGTGCGCGGTTCGTAGTGGAGGTAACTGATATGCCAATCTATGTGGACCTGTCGCCGTATTCCTACGGCCGGTCTCAGTCTCCGATGAAGAATATTGGATGGATCGGCTATTCCGGATCGCCATTTATCCACCGTCGACGTCGTACGGGGATGTCCATCGGGGTCTGCCCTCCTGATGTGACGGACGAATTGGCGCTTCTTGCGGGTAAGCCAGCCAATCTGACTCGCGGCTGGCATGAGTGCCAGTACTGCCGTAGGGCCGTCAAGAGGAGGGCGTCCAAGGCGGGTGACCCGAGGCTCACACCCTTCGGGAATGGCGAGATTCGCATCTACTCGAAAGATGGCAACTACTGCTGTCCGCTAATGATCGTTCACTATATTTACACTCACGGTTACTGTCCGCCCGATGAGTTCATCGATGCTGTTCGGTACGGAGTAAACCGGAGATCGGTTGTCTAGCCCTATTTTTTAACAGGGCGGATTGCGGGTCGGCGTGGACGTGGATTTCCCTGGGCCTCGGTAATTCTGATTTGACTTTGCACGCTGGCGTTCTTGACGATTCGTCTCGTTCGTATTGGCGGTCGACTACTGACATTGAATGGGCGATGCCGTGTACCGGCAGGTCGTGATCCTTGCGGTATGTCGTGGCCGTGAGGTGTCCGCAAGGTGGAGGTCTGCCCGCCAAGCAACGCGAGTTACGCGAGCAGGTCCGGCTGTCCGCGATCGACTTCTTCGAGACCGGTGACGATAACAAGGCTGTGGCCAAGATGCCGCGGGTCTCGGCGAGGTCCATCGAGCGTTGGCGCGTGGCCTAGGAAGCCGATGGTAAGCAGGGCTTGTATCCAAGGGGCCGGCCTCGATGCTGAAGGTGGGTTCGGCGCAGTTCCAGGTCCTGGAGGACGAGTTACGAATGGGCTGACCGCGCACGGCTGGGCCGACCAGCGCTGGACGTTGGCCAGGGTCAAGACGGTGAACGGTCGCGGGTTTCACACGTCCTACACGATCCGTGGCGTGTGGGGGTGATGCGCTGTAACGGCTGGTCCTGGCAGTCTCTGGCTCGCCGCGCTGCTGAAGGCGACGAGGCGGTGATTGAGCTGTGGTAGGGGGAGGTGTGGCCGCACGTGGAAAGACGGCTGTGGCCTCGGGGGCGTGGATCCTCTTCGAGGACGAGTCCGGGTGCGTCCTGCGCCGCAGGCCAAGACCTGGGGCAGGCGCGGGCAGACGCCGATCGTCACGGGTTTCGGGCGTGGCTCGGGCCGGGGGAAGGACGCTGGCCCGACCTCCTATCGGGGCTCATCGAACTTGGTCGTGACGTTGGCACTAGCGTTGCGCCATGACTGTGTACTTGAGCAAGTAGAGACCTTCTCCAACCCCTGCTTCAACGGCCGGCTCGGCTCCGAAGGGGTCCGTCACTACGCGTGGGCCATGTCAGGACCCGCACAAGAGGGTTCATCACCACCCAGTAGGCTGGGTGCACCCAGCCCGCCCGCTTGTCGATAGGGCCTCGTCCGCCACGGCACAGGTAGCGCATGAAGTGCTCATAGGCGGGGCCACCGACAACGAGTAGCAGTGGGGCCGTGATCACCGCGCCAACCCAAACGGCACCTTTGAGCGCGATCTGTGGGTGACCCCCGATGTGCATGGCACGAGTATGTAGTCGCAGCCACGGATCCGGAAGAAGCAGCTCGTGAGCTCCTAGATCAGGACGAGTGGACCGAGGGCTTCATCATGGTGTCAACGAAGGCGTGGATCAGCGTATAGACGATTGATTGAGGCCCGTGACGTTCCGTGATCATTCGAGTTGCTGAGACTTGCCGGATCGACGGAAGGCCACGGGCTTGGTGAACGATACGACGCGCTTGCTCGGGCTGGCAGGGGTGGAGGTCATCGGTGTCGAGCTCGATGCGGATGACAACCCGATGCTGGCGCTGGTGACTGTCGATGAGCAGGCCAACTGCTGTCCCGGCTGCGGCGTCCGGTCGGAGAATCCGCACGGCTGGGTACGCACCAGGCCCCGGGATCTGCCAGTGGCCGGCCGTCGCACGGCGCTGACGTGGACCAAGCGGCGGTGGAAGTGCCAGAACCCCGGTTGCCCGCGGCGGACGTTCACCGAGTCGTTGCCGCAGATCCCGCCGCGGTCCCGCCTGACGGGCAGGCTGCGCGCTTCAGCTGGGGTGGCGGTCGCTGACCCGGGGCGGACCGTACTTCAGGCCGCGCGTGACCATGAGGTGTCCTGGCCGGTCGTGCAGGCTGCATTCGTCGAGCACGCTGCAGCCGTGCTCCCGGAGGTGACGCCGGAGGCGGAGTGTCTCGGGATCGATGAGACCCGGCGCGGGAGAGCGAAGTACCGGCTGAACGAGGCAGAAGACGGCTGGGAGGTTGTGGCCGACCGGTGGCACGTCGGCTTTGTGGACCTGCGCGGCGGGGCGGGGCTGCTCGGGCAGGTTGAGGGCCGCACCGCCGCGTCCGTCTCGGCGTGGATCGACGCCCAAGAGCCCGGCGTGGCGCGACGCGGTCGCGTTCGTCGCGATCGACATGTGCACCATCTTCAAAGCCGTTGTCCGTGCCTCACTGCCGAACGCCACGCTGGTGGTGGACCGGTTCCACGTCGCGCAGCTGGCCAATGCAGCGCTCACCGGGGTCCGGCGCCGTGTCACCGTCCAGCAACGTGGCCGCCGGGGCCGCAAGGGAAACCGCGAATGGGAACTGTGCAATCGGCTGACCCGCTCGGCGGCGCGGATGCACGCCAACCAGCTCGACCCGATGGTCGAGGACCTGGAGAACCTGCCGCAGAAGATCGGCGCACCGATCCTTGCGGCCGGAACTGCAAGGAAGACCTCATGGACTTGCTCTCACTCACACATACCGACCCCGATCGCACGACCATCGCCGACAAATTGTTCCGGTTCTATGCGGCCTGCGCCGAGTCTGGGCTGGTCGAGATGGAACGCCTGGCCACGACGGTCGAGACGTGGTGGCCTCAGATCGAGGCCGCGATCCGGACCGGCATGAACAACGCCGGCTCGGAGGGCACTAACCGGGTGATCAAGACCGACGCCCGCGCTGCCTTCGGCTACCGCAACCCCGCCAACCAGCGACTCCGCGCCCGTTGCACCACGACCCGCCGCTCACGCGGACACCTCAGCACTCGGACGAGCGGTCGTCACGGACAACTTCGATGAGCCCCTATCGGCCCGGCCGCCGCTCGCGGTTGTTCTTCTGGCTGCTGGTCTACCACGGTCGCAAGAGCGAGAAGAAGGGCTTCGGCTGGAAGGACTACTGACATTCGGTAGCTGGCATAGGAATGGTGATCGCGCAGTGCGGGCTGCGCAGCCACGGCTCAAGCCACCGGCACTAACGGTTGATGGTCGATTGCGCGGACGTCTCCTCACGGTGAGCGTGGTCACCAGTCCGGTGCCCAGTCTGTCCAAGGCGTGCCTCGTCTGGGCGGCACCCGCACGAACGCGGCTGACCAGACCGGCATTGCCGCCTCTCTCGGCTAACGCTTTGGAAGTCAGAGAAGGATCGTTCCTGTAATCATCAGCTGTGAGCTCGATGGCTGGTAAACGCTGTGCCCATCCTGACGGAACCCCTCCGGGGGCACATACGTTCGACAGGCACTTTAGGCCCTTCACCTGTGTGAAGGGCCATTTTCATGCCCACCATGGTGAGTCACGGTATGACAGACCGAGACAGCCTGTGCCTCGGTCTGTGGATGAGCTGTGGATGAACGGTGGATAGGGCTTGTCTCGCGACAGCCTGCTCTATGGGCGCGGTTCTGGATCGGATCGTCGTTGATGCACGGCGCGAAGGAGCGGCAGGTTACCGCCGCCCTGACCCGCGTAGAGTCTGTCAGCGCTGGGTCGCCGACGTGAATGTAGAAGCTGCGCTCGACCGGATCTACCAGCGTGAAGGT
Organism: Catenulispora pinistramenti; assembly: GCF_018274385.1. Classification (GTDB taxonomy): domain Bacteria; phylum Actinomycetota; class Actinomycetes; order Streptomycetales; family Catenulisporaceae; genus Catenulispora; species Catenulispora pinistramenti. The sequence goes on along the minus strand of NZ_JAAFYZ010000002.1, from coordinate 34,400 downwards.
CAGCCCGAGCCGCTCTCACATTTCGCAGACCGCCTGCTCGCCTTCGTCAAGTAAGGCAAGTTCGCGCTTTCGGAACCCCGACAAGGACGGAATGACCGCGCCGACCGCACTCAGGATCCTGTCCCATGCCGGACCGAGGTATAAGCCCATACCCGGATGAACCATCCCCTGTTCATTAGCCGGCCAGGCTGATGCGTCGAGTCGGCTCGAGCCTGAACGCGGGCTAGGAACGTCATCATCTGCCCGGTGTCGCCGCCGATTCGATTCCATAAGTCGTCAGGTCAGTGCGTTGGCTTTTGAAGGAATCCACCGCGTCCAGTCAACCCGGATAGACCACTCGGCCGAGCGTGGCTGGCTACCGCTGGGTCGTGGCCGGATGACGCGGACAGCCCTTCCAGCGTCACGAGGCCGGGCGCCCGTAGCCGCCGAGCGGCCCGCCGCTCTGCTGGGGCGGTTCCAGCGGGCCTGTGGCGGAGCCGATAGGTGCCCAACCCGATCACCAAGGTATGCCCATCCGCAAAAACGCTAGATCATATAGCTGTACTTTCCCTGGTCGGCTCAGTTTGCGACCCCGCAAATAAATCGGTGCCAGACGCCCGGCGCAGTGGCATGATACGGATGCCATAGTGCGGAGGAGGAATCGCATGGGGAGAGCGAGCCAGCGTAGGCGAAAGCTGCGTGAGTTGCCCGGATCTCAGCAAGAAGAAGAACGAAGGCTAGCGCGAGGGGCGCGTCGAGCTCAACAGCGAGCCTTTCGGCACGGTTCCTCTCTCGCGGAGTACGAGGCACTGGCTCGACTCGATAAGCGGCACGTCATCGACGCGCTAATCGCACGCCATAACAAGCGAATGCTCAATATGGCGGATAATGCACCCGATCTTGTCGTGCCTGTGATGTCCGCTCTTCTCTCCGTCGGTATTATGGATCCGGCGCTTCACGAGCTTGGAGTCGATCTGGAGAGGGCTCCGTTCGACTACGAGTCAGCGACGTCCTCGTTGATGCGTCGACTCGCCACGTACAGCGACGCCGCGACGTCCTCGTTGATGCTGTGGGCCGCATAAGAAATCGCGGATGCTATATCCGGCGAGATCACCCCCTCACGAAGCGCCCGCTCCAGGAGCTTGCCCAGTGCGGGAGCCTCAACGAGAATCTTGGCAAGCAGCTCCTTGGTCTTGGCATCGACCGCCTGGATGGGCCCATAATTGTCGCGGCCGATGAACGTCCCGGAGCCGTGGTTGTTCTGCTCGGGCGGCGGGTCGTCCTCGGAGAAGGACGTGGATATCACGGCTTGTCAGCCGCAGTGTGAATGCCGCCGTAGTTGTCGCCACCGACGAAGGTCCCCGAGCCGTGGTTGTTTTGCGAGCCGATGTACACGGTTTTGGCCTCGACTGTCGTGGACGCGAGCAGCTGCGGGGCGAGGAAGGCGGGCGCCGCACCGAGCAGGTCGGTCAGACAGGCGCTGAGAGTGAGGGCACTGTCATACGAGCGGCGTAGCCGGGCCAGGGCCAGTGCGGCCGCGGCAGCCGTGACCGAGGTGCCGTTGACCAGGGCGAGCGCATCCCGCCCGTCGAGTTTCAGGGGGAGAGAGCCCGGCCCGCTGGAGGGCTACGCCGGCGGGGAGCCGTTCGCCGTTGAGATAGGCATAGCCCACGCCGCGCAGGGATCGGGCGGCGTAAGCCAGTGGAATGAGATCACCGCTTGCGCCGACGGAGCCGTACATCGGGATCGCGGGCGCGAACGAAGTACGCAGAGCGGCGCACAGGGCGCCGATGACCTAGGGCGATACGCCGGAGCGCCCTTGGCACAGAGACCACAGGCGCGCGGTGAGCGCGGCACGGGCGACGGCGGGTGACAGGTCTTCCCCATGCCCGGCGATCAGATGGTTGATCGCGTTGTCGCATTGATCGGCGTACTCGGCACGACCCGGGAATGCGACCAGTGGTCCGAAGCCGGTGGTCGTGCCGTACACCGCCCGGCCATCGCCCATCGCCAGGGTCGTGTACTCGTGGCATTCGGCAACCCGCCTGCGCACCTTGTCATCGACGGCGAAATCGACCGGCAGGGCAGCCTTTTCCAGGATGGCGGGAGTGAGCTCGTCCGCGAGCGAGATCTGGACCAAGGACGACGTCACCGGTACCGACGGAACAGCAGCCGGACGGACGGAGTCGTCGAGGAGCATCGCTCAATCCCCTATGCGTTCAAATGACCGGAAGCCCTGTGCTCGAGGTCCGGTCAGCGACGAGCCCTCGCCCATCCCCGCAAAGGGAATGACCTGCCGGCGCAGGCTGCGGGACTGGAACGAGACCGGGGTGTGGCAGCGGCTGCACGAGTTGCTGATGACCGAGTTGCGCGGCGCGGGACTGCTGGACTTTACCCGCGCCGCCGTCGATTCCAGCCACCTGCGGGCCATGAAGGGCGGGCCGGCTACCGGCCCGTCCCGGGTGGACCGGGGTAAGACCGGTAGCAAGCACTACCTGATCGTCGAGGCGTACGGCCTCCCGCTGGCCGTGGTCACCACCGGCACCTGTATGCCGGTCGAGGCTACGACCACGAGAGCTACCGCGACCGCGACCGCGTCTGTGCCCTGCAGATCACCCCGCACATCGCCCGGCGCGGCACCGAACACGGCTCAGGCGTGGGCGTGTACCGATGGGTCATCGAAGGCACGATCGCACTGCTCCACTGGTTCCGACGCCTGCGCATCCCGCGCATCCGCTGGGAGATCCGCGACGGCATCCACGAGGCCTTCCTCACCCTGGGCTGCGCCATCATCTGCTGGCGACGACTCCACGCCCATTTTTGATACGAGTCCTTAGCCGGCTCCTACTGAGGTGCCGGGACTTCCCTGACCAGGCGCGAAGACCAGTCGCACCAGACGTTCCCGGGAAGGAAGGCGCCGCCGGCCTCGTCGAGGTAGTCCTCGACGTAGGGAATCGTGGCGTCGCAGACCTCGATGGCGACATCGAAGAATCCGATGGTCTCCGGGGCGAGGTGGTAGCTCCAACGAGGGTTGTACGACGCTGTGTTGTGCTTGATACGCCCGAGAATGTGTGGCCGGTCAGTGGTCTGGCCTGACAGCAGTTCCCGCGCGTGCTCGATGTCCGCGGGCTTGTCCAGCTTCACCACGAACTCATTGCGGGTGTAGTCGGTCATGACGAAGTAGGCCGGGGCGCTGTCCTTGGCGGGCGCGGTCGAGACGGCGTACGCCGGTGCGGAAGTAAGTGCGATCATCGCCACGGAGGCGAGTGCGCCGATGGCGGCTTTGAACGTACGGTGCATGTGTTTCCCCTTGTCAGATGGGCTTTGCACACGTACCGTAGCCGATCGGTGACCGATAATGATCTTCATCTCGTGGTGTCGGGCCAGATCAGTCCGTCCCGGCCACAAAGTCCGGCGGTAGCGCATTCCATACAGGTGGCCGCCCTTTACTATGACCGTGACTTCGACCACCGTGCGTTCTTGGTCGAGGGCCGTCGGGGCGACGCCGCGCAGGTTCAGGCGTTTGCGGGGGACCGTGCGGGCGGCCTGGGTATCCGGGATTACGCTCGACCTGGGGCAGCAGCGGCTCGATCCGCTTCCATAGCCGTCGTCGGCCTCCCACGGCCGATGTGTCTTCCTCTTCGTCTCGGCTGTCTCACACCTCCGAGAGCATCAACGACAACTGATACAGCCCTCCTGAGGGGCTTGAACCCGGCCCCGTGCTCATCGTGGGTTGCCGACGTGGCTGCAAGGCTGAGCAGGGGGCCGAGTCCGTGCTTGATCTGCTGTGCCGGGGTCAGATGTTCTTCGTCACGTCGGTGACTTCGGGCAGCGGTCGGGGGTAGGGCGATCCCAGGCCGAATTTGCCGGCCAGGGCATCGGCGAAGGCGGCGGCGATGCGGATCTCGCCGTGGCTGTTGGGGTGGGTGCCGTCCCAGGTGTGGAGTGCGGGGTCGAAGCCATCGTCGTCCTGGGCCACCACGACCGGGGAGAACGGCAGGCTCAGTTCCTGGGCGAGGGATTCCAGCCGGGTGTTGAAGTCGTTGACCCGGGTCGCGAATTCCGCGTCCTGGGCGCCGCGCTGGGTGGGGAGGACCCGGCCGAAGACGAAGCCCAGGTTGGCCTTCTTCCGTCGGGCTTCGGCGATGTAGATCCGGACGTCCTGTTCGACTTGGAAGGCGGTTTCGCCGTACCAGGCGAAGTCGTTGATCCCCAGTAGGGTGACCACGACGTCGGGGTCGCAGTCGCTGACGTAGTTCCCGATGCCTTCCATGACTGCCGTGAACGGTTGTCCCCACAGGGCCAAGTGGTGGGTGTCGAAGTCGGGGTCGGCGTATTGCTCGCTGTCCTCGTTCGCCTGGGCCTGGGTGAGGTCGTCGAGCCCTTGGCGTGGCCCGACGAAGTGTGCCTCGGAGACTTCGTTGGCTTTCAGGTGCTTCCACAGGCGGTAGCGCCAGGTGTAGTCACCTGTGCTGCCTTCGGTGATGGAGTCCCCGACGATCATGAATTTGGGCATGGTCCCTCCCGCGCTGCTGTTCCTCGGCGTGGTGGGCTCCGTTGTCGCGTGCCCACCCATATCGGTCTTTTCTCACCGATAGCGGTCGAATGCGGCGAACGCTTCCGGATCACCGGAAGGAGTGGGCGCGCCGATCATGCCGCTGGAACTTTCGCCGAGGACCACGCCCGCCGGGTGATGGATCCGGCCGGCGCGGGGGTGCCGGGCTAGGAGGCCTGCTCCAGGGTCTTCACCAGCCCGATCACGTTTCCGTTCGAGCAGTTGTTGACGTGGTCGCTGACGTAGTCGCCGAGGACGGGGACCACGGCCACCTCTTGCAGACACACGGCGGCGGCGGTGAAGTTCCAGTTGTTCGCGGCGTTCACGCCTCCGCCGAAGTTGCTGTCGTTGTCCGCCTGCGCGGGCGAGGCGGCCGCGAGCCCGGCGATAGTCGACAGGGCCCCGAGCGTCAAGATCGTTCTCATGTCCGGTCAACGATCCCCTGGTGAGGGGGTTACGAAGGGTACTGCGACGCGTTCACTCGATCGGGTGAACCTGTCCGACTCCGCAAAACCGCCGCCGCGTGGACCTCCACCCGCCCGCTTAATGTGATCATGGCCGTGCGCTGCGGCTTCCTGGCGGAGACGACGGACACGGGACGGTCGTGGAACAGCAGAACACAGGCAAGCCCCCGCGGAGCTGGCTGCCGTTCGCGATCGCGGGGCTGGCGGCGCTGACCGCGCTGTACGTGGTCGTCATCACCAGCTTCGTGCACTCCGGCGGGGCACAGCGGGAGACGTTCCCGCCGGCCGGAGGAGCGGCCGCGGACCGGCTGCAGATGGAAGTGAACGTGCTGACCATCGACCCGGTCATGAACTCCTACAAGCTCCGCCTGAAATTCACCCCCAAAAGGCTCCTGGGCCGGCGCCGCGCGCGGAACCCTGGCCCGGCCGGTCACGATCGTCACCAACGACGTCGGCGGCGCCAAGCCCCAGGAGAACCCCGCGGGACAGATGATCCCGACCAAGGATGTCACCCTGGACGCCCTCGGCGAGACCGCGCACTACCCGCTGGACCACCACACCTTCACCCTCGACGTCCGCGCCTACGACACCGCCGGGGCCCCCGTACCGATCGCCACCACCTGGATCTCCTCGGTCGACGACTGGAAGCTGGTCCCACGCTTCTCACCGGCCTCCGCGGTGGGCGACGTGATCCTGGACGTCGACGCCGGCCGCTCCACCTCGGTGCTCATCATGGCCTTCGGCCTGATGACCGTCCTGGGCCTGCTGGTCGTGGTGAACGTGGCGATGGTCGTGCGCGCCATCCACCTGCACAAGGTCGAGTTCACCACCCTGGCCTCACTGGCCGCCACACTGTTCGCGATCCCCGGCATCCGCAACGGCATGCCGAACACCCCGCCGGTCGGCACCCTGGCCGACTTCCTGGTGTTCTTCTGGGCCCTGATGATCGTCGGCCTATGCCTGGTGTCGGCCACTCTGGCGTGGCTGCGCGCGGCTACGGCGAAGCCACCGGAGAAGTAGACGAGGTGACTGCTCAGACCGAACGCGTTGGCTGTCCACCGGCTGCGGGAAGTTCAAGTCTGCCTCGCGCTGTCGGCCCCGGCCCCGGCCGCTGCTGACGGCGTTCGACGTCAGCAGTACGCTCTCGGAGCTCAAGCAGCCTGCCGCGGTTCCACCTCAGGGAGCGCCTGGTCCATGTGGCTGATCCTTGTGGTAGCAGCTTGCATTCGCTAACCGACCTTATGTATCAATCCCCTTATTCGTCGCGTCTCCATCACCGTGTTCATCGCGGCCGCCACCCTCATCGGGGTTGCCACCGCACCCGCCCAGGCTGCCACTGGCAGCGTCGTGGTCTTCTCGACCGAGCTCCAGCCGCTGACGGTCTACACGAACCCGCAGGGCTGCCAGCAACTGCCCACGCTCGCGCATGTGCTGGACAACGAAACCAGTAGTGACATCCAGGTCTTCGCTGACCCCTTCTGCGCCATCCCCGTCACGCTGCCGATCGGCGGTAACGGTGTCCTCCCCGCCGGCTGCGGCACGCATATCACCGGTGGCGGCAGCTTCCGGGCTTAGCATTCCAGTAGCGGCAGCAGCTCGGCGACCTGTGCGGTTAAGCGGCCTCGTCCTGATCGGAGGGCGGGGCCGTGACCGTTAGGGCGAGTCGGGCTCCGGCGGCGGCTGCCAGAGGTGGCGTGGCGGAGTGGCCTCGAGCCGCTCCCTGGGTGATCGTGCAGTGGGCACGGTTGCTGAGCTTGTTGTAGCGGACCTCAAGGCGGAACAGCCTGAACAGCTTGAAACGGAGTTCGTGATCCAGCTTTGCCAGGTTGATCTGTTCCATCGGCAGCGCTCGGATCAGCGCCGGGTCCGCAGTAGGCGGACGCTCAGCGTTCAATGAGAGGCTGCCATCCTGAATCGCTTGGTCGGGATACTGGTGTGTCAGGGTTCGTTGGTGCTTGTGCTGGTCGTGCGCGGCTGTCTGGGGTCTTGATCGTCCGTCACCGGTCGACTTCGAGGTTCGTCAGGACAAGCAGGGCGCGGAGCAGGCTGGTGGCGCGGGTGGGATCGGTGCGCAGTTTCGTGAGGACGCGCCAGTTTTTGAGGTGGGTGAAGCCGTGCTCGGCGGGGGCGCGTCCGGCGGCGATCACCTTGTTGGCGGTTTTTTGACCGGTGGTGAGTTTGCGGTAGCGGGTGGCCTTGTAGCCGGTGACGATGACCAGGTCGTCAGGGTCGGCCGGCTTGTCCACGCCGTAGAAGCCGAGGTCGGCCGGGGCGCCGAGGCCGGCGGCCTTCAGGTGGGCGACGATGTGGTCGTGGCGGGCGGCGGTGGCGTCGTGGGTGCGGCCGGGTCTGGCGGCGGAGATCCAGATGAGCCGTCCCCTCTCGTCGGTGAGTGCGAGGAAGTGCAGGGGCGTGACGGTGGTGCTTGCCCGAGTAGTTCGGTCTGTTCGCCTTCCCGGTGCGGCGGCGGGTGGGGATGAGGGTGCCGTCGATCAGCACGACCTCGCCGCCGCGTTTCGCGATCTTGGCCAGGGCGTGGTCCAGACGCGGGGCTCTGGCCGCGAGCAGGCCGATCACCTCGTTGATCCAGCGGCGCATCGTGGTCGCCGAGATGCCGTTGCCGCCGGCCAGGTCGGCGGCGCGCTGGTCGTGGCGCAGCACCGCCAGTACGAGCAGCGCGATCCGGCCTGCCGGTAGGGACCGCCAGCGGGAGCCGATCGCCTTCAGATGGGCGGGCAGCAGGTCGGCGACGTGGTTCAAGGTCGTCGTGGACAGCGACAGGCGGCAGGAGTGGACAAGGGAGACGGCGTCCCTGGGCTGTTCGTTGGTGTTCGTCACACAACGTCGATGAGTACCGGGGACGCCCCTTACCCGTGGCTCCGATCGCCGTCCCACTGTGGGATGAAATCAGAGGCCGCATGATCACTGCTATGCGGGACGCCATCCCGCTGGCCCCAGCACCTTCCGACGCCCGGGGCATGAATGTCTGGCGGGCCGTATCCACGTCTTCTATCCAGGTCAGTGTGTGTTTCGTTGTCCACGGCGGACCCGATAGCGGTAGGGGATGCTCAGAAGGCGATCGTGAACCGGCCGTCACCGAGTTTGCGCAGCCAGCCGCGATCGGCGAGCTTGGTCATCTTCCCGCGCAGCGGCTCCAACTTGCCGCGCACCTGAACCGGCAGACCGAGCTTGGCGCCGACCTCCTTGACCTTCACCGGCCCGGCCGCATCGCGCACGATAGCCAAGATCCGCTGGTAGTCCGGCGGCAGCGCCTCGGCGTCGAGGCTGCCGACACGGGCCGGGATCAGCAGCACCGACCGGCCGCCCACTTGCGCCTCCGGCGGCGCGGGCGCCGGCGACAAGTACTCACCGAAACCCTGCTCGCTGATCCGCTGCACGACGCGCTCAGCCACCACAAGTTCGTCGCGCTCGACGCGCACGTCGGCCAGCCGCTTGGCCAGCTCCTCTTCCAGGAGATCCAGCTCGGCACGCCGAGCGGCGATCCGGCCCAGCATCACGGAATCCGTCATACGACCGAGCGTAGAAACAGCACCACGCCCCGCGACCCCGAAACGGCGGAACGGCGGAACGGCGGAACGATCGAGACCACGGACAGCCGCCCACGACCAGCACGAGCACCCACAAACCACGCCATGCCAGCACTCTGAACAGCCACTTCAGGATGGTGGATCTTCAGTGTGCGGGGTGGAGCAGCCCTCGAAGCAACAAGCGGAGCTTCGCGCGCTGCCGGCTGCATCCGACACGCCCCGTGCTATCGCGGCGCGGGCACGGATGGTGCTGCTACGTGGGCAGGGCCACACTCGCGGCGACGTCGCCGCGCAATGCGGCGTGTCGGCTACGTCAACTGTCGGCCGCTGGGCGGCCTGGTGCGCCGAGCGCGGCGCCGGACCTGGCGCCGGTACTTGTCGTGGTTATCGCTATGGTCGGCGTACACCCGGTCCGGGTATCCGGACCTGCTCCAGATCGAACCCCGAACCCGCGGATCAAGAGCTTCTTGCTCGAAATCTGCTGATTGGTTCCCGAGGCTGCCCACGGCTTGCAAGGTTTTGTCGCGGCTGAGGGGGATGGCGTCGGTCCCTAGGCGCCGCTGGCTACGTCGGCTCGGGACACGGTCAGGCTCCTGGCGGAGCGTGCGGTGTTTGTAGTCGGTTATGAAGGCTCCGGCGTTGGCTCCGTCTTCGCCGAAGACGGAGCCAACGCCGGAGGGCGAGTTCGGGTCGATCCGGGCTCAGCTCGATGCTGTAGAAGATCTTGTGTTGTCCGGGATCATGATGGAGGCGTTGGCCTAGAGATTGCCGAGGCCTGAGCCTTCATTGAATGCCGCGGCGCTGTGGTATGTCGGCCAGGTTGCTGCGGCGTAGGAGGGGCTGGCTGTGTTGGCTCCCGCCGAGTTTTGAGCCGTTGCCACGTTGTTGCCGTTGAGTTTCCGGTGGCTGGCAGGTCCGTTGGTGACGGTGATGTTGCTAGTTGTGGTGGAGGAGCCGGTGGCGTTGCTTGCGGTCACTTTGATTGTGTATGTGCCGGGGGTGTTGTAGATGTGGGTAGCTGTCGCGGCGGTTTGAGATGGCAGGACTGTGCCGTCGCCGAAGTCGAAGACGTAGCCGGTGATGGGCGGTGCGCCTGGTGCTGTGTTTGACGCATCGGCAGTGATACTCGCGCCCGCTGTCGTAGATGCCGGGGTTGAAAGTGCAGCTATCGGCGGAGTGGTGAATCCAGAGCTGGTGTAGAGCCAGTTTGCCAGGGTCTGGTCGAAGGCTTTCGGGTAGGTGCGAACGTCGGCGACGGAGCCGCTGAAAAAGTTGTCAGGGGTGCCGTTGTAGAAGCCTTGTCCGATGACCAGTGGCCCGGTGGAGGCGATGGGGCTGGTATCGGTCGCGGTACCTACCTGTTGTCCGTTGACGTAGAACGTCATCGTGCCAGCCGATGCGTCGTAGGTGCCGATCAGCTGAGCCCAAACGCCTGCGACCGCTGGCGAGCCGGCGGCGATGCTAGCGGTGGAGGAGTTGGTCGTGTCGGAAAGGGCGCGGGCGAACTGCCAGGTGGAGCCGTTGTATTCCAGGTAGAAGCCGGAGGCGGTGCCGGCCTGTTGGACCAGGACGGTTTGGGTGCCTGTGCCAAGGGACGCGGCGTTCACCCAGGCGGCTATCGTGAACGATTTGGTGGTGTCGAGGACTGGCCCGGTGGTGCTGATGGTTCCGCCGGTTCCTGCGAAGGTGGCGTAGCTGGTTCCCCAAGACACTCCGGACGTTGACAGCGTGGCTGGGTGGTTGCCGGGTGGGCTGGAGTCTGCGGCGGTGCTGCCGGCGCCGTCGGCTAGTTTCCACCATCCGGTGGGGCCGCCAGTGAGCGTGACTAGTGTTGTTGTGCTGCCCGGGTTACCTTCGAAGTCGGTAGCAGTGGCTTTTACGCTATAGGTGCCTGCGGTCCCGTAGACGTGGGTGGCGGTCGGGGTGGTTGTTGTGACGGCGGCTGTTCCGTCGCCGAAGTCGAAGGTGTAGCTGGCGAGCCTGCCGTTACCGCCATAGGAAGACGAAGCGTCTGCCGTTATGGTTAAAGGTGTGACACCACTGGTGGGACTTAGGCTTAGTCCTGCGGTCGGGCCGAAGCCTGTGATCGGGATGAGGTTGAGTGCGTCCACACCGAGGTTGTATCGATTTCCAGTTGAGGCCGGGTTCGTAAGATTGACGTGGAACAAGAAGGTGTGTGTACCGGCGGCTAGCGTGAATGCTCCGAGGTCGACCACCTTGGCGGATACTCCGGATGCCTGGAAGCTGTCGTATTCGCGCCCTAGCTGTTGGCCATCCACCACGAGGTCGAATTCACCGTAGTCCGGGGCCATGGTCAAGATTGGAGCGACTTGGTAGTCACCTGCGTTGGCAACGTAGTAGTTGAGTGTCAGGGACGCGTCGCTGACGGTACTGGTGAAGAATTCTTGCGCCCCGTTGGACCAGTTGACGCCGCAGCAGCTGGTTTGGATCTGCATGGTGCCGTTTTCTGCCGTGCCCGTCATCGATTCGGCTTCTGCGGTCTGGGTTTCGTTGGTCCCGGTGGGTAGTGCCCATTGCTGTGCTGCATTGTCGAGACACTGGTCGAGTTGCAGTGGGTTGCCGTTGGTCGTGGATGCTTGAGTGTCCTCCAGGCAGAGCCCCGAGGCCGGGTTGAAGATCCAGTATTTGCTGGCGGCGGATGGAGAGGGCAGGAGGCGCCAGGTCTGAAAGCCGTCAGTGGCGCCGCCGCACGAGTTCAGGGTGATCTTCGTGCCCTGTGCCAGCTGGCCGCCGGTATCCAGGCACAGGTTGGGTGGAGTGGCGGGTGCTGAGCCCATGAGCTGGATGGTGCCGTCTGCGGCGAAGGACCATTGTTGGGGCCAGGTGGCGTTGCAGTCCCACAGTTCGATGACCGCGGTCGCCGGGGTGAGCGATCCTTGGAGGTCGTCGAGGCAGCGTTGTCCGCTGGGGCCGCCGGTGATGCTGGAGAGGACCTGTCCGGCGATCGTGTTGGCGGCTTGGCCTTGCAGTTTGGTGGTGCCGGAGGTGCTGTTCCAGCCGACAGCGGTAGCGCTGGTCAGGGTTTGGGCTCCGAGTGCGGTGCCGATGGGGCCGTTGATCACGTTGATCTGGCCGTCGGGGGTCATGGCCCACAGGTCTGGGTGGCTGTCGCCGTTGAGGTCGCCGGCTGAGGAGATCCATGTGTAGTGGCTGAATTCGCCGGTGGAGCCGAGTTGTTGGCGGGCGGTGAGGTCTGCGAGTCCGGAGCCCAGGGTGCCGGTGTCGGAGTGGTTGGCGAATTGCCACAGTGTGCCGTCGGGGGCCTTGGCCCACAGGTCGGATAGTCCGCCGGGACCGCCGGGGTGTCCGGTGGCGTTGCCCGGTGCGATGACTTGGACGGTGGACCAGTCCCAGTCTGGGGTGGAGGTGGATAGCAGGATCGGGTTGCGGAGCTGTCCGCTGCCTGCGGGGGAGAACAGCCAGACTCGGGTGGCGTCGGTCCCGTCCTTCTCTACCGTGATCAGGCTGGTTTTACATGCGGTGGTGGGGGCGGTGATAGTGCAGCCGCCGTTGGTCGGGCCGAGTGCGATGACTTGCTTGACGCTGTTCCACGTCGAGTCGTAGCCGGCGCACAGGCCGGTTTGGATGGAGGGGGTACAGGTCGGGCGGGTGATTGTGACCCTTTGGGTCTGGCTGAACTGGTCGGGAGTCAGCGGCGGTTGATAGCCGGGCTGAGTGGTCGCGGACGCGATCTGGGAGTTGAGGTAGTAGTAGAGGTGGCCGTTTCCGCCGCTGTCGGCGTCCCAGGCGAACAGGTCGTCGGTGGGCTGGACCCGTTCGGAGCCGCGGTGTGTGAACAGAGCGCTGGCCCAGCTCTTGCCGTTGGGGGCGGCCGTGGCCGTGGCGGCTTGGATCGCGTTGACGGATCCTGCCGGGTCCAGGTTGGCTGGGTATACGACCAGGTTGCCGCTGGCGTCCACCCCCATCAGGTTGGGGATGCCGTCGCCGGTGACGTTGCCGAAGGATACCGGCGTGAAGGCCTGCGCCAGGAAGAAGTCATAGCGGGCGTACGGCGAGATGTTGCCGGCGCTGTCGACGGCGGCTGCGTAGAGGGTGTTGGTGCCCCAGCGTTCGCCGTCGCCGGTACCGGTAGCCAGGCTGATCGTCGCGGTGGCGTTCAAGCCGCCGGTCGCTGCGGCGGTGCCGCAGGCGGCGTCCGTGAGGTTGGTGCAGTTTCCGGTGCCTGCGTCGTTGGCGGTGGCGTTGAGTGCCCAGAGGAAATGGTCGATCGGCGTGGTCGCCGCGGTCGCGCTGACCGTGATGGTTCCGGCGGTGCCGGTCTGCGGATAGGACGACAGATGCTGGCCGATCCCAGGGAAGACAGCGGACTGAAACGTGGGCGGGTTTGCTCCCGTCGCCGTGGCGTGCGGTGTTACTGATCCTTGCTTGACATGGCCGCTGGCTGTGTGCTTCGGCGGTGCAGGGGTGGGTCTGCCTGCGGCGGGGACGGCGGCCGCGGCCGTGCTTGCCGCAGATAACAAGAGACTGATGCTAGCGATGCAGATGAAAGCCGGTTGTGTCAGCCTCCTGGCTCTTCTGCGCGTGCGTGACAGTGGTTCCATCAACGGTCCTCCTCGGCGCTGAACGCGCGCCAGCGTGCGCGCGTGCGCAACCTACGGGGCGGATCAAGGGTCGACAACCGATCTACGCTGTCGAAATCGTTATAGATGACAGTGACAGATTCACGCTGCGAGATGATCTCGGTGGTCTAAACCAGTCGAAACCGACCTGTATCAGAACACTGATATGACGCTAGGTAGCCAAATGGTTGAGCTGAATCGTTATAAACGGGCGTTGAGTCAAGGTCCGTATGTGGACGATCTGTTCGAGTCTGGCTATCGTCCCTCGCGCCGCCTTGATCGCTTTAGGCGGTGCTTTGGCACGATTTGATCATCTCAGGGGGTGCCTGGTGGGGGCATGGGGTTCGTCGAACAGTTCCCGCGCTGTGCAGCGGCGGCTGCGCTATCTCGCAGCGTGTGTAGCGATCGGTTCCATGGGACTGGCTGTGGTGTCCGGCCCAGCAGCGATCGGGGCGGCCCACGGGCCGCACAACCCGAAGGTGTGGCAGCCACGGCCAGTGACGAAGATGCCGTCCATCGCTGCTGTGAGCCGCAATACGGTTCATTCTGCTGCCGCGGTTCAGCCGATGGCGGGGTACACGGTCCCACCGACGGTTTGGCCGAAGGCCGCCTCGGTCGTGGTCGATCTGTCGTCGGCATCGGCCCACCTTGATGCCGGGTCCCCGGCTGGGGGAGCCGGTCAGACAGGGTCCTTGATTCCCGTACCGGGGACGCCTGTCAGTATCGCGGCAGCCCCAGCAGGGCAGCCTGGTGCTGCGCGCTCGTCCGCCACAACTCCAGCACCGAAGGTCACAGTGGCGATCGCTGATCATTCGACGGCATCCAGTGCCGGGGCCAGCGCTGTGGCGATGACGCTGGTGCGGGCTGATGGCGCGAAGACCGGGGCACCAGCGCAGGTCGCGCTGGACTACTCCGGATTCTCCGATGCCTTCGGCGGCAACTTCGCTGATCGGCTGAAGCTGGTCGCTCTGCCGAGCTGTGCATTGACCACTCCGAAGGTGCCAGCCTGTCGCACCCAGACGCCTGTCACGTTCACCAACGACCGCGCACATCACAGGCTGGTCGCGACGGTTACCGTCCCCGCCGATGGTGCAGCCGATGCAAGCGGGCAGGCTGGCTCCAAAACCAACGCGCCGATCGTGCTGGCCGCGACGTCGGGGCCAAGTGGAGCCAACGGCGACTATTCGGCAACACCGTTGAAGGATTCGGACACCTGGTCCGGAGGCGGCAACGAGGGGTCATTCACTTACAGCTATCCGATCGCTGTACCGCCCGCACTCGGCGGCGCCACCCCCACGATCGCGTTGAGTTACGACTCTGCCAGTATCGATGGCCGCACCTCGGTGTCCAACGCGCAAGGCTCATGGGTGGGCGATGGCTGGGACTACAGCCCCGGCTACATCGAGCGTTCCTACAAGCCGTGTTCGAAGGCCGGGTTCCCAACGTCGAGCGATGAGTGTTGGGGGACCCCCAACGCCACGATCTCCTTCGGTGGCCGCAGCGGGGAACTGGTCAAGGACCAAACCACGGGCGCCTGGCGGATCGCCGGGGACGACGGATCCCGAGTGGAGCTGCTGTCGGGTGCGAGCAACGGGAACACCGGCGACGGCGGCCAGTACTGGCGGGTGACCACCACTGACGGCACCCAGTACTACTTCGGTGCCAATCGGCTGCCCTATGACGGCGGCGGGGACCCCACCTACTCGGCCTGGGGTGTGCCGGTTTTCGGCGCCGGGTCTCCGGCTGGAGCAGCTTGTGCCGACCCGACGAAGTCGGATCCGTCGGTGTGCCGGACCGGCTGGCGGTGGAACCTGGACTTCGTCGTCGACTCACACGAGAACCTGACCCGCTACACCTATGCCCGGGAAGAGAACTTCTACCTACGCGGCACTACCGCGAGCCCGACCGAATACCAGGCCGGCGGCTACCTGGCCCAGATCGACTACGGCTGGGACACCAGCAACGTCAGCTGGACGCCGCCCCCCGCAGCCGCAACTGCCAAAGGCCTGCGGCCGCATATCGCTGTCTTCCCACCAGCTGAGAACGTGGTGTTCACCCCAGCTGCACGTTGTATCTCCGATAGCGGCGAGGCCGGATATAGCTCCTTGTGCCCAACCGCAGCGGTGACCGTTGCTGACGGTATTGCTTCCACCGGAATCACTTCGGCGAATGCTGCCGCGTTCGTGGATACACCGTTCGACCAGCACTGCACTGCGGCCGGGACTGTGGACGGTACCAGCGGTGGCGCGGCCTGTACCGACTACACGCCGACATTCTTCAACACGGAGCAGTTGTCGCAGATCACCACCAACGTGCACAGCAGTAGCAGTGGCGAATATCAGCCGGTAGACGAGTACGGTCTGCCGCACCAGTTCAACGCCGTAACCGGCGGCTCCACCGATGACCGGCCGTCTATGTGGCTGGCTGGCATCACCCACACCGGGTGGGTAGTGAATCGCGACGGATACCTTGCCAAGTCCACCGATCCAGAGGTGTACACCCATGGCACCTTCATGCCCAACCGGGCGAAGGCCTCGCCCTACCTTGCTGGCACGGCTTACCAGCGACTACGTCTGGACCGGATCAGCGACACCCTCGGTTCGCTTGTCGAGGTCACCTATGGGCTGGGAAATCCGGGCGGCACGAGTTTCGACTGCGGCACCTCAGTTGCGCCGACGGTGACTGCGAACAATACCTTGTGTTATCCGGAGTACTGGACGCAGCCCAACGCCACGGCGCCGACGCTGGACTGGTTCAACAAATACATCGTGACGTCTGTCCGGACTGTGGACACGACAGGAATCTCGCCAGACCGGGTCTCCAACTACACCTTCCTTGGTACACCGGTGTGGCACACGAACGACTCCGAACAAGCTGACGCCGCCTACCGCACCTTTGACCAGTTCCGAGGCTTCTCCCAAGTACAGACCGTTACCGGTGCTGCGTCAGCAGGTGGTAACAGCAAGATCCTGACCACGTACTTCCGCGGCATGGACCAGGACGGCAACGCCTCCTACCCGTTCCAAGACTCCTCGGGGCACGTGTGGGTGAACGACAACCACGGCGACGTGTTCAAGGCGGGGGATCCCGGGCTTCGCGACGACAACGCCCTGGCCGGACAGCCAGTCGAAGTCCAGACGTTCGCTGCCGACAACTCCTCGACTGTCCTCTCCGATGTGGTGAATGTGCCAGTCGATCCCATGACCGTTGTCACAGCAGACCACCCCCGGCCGCCGGGATTGCCTGAACAACGCGCGCACTTCGACGAAGCTGCCAAAAAGGTCACGTACGACCAGGTAAGCACTGGAACCCGCCGTGCAGAGATCGACTACACCTATGACAACAGCCTGCCGAACTTCACGACCGGCACCGTCGGTGGCAACGGCCACCTGATCCTCACCGACGACAAGAACGACGGAACCCTTCAGGAACTGTGCACCACCACCAAGTACGCCACCGAGCAGAGCGACCTGGAGCACACCGCAGTCTCCTACTGGCAGAGCACGATGACCGTGCCGTCTGGCGGAACATGCACAACAGGAACCGCGCCGACCAAGGCGAACCTCGTCTCGGCACAACAAACCCTGTTCGACGGATCGACCACCCCCGGTGTAATCCTCGGTCCGGCGGATCCAACCAGCGTGCAGAAGGCAAGCAACGTCGACGCCTCCGGCAACCTGACATGGATCACCACGAGCTCGGCATTCGACAACTACGGCCGTGTCACTTCCACAACTGATCCGGACAACAACACCACCCAGACCACCTACACCCCGGACCACTACGAACTACCGACCAGTATCCAAACCACAAACCCAGCCGGCTGGGCTACCAGCCAAACCATGGAGCAAGGCCGGCAAGTAGTCGAGCAAACCACCGACGCCAATAGCAGATCCACCTACCAGTACTACGACGGAATGGGCAGGCTCACCTCCGTCTGGCTGCCCGACCATCTCACCGCCTCGAGCCCGAACAAGCGGTTCACCTACAGCCTGGTCGGTGTAGCGCCGACGGTGCTCAACGGCGGCGCCCCGCCGACGACCCCGCCGCCGAACAGTTTCGTGCAAACCGAGGCCCTGCGGGAAAACGGGTCCTACGGCGAATCGTTCTCAGAGCTCGACGGGTTCGGCGACGCGGTGCAGACCCAGTCCACCCCGGTCGACGGCTCGGCCGGTACGGTCATCAGCGATCAGCAATACGACAGCCTCGGTCGGGCGTACAAGACCTACAATCCGCACTGGGACAGTGGCCCAGCCTCCAGCGGACAGTGGCTGCAATTCGCAGAAAACACCATGCCCTCCGAGAGCGTCACGACCTTCGACGGGATGTCCAGGCCGCTGACGGTCACCCAGCAGTCAATGGGCAAGCCGATACCCGGCGCCGTCACCACCACCGCCTACCCGGGCATGGATCGCACCGACGTCACCTCCCCGGCTGGCAACGGCCTGTCCACCGCGGGCGGATCCTCCACCTTCACTGACGTCCGCGGCCGCACCACCGCGCTGTGGACCTACCACGACGCCGCAGGCAACCCGATCGCGCCAGACGGCAACTCGGCCCACGCCGATGTCACCAGCTATGGGTTCACCTACAACCCAGGCGGCAATGAGGGCACTGCCACAACGGTCACCGACGCCACCAAGAAGAACACCTGGACCACCGACGTCACCGACCTGGCCGGACACAACGTCACCACCACAGACCCGGACACCGGGACCACCACCACCGTGTCCGACCCCGCAGGGCTCCTGCTCGCGACCGCCGACGGTCGCGGCCACGCATTGGCCTACACCTACGACAACCTGAACCGTAAAACCGGCGAATACGACGCTGGCACCATCACTGACCGCACAACCTTGGCTCAGGCCCGCACCACCGCGATCGCCAACCCCAGCTCGCAGCTGGCGGCCTGGACCTTCGACAGTCTGGACAAGGGCCAGCCCGACGCGTCCATCCGCTACGTCGGCGGCGCCAACGGCAACGCCTACATCATGCAGACCACCGGGTACGACACCGACTACCGGCCCACCGGCACAAAGACTGTGATCCCGAGTGCCGAAGGCGCGCTGGCAGGCACCTATCAAACCAACATGTACTACACCCCGAACACGGGGGCGCTGGATCACCTCGATCTGCCTGCCGTCGGGGGACTGCCGGCGGACACCGTCTACAACGCCTACAACACCGACGGCCTGCTGCTGCAAGCCAACGGCACCAATGACGACGTCCTAGACACGCAATACGACCAGA
This sequence comes from Catenulispora pinistramenti, assembly GCF_018274385.1. Classification (GTDB taxonomy): domain Bacteria; phylum Actinomycetota; class Actinomycetes; order Streptomycetales; family Catenulisporaceae; genus Catenulispora; species Catenulispora pinistramenti. Next base: position 16,003 of record NZ_JAAFYZ010000002.1, on the reverse strand, counting down.
CCGGCAAGATCCTGTCCCGAACCGTCGGCGACTACCCGCGCCAGGTCGTGACCCAAAACCTGTACGACCAGGCCACCAACCGCATCACCAACACCTTCACCGACGCCAGCGCCGGGACGGACCCGAACAACACCGCCCAGCTCAACAAATACGGTATCGACGACGTCTCCTACACCTACGACGCCGCAGCCCGCCTGACCTCGACAACTAACCTGCAGAACGAGAACGTCACCGGCTCCTACAAGCCCGGCGTGCAAGCCCGGGACAACCAGTGCTTCACCTACGACTACGCAAGTCGTCTCACCAACGCCTGGACCGACGCCGGTGACCAGACACCGGCTGCCACCACAGACCCGACCAAGCCCACCGCTGCGGTCGGCGGCCTCGGCTCCTGCGCATCATCGACCCAGAACAACCCGCCCACCGCGGCTACTGCACAGGCAGGCCAGATCACCGGCACAGCCACCGGCCAAATGCCCAGCCCCGCCGCCTACTGGCAGGCCTGGACCTTCGACGCCACCGGCGTCGCGGGCCTTGGCAACGGCGCGCAAACCGGCAACCGCTCCACCCAGACCGACTACGATCCCGCTGGCAACACCACCAACGACACCACAGCCACCAGCAACTACCCAAGCGCCGGAACCACCAACACCGCAGGGGCAGCCACCACTGGCGGCAACGGCCCTCACCTGCTCGGCCAAGTCACCCGCACCGGGCCGACCACCGGTACCGACACCTATAACTACGACGGCTCAGGCAACACCACCAGCCGCCAACTCGCAGCGGGCCCCAACGAAACCCTCACCTGGGATGCCGAAGACCGCCTGGCCACGGTCACCGACTCCAGCGCCAACGACTCCTCTACGTACCTGTACGACGCGGACGGTAGCCAGCTCATCCGCCGCGACACGGGCGGCGCAAATGCCGGCGTCACGTTGTACCTGGACGATGCCGAGATCCACCTCACCGGCAGCGCCGTCTCCGGAAACCGCTACTACAACTATCCCAACGCCGCAACGATGACCGTCTCCAGCAGCGGCGCCATCACCTACGAAGTCACCGACAGCCAAGGCACCGGCGACACCACCATCAACGCCGCTAACGGCCAGATAGTCGCACGCCGTTACACCACGCCCTACGGAGAAGCCCGGGGCAAGGCCGCAACCACATGGCCGGACGACCACACGTTTCTCGGAAAAACCACCGACACCACAACAGGGCTCGTAGACATTGGTGCTCGCAAATACGACCCGAACACCGGACGCTTCATCTCCGCAGACCCTGTCTTCCAAGGTACTAGCCCACAAGCCATGGGGGGCTACGCCTATACGGGCAACGACCCGGTCAACGCGTCTGATCCCTCCGGCGCAGAGGGTGTATCCCGCCTCGGTGATGGCGGCACCACGCCCGTCGTTAACGGCCAACAGATGTACCAGATTTCGGCGCATGTTTGGGTTAGCGGTCAAAGCAAGTATTTCATGGATTATTACGACGCTTGGGCTAAGGCGGCAGCTGGTGACAACGGGGCCGATGAAAACGGAGATTGGGCTAAGGCCTGCGCTTCGGCCCTCAACGGCACCTGCCAACAGGACGATCTAGGAACTGCGCTTTCAAATTTCGGCGGTCCGACCAACAAAAACGTCGGCCCAGCAGCCATCAGCATTTCCGCAGGGGCTACCGGGGACAACACGATCTACACCACGGCGTCCGGCGTCACAGCGGACTATTCGGGGCTATACCGTGGTATGAGCTTCACCGGCGCTCTTGAGGCCGGTACCGCGCTCGGCGAAGGTGCTGCTGAGGTGGCGGGCTTCGGTCGCCAATTCGAGGAATCCATCGATGGTGAAGACGCCGCCAGCTGCCCAACGGGGGCGCACTCGTTCGCGGCCAACACCGATGTACTCATGGCCGATGGCGCTAGAAAGCCAATTCAAGACGTTGCGGTAGGCGACGAGATCGAAGACGCCCAACCAGGGGGTGCGGTCGAACACCATCGCGTCGACGAAATACACAAGACGCTGACCGACACGGACTTCAGCGACGTAACCGTCAGTACCCGCAATGGGCCAAAAAAGATCACGGGTACCCAGAACCACCCGTACTACGACTTGACTGCGAAGGCTTTCGTCAGCGCCGCGCAGCTCAAGCCCGGTGATCGCCTCCAAACGGATGACGCCGAGACCGTTACTGTACTGGTCGTACGTAACTACACAAGCTCGATGGTCACGTACGACCTGACGATAGACGGGCTTCACACGTACTATGTGGTCGCGGGCGCTACGCCGGTATTGGTTCACAATTCCTCCAGCTGCTTTAATTCGGCAGAAGTGGGTGCTGGACTTCCGGAATATGCAGGTGGCGCCACATCGGGCACTGGAGTTGCCGCGGACGGCACCTCTTATGATCTGGTGAGTGGAAACAAGGCTGCCGACTCCGATTTGCTGCAGATAGTCAACGATAGACTTCGTGCAGCGGGACGGCTGCCGGGGGCGGCGAATTCCGCTCGCGCCAGTGACGTCGAACAGAAGTTTGCGGCGACCATGATACGAGATGGGATCGACAACGCGAATCTTGTGATTAACAACCCGGCTGGCCCCTGTACGGTGACGCTCGGCTGTGACGATGTTCTGGGCACTATCCTCGGCGATCGGACGCTTACCGTACACTGGCCTGACGGGAACGGGGGATGGGATTCACAGGTCTATGGAGGAGCCGGATGATGCAGCACCGTGTAGAGGCGCGGTACCGACGGGATCATGGCAAGGAGCCGGTGATACTCACCACCAGCGAGGATGTCGATACTCTGATCGAGTCGCTCCTTACGGGTCCGGCGTACCACAATATGGCCCAACTGCATTCATTGGAGCGCTCGCTTCTTCCTTCCGGATACCCTGATCACGAGTTGCTGATAGGGGTAAATAGGGATCGTCCGGTAGGTGTTCTTGCGTTCATGGATGCAGATTCAGGTAATCTGGTGACTCAAGGATCATCGAATGGGCAAAGCGAGGCAGCTTACCTGATCATGGGTCAGCTGACAGAGTTCCCGGATCGCTCGGAAGTTCCGATTGAACTTGTGCGCCAAGCAGTTAAGGAGTTCGTCGATAGTGGAGGGCAACGCCCGTTGTCCGTTCAATGGCAGGTGCCGGAGGTTTGGTGAATCCGGATATCTGCGTGAGCTCGTTAGTATCACGGGATATGATTTCAGCGTCTATTTCCCAACGGATTTCTGAGCCTTCGTAATGCTACGACTATTGCTGGCATATCAATAAAGCGAAGCACCGCTGAGTATGCTTCAGTGGTGCTTCGCTTTGGGCCTTGACGGCTACTTTTGACGGCAACGTCGGTGGACGGTTGCCGTCAGGTCACTCGGTTGGCGGCGGTTTGGGTTCGGTGCCGAGCGCGTCGGACAGTCGGTTGACGGCGTCGTGCTGGATTCGGAGGCGGACATGGGCGTAGACGTCGGCGGTGACGCCGATGTGGGCGTGTCCGAGGAGTTCCTGGCGACGCCCTGCGCCGCTACGCAGCCGACGTCCCGCACCTGTCCCAGGACTGGCTGAACGTCACCATGTCCAGCGAACGCTCCCTGCGCCTGACCCCAGCGCAGCTCACCGAGCTCAAACGGGACCTCGTCGCGGTGATCGACCGCTACCGCGACCTGCCGGAAGAACCCGACGCGCGGCCGGTGTCCCTGCACATCCACGCGCTGCCGCCGCCAGAGCTGCCACCCGAACCGCGCCCAAGACAATGAACACGCGGCCAAGACGATGAACACGGCCAAGGGAATCAACACGGCCAAGGCATTGAACACGGCCAAGGCATTGAACACGGCCAAGGCAATGAACGGCAGCGTGTTGCGCTGGCTCGCGGCCTACACCTGCTCGGTCACCGCGGACTCCGTCTACTTCATCACCCTGTCCTGGGCCGCCTCGCGCGCCCTCGGCCCGGCCGCCGCAGGCCTGATCCTCGCCGCCGGAGCGGTGCCCAGAGTGCTGTTGATGCTCGGCGGCGGTGTGGTCGCCGACCGCTTCGGGCCCTGGCGCGTCCTGATCGGCAGCGACCTGGTGCGCTGCGCTCTGGTCCTGGGCGCGGCGCTCGCCGTCGCCAGCCGGGTCCACGAAGGGGCGCTGGCGGCGCTGGCCGTCGGCTTCGGCGCCGTCGACGCGCTGTTCATGCCCGCGGTCGGAGCCCTCCCGCCGGTGCTCGTCGACGCGGACCTGCTGGCGCGGGTGCAGGGGATGCGGGTGCTGGCCGTGCGCGCCGCCAACCTGGCCGGGCCGGTGCTCGCCGGAGCCGTCCTCGGCGTCGGTGGCGCGTCCGCGTCGTTCCTGGCCGCCAGCCTGCTCTTCGGCGCGTCTCTGGTGCTACTCCTGACCCTGCGGATACCTCGCACAGCCGCTCTATCCGATCACGGACAAAGCCTGTGGCAGCAGTTCGGCGAAGGACTGCGATACGTGCGGCGCCATACCGAGCTACGCCGCCTGGTCATCGTCATCGGACTGAGCGAGCTGTGCTTCAGCGGACCGATCGCCGTCGCCGTCGTCATCCTGGTCACCCAGCGGCACTGGGGCGGCGCCACCGCCGGCTGGATCCTCGGCGCGTTCAGCGTCGGCGGTGTGGCCGCCGCCGCGATCCTGGCGGCGCGCGCCGACCGCCGGTACCCGCCGCGCCCCATGATCGCCGGATCGCTGATGCTGACCGCGGTGCTGCTTCTGGCCTGGGGCACGCTCGGCCGGCCCGGCGCCATCGCGGTCGCCGCCGCTCTCGGCGCCACCACCGGTGTGACGATGGTCGTCACCAACGCCCGGCTGCAGACGGTGGCCGCCCCGCACCTGCTCGGCCGGGTCACGTCGGTGACGACGCTGTGCACGCTGGGGCTGAGCCCGCTGCTGTTCCCGCTGGTCGGCGTCGTGGCTGCGCGCTGGGGCAGCGGAGCGTTCTTCGCGCTGTGCGCGCTGGTGTGCGGGGCGGCCGCTGTAGTCGGTTCCCGCTCTACGCCTTCTGGGCGACCGGCTGGGCGACTGACTGAGCGACCGACAGCCGCTGTCGCGGATGCGCTCCGGACTCCAGTTCGTCCACGAACGCGATCGCGTAGTCCTCGGCGCTGATGTGGCCCGCGTCGGGCAGGAGATCGTCGCCCACGCCGAGCCGGAACTCGCCGGTGCGCGTGCCGGGGCCGATCTCCGGGGCGGGGGAGATGTAGGTCCAGGTCGGCAGGGCCGGGTCGGCGCGCAGCATGTCCAGGACGGCGCCGTGGGCCAGGGCCTCGGGCTTGTAGGTGTCCGGGAAGTCCGGCAGGTCGACCAGGCGGGTGCCCGGGGCCACCAGCAGCGTGCCGGCGCCGCCGACGATCACCGTGCGGGGTGCGCCGCCGTCGCGGACGCCGGACAGGAAGTCCGTGTAGAGCCGCACGAGGGGCCCGCGCGGGTCGGTGCCGTCACGCGGTCCCACCAGGGCGGCGGCCACCACGTCGGCGTTCTTGACCAGCTCGGCCACCCGGGCCGGGTCGCCGGCGTCGCCGACGGCCGGGGCGACGCGCGCGCTCTGGCCGTCCGGCTGTGCTCCCGACCGCGACACCGCGGTCACGTTGTGCCCCCGGGCCGCCGCCTCCGCGGCGATCCGCGAACCGATCATGCCGGTCGCGCCGAACAAGACGATGTCCACCGGACTCCTCCTCAACCTCGCGGGATACCTCAGCTCGAACGCACTCTACTCGAACATGCGTTCCATTGAACGTCCCATGCCTCACCCATTGGACATCGCCCCTGCTCGCACTGCCACCGCGGGCCGCGGGACGACGATGAGGCCGCGGTATCAGGACCCGATGACCATCGGATAATCTTGCGCACCACAGGCACCCGCCACCCCACCGCCACCGATCTGGGAGGGCCACACCGCATGACCGAGGCAACCGCATGACCGAGGAACTGGGCCCGTCCACCGGACCGCTGCTGCCGGACTGGCTGCCCCCCGAGATCGACCAGACCAAGGCCCACCCCGCCCGGATGTATGACTACATGCTCGGCGGCAAGAACCACTTCGAGGTTGACCGCGAGGCCGCCGAGGTGGCCATGCGCGGGAACCCCGCCGCCCGCGCCATGGTGCTGGAGAACCGCGCCTTCCTCGGCCGCACCGTCCGCCACCTCGCCGAGGCCGGGATCACCCAGTACCTGGACATCGGCACCGGCCTGCCCGGTGCGGGCAACACCGGCGAGGTGGCGCGCGCCATCCAGCCCGAGGCCCGGGTCGCCTACGTCGACTACGACCCGATCGTCGCCGTCCACTCCCGCGCCCTGCTCGCCGGCGATGAGCAGCACACCACGGTGGTGCTCGCTGACGTCCGCGAACCGAAGTCGATCCTGGAGCACCCGCAGGTCCGCGAGCTGCTGGACTTCGAGCAGCCGGTGGCGGTCCTGATGGTCGCGCTGCTGCACTTCGTCGCCGAGGACGAGGACGCCGCCGGCATCGCCGCCGCGTTCCGCGACGTCCTGGTCCCCGGCAGCGCCCTGGTCATCTCGCACGGTACCGACGGCGGCCAGCCCGAGGTCTCCGCGGCCGCCCGCAAGGGCTGGGACAACGCGAAGTCGCGGATCACCGTGCGCGAGCACGAGGAGATCGCCGCGTTGTTCGGTGATTTCGAGCTCGTCGAGCCCGGCCTGGTGCAGCTGCCGCTGTGGCGGCCGGACGGGGCGGTGCGCGAGGACTGGGAGACGATCTGGCTCGATGGCGGGGTCGGGTTCAAGCGCTGAGGCCCAAGCACTGAGCCTCAAGCACTCAGCCTCAAGCACTCAGCCTCAAGCACTCAGCCTCAAGCGCTCAGCCTCAAGCACTCAGCCTCAAGCGCTGAGGCTCAAGACGCCGCCGGGGCGCTGCTGATCCCCGGCGGTGTCACGATCCGCCGGGCCATCTCGTCCCGGGGAACGTGAACATCTTCCTGTGGATCCTGCAGGCGGCGCTGGCCGCCCTGTTCGCCCTGTCCGGCCTCGGTAAGGCCTTCCAGCCCAAGGACAAGGTGATCGTCAAAGCCCCGGCACTTGCCGACTACTCGCCGCCGATGATCCGTTTCATCGGCGGCGCGGAACTGGCCGGCGCGCTCGGACTGATCCTGCCGGCCGCGCTGGGCGTCGCGACCCCGCTGACCCCGACCGCCGCGCTCGGGCTCGGGGTCATGATGCTGCTCGGCGCGCGCGTGCACCTGCGGCGCGGCGAGACGCAGGGCGTGGCGGTCACGCTCGTGCTGTCCGTGCTGGCCGCGGTGCTGTGCTGGGGACGTTTCGGTCCATACAGCTGGTGATCGCGCGAGATGTCTCGGCGGTTCTTGGATAGTGGTTCCTGCCCGGTGTCGAGAACGCCGGGCCGGCTCCGTCCCAGGGGCACGAGCGGCCGCACAGGGCCGCGTGAGACACCGAGGAGAGCTGTCATGGGCAGGATCCGGCGCATGGACCACGTGAGCATCAACGTCGAGGACATGGACGCCGCGAAGGAGTTCTTCTTCGCGCTCGGGATGGAGCCGGTCGGCGAGGCGAAGGTCGGCGGGGAGATGGTGGGCCGGATCATCGGGCTGGCCGAGCCCATGTCCGACGTGGTCTTCGTCCGCACCCCCGACGGCCACAGCCAGATCGAACTGGTCAAGCACCTGGCCTGCCCGGACGAGCTGGGCCCGCACGCCCCGGCGTCGAACCGGCTCGGCCTGATCCACATCTGCTTCGAGGTCGAGGGGCTTCAGGACCTGCTGGCCGACCTGCGGGCCAAGGGCTACGACACGGTCGGGACGGTCGAGAGCTTCCAGGGCTACCTCATGTGCTTCCTGCGCGGCCCCGAAGGGATCATCGTCGAGCTCGACGAGAACACACAGTCATGAACACACAGCCATACACACAGTCATAAGGAGAAGCATCATGAAGTACCTGATCCTCAAGCACTACCAGGGCGGCCCGACCCCGGCCGTGGACTACCCGCCGATGGACCAGTGGACCCCCGAAGAAATCGACGCGCACATGCAGTTCATGCGCGACTTCGGCGCCCGGCTGGAGGAGACCGGCGAGTTTGTCGACGTGCAGGGCCTGTCCCCGGCCGGCGCCTTCATCCGCTACGGCGGCCAGGGCCGGCTCCCGATCACCGACGGCCCGTTCGCCGAGACCAAGGACGTGATCGCCGGCTGGTACATCATCGACGTCGACTCCTGGGACCGCGCCGTCGAGCTCGCCGGCGAGCTGTCGGCGGCGCCCGGCCCCGGCGGGGAGCCGCTGTATGAGTGGCTGGAGGTCCGGCCCTTCATGGGTGCCGAGGCCCCCAAGACCGCCGAGTGAACGACGACGCGCAGCTGCGGGAACTGGTCCCGGCGGTGATCGGCGTCCTCGTCCGGCGAGGAGCGGACTTCTCCTCGGCCGAGGACGCCGTCCAGGAGGCGCTGATCCGCGCGCTCCAGGTCTGGCCCGAGGACCCGCCGCGGGACCCGAAGGGCTGGCTGGTCACCGCCGCCTGGCACAAGTTCGTCGACGCCGCCCGCTCCGAGACCGCCCGCCAGCGGCGCGAGCTGGTCATCGACGCCGAACCGCCGGCCGGAGCCGTCCCGGCCGCCGATGACACCCTGCGGCTGTACTTCCTGTGTGCGCACCCGACCCTGCCCTCAGCCGCAGCCGTCGCACTGACCCTGCGCGCCGTCGGCGGACTCACCACCCGGCAGATCGCGCAGGCCTGCCTGGTCCCGGAGGCGACGATGGCGCAGCGCATCGTGCGCGCCAAACGCCGCATCGAAGGACTGCCGCTGGACCAGCCCGGCGACCTGGCCACCGTCCTGCGGGTGCTGTATCTGGTCTTCAACGAGGGCTACGGCGGCGACGTAGACCTGGCCGCCGAAGCGATCCGCCTGACCCGCCAACTCATCGCCCTCACCGACAACGACCCCGAAGTCGCCGGCCTGCTGGCCCTCATGCTGCTGCACCACGCCCGCCGCGACTCCCGCACCGGCCCCGGCGGCCAGCTCATCGCGCTGGCCGAACAGGACCGCGCACGCTGGGACACCGCCCTGATCACCGAAGGCGTGGCGATCCTGCAAACCGCCCTGGCCCGCGACCGGCTGGGGGAGTACCAGGCCCAGGCGGCCATCGCCGCACTGCACGCCGACGCATCCCAGGCCACTGAGACCGACTGGGTGCAGATCGTGGAGTGGTACGACGAACTACTGGCCCTCACCGACAGCCCGGTGGTGCGCCTCAACCGCGCGGTCGCCGTGGGCGAGGCCGACGGGGCACAGGCGGGCCTGAAGGCGCTCGCCGAGGTCGCCCCCGACGTCCCGCGCCACGCGGCGGTGGCCGCCTACCTCCACGAACGCGCCGGCGACCTGTCTCAGGCTGCTGACCTGTATGCGGAGGCCTCACACGCGGCCACCAACGTGCCGGAGCGGGACTACCTCGCGCGGCAGGCCGCACGGGTGCGGCAAGGGGTGCGGCGCTAGGACGACGGGTCGTTCGCTGCCGATCGAGCCTGCCGCGCGGCACTTCGATTCCAGGCACTTACTTGACATCTCGCGGCGCTGCTTCAAGAATCCAGGCATGTCCCTGGAATCAGAGCCCGCACAACCTCCGCACCGTGGCCGGCTCCTCAACGACCCGGTCGTCATCCGGGCCCTGGCCCACCCGCTGCGCCTGGACCTGCTCGCCGCCCTGGGCCGGCGCGGGCAGGCGACCACGGCCGAGGTCGCCCGAGAACTCGGCCTCGTCCACGGCGTGGCCTCGCACCACCTGCGGCTGCTGGCCAAGTACGGCTTCATCGAACAGATCCCGGGCAAGGACAAGCGCGAGCGCCCCTGGCGGCCGGTCGAAGACGGCTACCAGTGGCCTGACGCGCAGCCCACGCCGGAGGCGACCGCCGCGACCGAGGTGCTGGAGCAGGTGATCGCCGAGCGGGTGATCGAGGGGTTCACGCGCTGGCGGCGCAGCCGGCACACCTGGCCCGGGGAATGGCTCGACGGCTCCGGCGTCGCGACCGCGACCGTCTACCTGACCGCCGACGAACTGTCGGCCATCACCGCCGAGTTCGAGGCGATGGTCCGCCGCCACACCGACGCCCGGCCCATCGGCGACGCCGCGTCCCGGCCCGACGGCTCGGTGCCGGTGGACCTCGCCTACTTCGCGGTGCCCACCCCGGCCCCGGCGGCCGCCCCGGCGCGTGCGTCTTCATCAGAGTCAGAGTCAGAGTCAGAATCAGGAGCAGAGCCAGAATCAGCGTCAGGATCAGAGGCCTGAGGTGCGGACCACATGGCGCGTCCTGGCCGCACACCGCGATCTGCGGCTGGCCCTGTCCGCCGGCCTCATATCGATGTCCGGCGACTGGATCCTGCTGATCGGGCTGCTGTATCAGGTCTATGCGATGACCGGCTCGACCGTCGCCTCCGGGTTCACCATGCTGTCGGCCGGAGTGCCCCAGGTGCTCCTCGGCCCGGTCGCCGGGACGCTGGCCGACCGCTGGGACCGCAAGAAGACCATGGTCTACGCCGACCTGCTCCTGGCCGCCGGGCTGCTGCCGCTGCTGGCCGTGCACGGTCGCGGGGACGTGTGGATCGTCTATCTGGTCCTGGTGTGGGAGGGCGCGGTCCAGCAGTTCTTCTCACCGGCGCAGCGGGCGATGATCCCCAGGCTCGTGCCCGACGACCGGTTGCCGACCGCCAACGCGATCAGCGGGCAGGTCGGGGACGTGGCGCGGCTGGCCGGGTCGGCCCTCGGCGGGGTCCTCGCGGCCCTCGGCGGTCTGGCCGCCGTCACCATCGCCGACGCGGCCAGCTTCCTGGTCTCCGCGGCACTGCTGGCCGGGCTCCGGACCAGCGGCCGCGTGGCCCGCGAAGCGGCCTCGCGCACGCGGTTGGCGACCGTGGCCACGGACCTGCGGGCCGGGCTGGCGCTCGTCGGGAAGAGCCGGACCCTGCGGGCCCTGATGCTCTTCGGCCTGGTGACCAGCATGGGCGAAGGGGTCTTCGCCACCCTGGTCACGCCGTTCGTCGAACACACCCTGCACGGCACCAGCCGACAGTTCGGCCTGTTCGCCGCGGCCCAAGCCGTGGGCGGTATCACAGGGGGCATATTCGCCGCCTCCATCAGCCATCGAATATCCGCTTCGCGCCTCCTGGGCTACGGTGCCGTGGCCTTCGGCGCCGTGGATCTGGCGATCTTCCTGTATCCCGTCGTCTATGTGGCGCTGTGGCCCGCCGTCGTCGGCATGATCGTCGTGGGCCTGCCCTCGGCCCTGGCCGCCGCGGGCATGATGACGCTGCTCCAGCGTGGCGTCCAAGACGCGTTCCGCGGACGCGTGTTCGGCGCGCTCGGCGCCGTCCAAGGCCTCGCCGTGCTGATCGGCACCGTGGCCGCGGGCTACCTCAGCAGCCGCCTGGGCACCATCCCGGTCCTGGCCGCCCAAGGCGCCGTCTGGCTGCTGGCCGGACTCGCGGTCGTGGTCCGGGTTCGCCGCGCGGACCGGCGCCGCTTCCCTTGCCCGACCCTTGTGGCCTCCGAAGGGTCCTGACTCCCTTGACAGCCCTGTGGTCTAGTCCAATTATGACCCCTGCGGCTCCGGAGCCACCCGCCATCCGACGTCACTGGAGCACACCATGAGCTCGTTCCCCATCAGGCGACGAATACCCGAGCACGCCCCGAACCGCCGGCCGGGACGCCGGATCCGGGCGCTGCTCGGCGCCCTGGCCCTGGCCGTCACCGCGCTCGGCGCGGCCGGGGTCGCCGGCGCGCAGCCGGCCCGCGCCGACGGCACCTCCGGGCTGCCGACCTGTCCGTTCTGGACGAACGTCACGCCGCCGACGCGCACCGACACGCCCTGGGTGCCGCCGTTGCAGACCGCGCAGCCCGTCAACTTCGCCGCCAACCGGCTGCCCGCGCCCGGCGGGGTCACCGGGACCCTGACCGGCAACCAGGTCACCATCACCTTCAACCGCGTGCCCGGCGCGCAGGCCTACCGGGTGTGGCGCAACGGGCAGTCCGTGGCCTGGGTCACCGACTGGGGCCAGCCCGCGCTCACCGCGGTCGACACCGCGCCGTGTCAGAACGCTTACTACTCTTTCGAGGCGATGAGCGACCAGAGCGGTTCGGACGCCTCGCTGGGCCAGATGTCCGCCCCCTACGTGCTGAACACCGACGGCGCCGTGGTGCCCTGGCAGACCCCGGTCGGCAGCACCATCACCATGATGGTCACCTCCTACAACGACGGCGGCAGCACCGCCTCCGGCTACAACGCCCAACTCGGCGTGTGCGCGGTCGACCCGCGGGTGATCCCGTGGGGCACCTACTTCACCGTCCCGGGCTACGGCACCTGCTACGCCGCCGACATCGGCACCTGGATCCAGAACGACACCGTCGACGTCTGGCTCCCCGGCACCCAGGCGAACGGCTGGGGCGTGCAGCACCGCAGCGTCACCATCATCGCCAACCCGTTCAGCGGATCGACCGCAGCAGCACCGGCGCGGTAGGAGGAGGAGAACTGATGCGCATATCGTCGCGACGACGGCCGTTGCCGGTCGCTGCCCTCGCCGCCGGTGCCCTGGTGGCGGCCGGTCTGGCGCTGGCCACGCCGACCGCCTCGGCCACCCCCGCGGCCACGGCCGCCCCCGGCGCCACGTCGGCCGCCGCCGAAACCGCCGCGGCCCACAGCACCGCCCCGGCCGCCGGCAAAGCCGCCGCCACCCCGCTCCCGACCGCGGTCTACTCCAAGATCTCCGACTGGGGCAGCGGCTTCCAAGGCCAGTACGTCATCACCAACCCGATGACCGTCCCGCTGAACACCTGGTCGCTCCAGTTCGCCCTGCCCGCCACCGAGAGCGTCACCAGCATGTGGGGCGGCACCGAGACCGTCAGCGGCACCACCCACACCGTCGCCGCGCAGTCCTTCGACACCACGATCGCGGCCGGGGCCTCGGTCACCATCGGCTTCGACGCCAGCTACTCCGGCACCTACGCCGACCCCTCCGCCTGCCAGCTCAACTCAGACCCCTGTGACGGCAGTGCGGACCAGAAGCCCCCCACCGCGCCGTCCGCGCTGACGGTCCTGAGCACCACCTCCAGCGCCGCGTCCCTGTCCTGGACCGGCTCCACCGACAACGTCACGGTCGCCGGCTACAACGTGTATTCGGGCTCGACGATCGTCGCCACCTCCCCGGGCACCGCGGCGACCGTCACGAACCTGTCGCCCTCCACGTCGTACTCGTTCACCGTCCGCGCCTACGACGAGGCCGGGAACCTGTCGGCACCCAGCGCGGCGGTCAGCGCCACCACACTGGCGAACACCGGCGGCGGGCACCTGCCCGGCGTCGCGGCGCCGTTCGTCGACATCGGCGCCTGGCCCACCCCGGACCTGACGCAGATCGCCGAGACCACGGGCCTGCGCCAGTTCTCCCTCGGCTTCATCGTCAACGGCACCGCCACCTGCAGCCCCAGCTGGTTCAACGCCTACGCCATGTCCGCCGGCTTCGAACAGTCCGACATCGCCAGCCTGCGCGCCATCGGCGGCGACGTGAAGCCGTCCTTCGGCGGTGAGGCCGGCACCGAACTCGCGCAGTCCTGCACCGACGTGCCGTCCCTGACCGCCGCCTACCAGTCGGCGATCACCGCCTACAACCTCACCCAGATCGACTTCGACATCGAGGGCTCCGCGGTCGCCGACCCGGCCTCCATCGACCGCCGCTCCCAGGCCATCGCCGCCCTCCAGCAGAGCGCCGCAGCCGCCGGCAAACCGCTGACCGTCACCTTGACCCTGCCGATCCTGCCCTCCGGCCTCACCTCCGACGGCCTCTACGTGGTGCAGTCGGCGGTCAAGTACGGCGCCAAGATCGCCCTGGTGAACGGCATGGCCATGGACTTCGGCGACATCGAGGCCCCCAACCCCAGCGGCCAGATGGGCAAATACGCCATCGACACCGCACAGTCCCTCTACAACCAGCTGACGCCGCTGTACCCGGCGCTCACCCCGGCGCAGGTCTGGAACATGATCGGCGTCACCCCGATGATCGGCCAGAACGACGACTCCTCGGAGGTGTTCTACCAGAGCGACATGCAGCAACTGCTCACCTTCGCCGAACAGCAGCACCTCGGCGAGCTGGCGTTCTGGGACGTCACCCGCGACGGCAACGCCTGCACCGGTTCGCTGTCGAAGTGCACCGACATCACGCAGACGCCGTATGAGTTCTCGAAGATGATCGCGCCTTATCAGGGTTGACAGACCCTCCCCGGCCCCAGATCAGTGATCTGATCTGGGGCCGCTTCGGTCTTCGCGCCATCACCCTCACCCCGCGGCACGGCGCCGTCCCGCACGAGCGACATCAGCCGATGCACATCCCCGGGCCGCGCCGCCCCGGCGATGGCGTTGACGACGGTCAGCAGGTCGGTCACCGACACATCGGCGCGCGCGGCACCGGCGGCGACCGCCCTGTCCAACAACGCGCGGCCGGTTTCCTCTAAAACCTCAACGGACTTCGCCTGGTACTCCGGACTCGCCGCGCCGTCCCGGATCAACCGCGCGAGCGCGTCCTGCGCCGCACAGTGGATCGCGATCCATTCCAGCCACGTCCACAGCCCTTGCGAGGGCGGCACCGAGGCCAGGATCTCGCGGCCGTCCCTGCACAGCTGATCCACGACGCCGATGAAGACCGCGTCCAGGAGCGCCTGCCGGCTGGTGAAGTGCCGGTGCAGGGTCGCCGAGCCCACCTTGGCCGCCCGCGCGATCTCCTCCAGCGAGGCATCCGCGCCGTCCCTGCGGAACAGCGCCGCGGCAGCCGCGATGATCGCCGCCCGATTTCGGGCGGCGTCCGCGCGCAGGGGAATCAGAGGTTCGTGTGTCATGGTTCTATCGCATCTGTCGGCCATTAGTGTCCTAGGATAACTGGGGGACCACCCCACTTCACGTCCACACCGGCAGGTGCCGACAAACGAGGGAGTGCTCGATGACTCTGGCGCACGTGACACGCGCGGGGCAGGAGCAGCAGATCGCCTGGATCGCCGGCAGCGTCCACCGCATCGTGCTCGACGCGAACGCCACCGACGGCCGCCTCACAGCCTTCCGCTCAACCATGCGCGCCGGCGTCGCCTCCCCGGTCCACGTCCACGAGCGGGAGGACGAGACCGTCTTCCTCCTGTCCGGCACCGGCACCTTCTGGTCCGGTGAGAACCGCTGGGAACTGTCCTCAGGCGACACCGCCTTCCTGCCCCGCGGCCTCCCGCACAGCTACGTCTTCACCTCCGAGGAGGCCGAACTCCTCACCATCTGCAACCCCTCGGGCATGGAGGACTTCTTCCGCGCAGCCGGCTGGGACCTGTCGCAGCCGAAGCCGGAGGACTGGGCCGTCGACATCAAGAGCCTGGCAAAGATCGGCGAGGGCCTGGGCCAGACCGTCCTGGGACCCCCGCTGGCCCCCGACGCCCAGATGCCCGCGGAGTACCTGACGCCGGCGAGCCGCCCCGAGCGCGGTACCTCGCTGTACTAGCGCCGCATCAGGCAGCGTTTGCCCGGGAGTTTTCGCGACGTGGATCGCGATGTGCCGGTCGGCGGGCTGGATTCGTTGGCGGTGGAGTTTGCTGGGGCTGGAGTTTGCTGGGGCTGGAGTTTGTGGGCCGGGTTGCGGTTGGGCTGTGGGTTTTAAATGCCTTTTACGGCCTTCGGTCATAGTTGTGCCGGTTCGGGGTTCGGGGTGGTGGGTGTGTTTGTCGGCTGCCGGTTCACGCGTTCACGACCCCGCCCCACCTCAGGCCTCTTCAACTCCAGCAAGTCAGAACAAGAGCACAGTCAAAATCAACAGCAAGATCAAAAGCTGTGATGAAGGGCCGGGCCTCCGGCGGGCCTCGGCAACCTCAGGGAAACTAGCGCGGTTCCCTCGGGTGGCCGATCTAGTCTCAGCGGCTGCGGTCCCTGAGGTGGTGCGGTCCGTTCCCCTCGGTCGCGTCGTCAGCCCGGGGGGTACAGCACCGGTGTCCGGGGGTAAAGTCCGCGCGCTGCGGTGGTGCAGGTGGGCGGC
>NZ_JAAFYZ010000199.1 GCF_018274385.1 Catenulispora pinistramenti | reverse complement strand
AGCCGAGAGCGAGACCGACCATGAGTAGCGACACCGCCGCCGCCGGCCCGTCGCCGTCCGGCGTCATCCACGACATCGGCTACCGCACCTACTCCGGCGAGCGCGTGGGCCGCCTGGGCATCGTCCGCGCCCTGTACTGGCACAGCCTGCGCTCCGCCTGGGGCCTGGGCCGGGGTCCGCGCGCGAAGATCGTGCCCTTCATGGCCCTGGTCATCATGTGCCTGCCGGCCATCGCGAACGCCTTCTCGGTGTCCAAGACCGGCGTCCACGCGATCCGCTACGACGAGTACATGTACAGCTTCCAGCTCGTCCTGGTCCTCTACCTGGCGGCCGTGACCCCGGAGCTGATCTCCCGCGACATCCGCAACCGCACCCTGCCGCTGTACTTCTCCCGGCCGCTGCGCCGCACCGACTACCCGATCGCGAAAGTCAGTGCCCTGATCACCGCGATGCTGGTGCTCACCGCGGTCCCGGAGATCATGCTCTACGTCGGCACCATCGGCTCGCTGCACGGCGGCTCGGCCGTCTGGCGCGAGACCCGGGCCTTCATCCCCGGCCTGGAGCTGGCGCTGCTCTACTCGGTGGTGTTCAGCATCCTGGCCGCCGTCCTGTCCTGCTTCACCGGCCGCCGCGCCTTCGCCACCGGCGCCGTCGCGGTGTTCTTCTTCGGCACCTACGTCATCTCCTCGGCGATGGTCCGCCTCACCGGCTACCGCCCGCACTACGTCCACGACGGCGGCCCGGACGGCAGCGGCTACTTCGTGAAGCCGTCCTCCCCGGGCATGGGCCCGAAGATCTCCGGACTGCTGGACCCCGCGAACCTGCTCGAAGGCCTCAAGGAGTGGGTGGTCGGCAGCGCTACGAAGAACGCCGACGTCCCCTACCCGGGCAGTTTCGGCATCGTGTACCTGGCCGTGCTCGTCGTGCTGTGCGCGCTGGCCGCCTTCCTCCTGATTCGCCGCTACCAGAAGGCGAGCCTGCTGTGAGCATCGACGAAATCCCCGTGCAGCGCGAGGCCGAGCGGCCGCTGCCGGCGCCGAACGGCGGTCCGGCCGAGATCGTGCTGGACAACGTGACCCACTGGTACGGCAACGTGGTCGCGGTCAACGACATCACGATGACCATCGGCCCCGGCGTGACCGGCCTGCTCGGCCCGAACGGGGCCGGCAAGTCCACGCTGCTGCACCTGGTCTCCGGGTTCCTGGCGCCCTCGCGCGGCACGGTCTCGGTGGCCGGCCGGACCGCGTGGCACAACCCGGGCATCTACCAGGTGATCGGCCTGGTGCCCGAGCGCGACTCGGTCTACGCCTTCCTGACCGGCCGGCAGTTCGTCACCGCGACCGCCAAGCTGCACAAGCTGCCCGACGTGGCCGCCGCGGTGGCCCGCGCGCTGCACATGGTCGAGATGGACACCGAGGCCGCCGACCGCCGCATCGACACCTACTCCAAGGGCATGCGCCAGCGCATCAAGGTGGCCGCCGCGCTGGTCCACGAACCGCGGGTGCTGCTGCTGGACGAGCCGTTCAACGGTATGGACCCGCGCCAGCGCATGCACATGATGGACCTGCTGCACCGGCTCGGCGACGCCGGCCACACCATCGTGTTCTCCTCGCACATCCTGGAGGAGGTCGAGCGGCTGTCCGGCACGGTGCAGGTGATCGTCGCCGGCCGGCTGGCCGCCTCCGGCGACTACCGCACCATCCGCCGGCTGATGACCAGCCGCCCGCACGTGTTCCAGGTCGCCTCCAGCGACGACCGGACGCTGGCCTCGGCGCTGATCGGCCGGCAGTCGGTGAACGGCGTGGAGCTGAACCCCGCGGGCGGTCTGGAGGTGCGGGCCGGCGACTACGGCGCGTTCAGCCGGGAGCTGGCAGTCGTGGCGCGCGAGCAGGGCGTGCGGCTGCGTGCCGTGCTGCCCGCCGACGAGTCGCTGGAGTCCGTGTTCGCCTATCTCGTGGCGTCGTAAGGAGCTGACACCGATGTCGACCGTCTTCAATCCCACGATCGCCGCCATCACGCTGCGCGGCCTGCTGGGCCGGCGCCGCTCGCTGCTGATCGCCCTGCCCTCGCTGCTGCTGCTGGCCCTGACCATCGGGCTGCGCGCGGCCACCAACATCAACAGCTCGCACGACTTCGGCTGGCCCGGTGTGGTGCTCGGGCAGATCGGCCTGGTCACCCTGCTGCCGCTGACCGCGATGATCATCGGCACCTCGGTGCTGGGCACCGAGGTCGACGACTCCTCGATCCTGCACCTGCTGGCCACCCCGGTCAGCCGGGCCACGGTGATGTTCACCAAGTGGATCGTGGCCTGCGGCGCGACCCTGGTGTTCGCCGTGGTCCCGATCGCGATCGCCGCCTTCATCGCCACCTCCGGCTACGTCGACAACCCCGGCCCGCTGGACATGACGTTCACGCCGATCAAGGGCGACGCCTCCGAGGCGGTCGGCGTGATCGTCGCCGCCGCGGTCGGGGCCGTCGTCTACAGCGCGTTCTTCCTGTTCCTGTCGGTGGTGACCAAGCGCTCGGTGGCCGTGACCCTGATCTACATCCTGGTCTGGGAGAGCCTGCTCACCCGGTTCGTCAGCGGTCTGCGACTGCTGTCCATCGGCCAGTACGAACTCGGGATCGCCGACGGCGTCGGGCATCTGCCGAACCTGAACTCCAACCTGACGGTGAGCACGTCGGTGCTGATGTCGGTGGTGTTCACCGTCGTGGCGCTGGGCTACGGAACGCGGCGGCTGCAGTCGTTCCGGGTATCCGGCGAAGCGGCGTGATGCCCGGGATCGCAAAGGAATCTGCAAACTCCTGACCGGTCCGCAGTGAGAGCACGCATTCGGGAATAGGCTCCGCGCATGGAGAGCGTGCGTCGCGAGCCTGTTCCCGTCCTGCGTCGCCTGGTGCACCACTACCACGGCTTCCAGCTTCCGGACGCGGCCGACCGGGCGCGCCTGGAGATCCCCTCCGGCGCCGTCACGCTCCTCATCGCCTTCGCCGAGCCGATCCGCATCGGCCTGGCTTCCGAAGGCGAATCCCGTGTCTACCAAAGGGGTTCGTTCCTGTCGGCCGGTCGGGCCGTGGCGGCCGTCGGCCGCCACCGCGGCCGCATCCACGGCATGGAAGTCACCCTCAACCACACCGGCGCGCACCACATCCTCGGTCTGCGGATGGCCGAACTGTCCGACGGTTTCCCCACGCTGGGCGAAGTGCTGGGCCGACAGGGCGATCTGCTGGTCGAACAGTTGGCGGCCCTGCCGACCTGGGAGGCGCGGTTCGCCCGGCTCGACGAGTATCTGACCCGGCGCGCCGCCGATTCCCCGGTCCTGCCGGCCTGGCAGGTGCGGCGAGCGACCCGGCTGGTGGCCGCCGGCTGGCCGCTGCGCGACATCCAGCGAGACGTCGGCTGGGGCGATCGGCATCTGCGCGCGCGGTTCCTGGAACAGGTCGGCATGTCGCCGAAGGCGATGGCGCGTGTGCTGCGATTACAGACCGCGCTGCGAGCGCACTTAGCCGGCCGCAGCTGGGCCCAGGCCGCGGTCCTGGCGCGCTACCACGACCAGGCGCACCTCGCGCACGACGTCAAAGCGATCACCGGGTTGACGCCGGGGCGGTTGGCGGAGCTGCGGCGCGGAGCTCCACCGGGCTCCGCGCTCGACCGGCTTCCCGGACGGGTGACCAGCGTGTTGCTGGGCTGACCGCCGCCACTGCGCGCCGGCCGTGTCCACCCCGGCCGGCACTGGCGCGGCCTCGGCAACACCGATCCGAACCGAACCCGTCGGAAAACCCCTCCGTCTCTTCCCAACCGCCCCGGCCACCCACGCCGCGGCGGTACCGAGGCCGCCCAGCCCGGCCGGCCCCGGTACCGTCCCCCCGCACCGGAGGCCGGCGTGGTCCTCAGGTTGGCCGGTGGCGGGCGGCTGCGTCTTGTAGAAATCGGAGACGGCCTGCTCAACCATTCCAACCGATCCGCGGCGCGCGGCATTGAGTACTGATGAGTCGGGACGACAGATCGGAATGGGAAGGGAGGGGCCGATGAGAGATGAGGACGAGTTCCGGGAGTTCGCCGCGAGCCGCCAGAAGCAGTTGCTGCGCACCGCGTATCTGTTGTGTGGGGACTGGCACGGCGCGGAGGATCTGGTGCAGACCACCTTCGGACAGCTGTACCGGACGTGGCGCCGCTTCAGACGCGTCGAGCACCCGGACGCTTACGCCAAGCAGGCTCTGTACCGCTGCTATCTGACCTCCAAGCGGAAGAAGCGCTTCGCGACGGTCCCCATCGATTCGGTGGCCGAGCCCGCGGCGCCGGTTGCGCAGACCTCCGACGAGCGTGCCGGTGCGCTGGTGGCGGCGCTCGCCGGACTGCCGGAACGGGCCCGGGCCGTGGTGGTGCTGCGGTTCTGGGAGGACTACTCGGTCGCGCAGACCGCCGAAGCCCTCGGGATATCTCAGGGCACGGTGAAGAGCCAGACCTCGCGGGCCCTGGGGATGCTGCGGGTCCGGATCGCCGAAACGCTCAGCGACATCCGCCGAGACTGACGAAGGAGGAATCATGACGGAGTACGAAGCCGAGAATGTCAGAACACTGTTCCAGGACGCGGACCTGGACGACGTTCCCACCACACGCGACCTGATCGGCCCGGCGGTGGCCTGGGGGAGCGGCCGGCGGCGCCGCGACCGGTGGACCGCCCTGGGCGTGACCGGTGCGGTGGCCGCGGTGGCCGTCGCCGGGGTCGTGGCGCTGCGGCCCGGGGGCGAGGGCGGGTCGAAAGCGGTCGGGCCGGGCGTGTCCGTGCAGAATCAGAGCACTGCGAAGCCGAGTCCGGTGAAGCCCATCGCGCCGGCGCTGATCGCCACGCGTCAGCAGGAACTGCTGGACTCCCTGCGGCCGTATCTTCCGGCAGGGGATCGGATCACCTGCCAGAGCATGAACCAGATGAACGGATTCTGCCAGCTGCTGACCTTCACCAGCCCGACCGGCACCAGCACAGCGCAGTGGAATGCCTACAACCAGTTCTACGAAGACGGTCCGGCGGACACGAAGTACGAACACGAACACACAGCGACCGCCGCGATCCCGCTGGTGTCCGGGACGATCGACGCACCTGGCGGGAACATCCGGATCCAGTCGACCGACGCGGAGGCACAGATCAACGTCTCCGAAAAGCAATCGCTGACCGATCCGGCCGCGCTGACCTTCCACACGGCGCAGTATGTGTTCACGCCGACAGGCGCCACCGATCCGGCCAAGTCGGTCGTCCTGGAGCAGACCGAGCTGGTCAGGGAGATGCCCTGGAAGGGCAAGCCGCAGGTCGCCGACGCCCATGGGCTCTGGGGCTTCAACCCGACCGGTCCGGTGCTCAGCCCGGAGCAGTTCGCGAAGCTGGTGACCGCGCCGATCTTCCCATCCGTCTTCCAGCAGTTGGCGGCGCTGCAAGCTCAGGCGGACCGGCAAGGGATCCAGCAGCAGTCCTCCTCGTCGCACTGAAACCTGCCGCAGCCAGACTCGCCGCACTGAACCCGCCGCGCTGAGAGTCGACAAGCGCGGGCCGGAATGCGACTCCGACCCGCGCTTTCCCCTTGCCCGGCAACGGCAATCACGGCTTGCGCAGCCGCACCCGCTCCACCCGGTGATCAGCGCCCTTACGCAGCACCAGCCGCGCCCGGCCGCGCGTCGGCAGGATGTTGTCCATCAGGTTCCGCTCGTTGATCGACGTCCAGATCTCCGCGGCCAGACCGCGCGCGGCGTCGTCGGACAGCGAGGCGAACCGGTGGAAGTACGACTGCGGGTCGCTGAAGGCGGTGGAGCGTAGGGCCAGGAACCGGTCGGTGTACCAGCGCTTCAGATCCGAGCGCCGGGCGTCGAGGTAGATCGAGAAGTCCAGGAAGTCCGAAACCGCCAGCGAGGTCCGGCCGTCGGCGCGGGTGCGGGCCGGCTGCAACAGGTTCAGGCCCTCGACCAGCAGGATGTCCGGCCGCTTCACCTCCACCCGCTCGTCCTTGACGATGTCGTAGACCAGGTGCGAGTACACCGGCGCCTGGACCGCTTCCTGTCCGGACTTCACCGCCGACAGGAAGCGCAGGAACGCGCGTTGGTCATAGGACTCCGGGAAGCCCTTGCGGCCCATCAGTCCTTGCCGTTCCAGCTCCGCGTTCGGATACAGGAAGCCGTCGGTAGTGATAAGGCCCACTTCCGGATGGTCCGGGCTGCCCGCCAGCAGTTCGCGCAGCGTGCGGGAGAACGTGGACTTGCCGACCGACACGGAGCCGGCGATACCGATCACGAACGGCGGCGCGGTCTGCGGCGTCCACTGTCCCTGCCGGTCCGCGCCGCCGGACCTGGCGCCGGCGGCGAAGGCGGCGATCGTGCCGCGCAGTTGCGAGGTGGCCCGGACATACATGCTCAGCAGCTGCGTCAGCGGCAGGTAGACGTCGCGCACCTCTTCGACATCGGTGACGTCCAACAGACCGCGGAGCCGGTCGATGTCGGGCTCGGTCAGCAGCAGCGGAGTCCGGTCGCGCAGGGCGGCCCACTCCTCGCGGCTGAACTCCAGGAAGGGGCTGGGAGCAGACGGGGCGGCATTGGTCACCCGGCCAAGCCTACCGACCGGTAGCGGCGAGGATTCGCGGCCCGATTGGTCTGTACCAATCCAGGTCACCGGGTATACCACTATGCTCTGGACCCATGTGCGGAATCGTGGGTTACGTCGGCTCCCAGCAAGCCCTGGGCATCGTCATAGAGGGTCTGCGCCGGATGGAGTACCGGGGCTACGACTCGGCGGGCATCGCCGTGGTCGACCGGTCCGGGGCCGACGCCCGCCTGGCCGGGGCCAAGAAGGCCGGGAAACTGGCGAACCTGGAGAAGGAACTCGACGTCCGGCCGCTGCCGGCGTCGACCACGGGCCTGGGCCACACCCGCTGGGCCACCCACGGCGGACCCACCGACGCCAACGCCCACCCGCACTTCAGCGAGAGCGCCGGGGTCTACACCGACCTCACCGGCAAGGTGGCCGTCATCCACAACGGCATCATCGAGAACTTCGCCCGGCTCAAGGCCGAGCTGGCCGCCGAGAACGTGACGTTCCTGTCCGAGACCGACACCGAGGTGGTCGCGCACCTGCTGGCCCGGGACTTCGCCGAGGCCGGCGACGGCGACCTGGGCGCCGCGATGCGCCGGGTGGTGAACCGGCTGCAGGGCGCGTTCACCCTGGTCGCGGTGCACGCCGACGCCCCGGACGTGGTGGTCGGCGCCCGCCGCAACTCCCCGCTGGTGATCGGCGTCGGGCAGGGCGAGGCGTTCCTGGCCTCCGACGTCTCGGCGTTCATCGCGCACACCCGCGAGGCCATCGAGATGGGCCAGGACCAGGTCGCCGAGATCTTCCGGGACGGCTCGGTGCGGATCACCACCTTCGACGGCCAGGTCGTCGAGGGCAAGCGGTTCCACGTCTCCTGGGACGCCTCGGCCGCCGAGAAGGGCGGCTACGACTGGTTCATGCAGAAGGAGATCGCCGAGCAGCCGCAGGCGGTCGCCGACACCCTGCTGGGCCGGGTGAACGGCCAGGGCAGGCTGAAGCTGGACGAGATGCGGCTGTCCGAGGACGAGCTGCGCGCCATCACCAAGATCATCGTGGTCGCCTGCGGGACCGCCTACCACGCCGGCCTGATCGCCAAGTACGCCATCGAGCACTGGACCCGGGTCCCGGTCGAGGTCGAGCTGGCCAGCGAGTTCCGCTACCGGGACCCGATCCTGACCAAGGACACGCTGGTGATAGCGATCTCGCAGTCCGGCGAGACCATGGACACCCTGATGGCCATCCGGCACGCCCGCGAGCAGCACTCCCGGGTCCTGGCGATCTGCAACACCAACGGCTCCACCATCCCGCGCGAGTCCGACGCCGTGGTCTACACCCACGGCGGCCCGGAGATCGGCGTGGCCTCCACCAAGGCGTTCCTGACCCAGCTCACCGCCTGCTACCTGGTCGGGCTGTACCTGGCGCAGGTGCGCGGGGTGAAGTTCAACGACGAGGTCGAAGAGGTCCTGACCCAGCTGTCGGACTCCCCGGCGGCGATCGCCGAGACGCTGAACCGGATGGAGCCGATCCGCAAGCTCGCCCGCTCCATGGTCGGCGCCCGCACGGTGCTTTTCCTGGGCCGGCACGTCGGCTACCCGATGGCGCTGGAGGGCGCGCTCAAGCTCAAGGAGCTGGCCTACATCCACGCCGAGGGCTTCGCCGCCGGCGAGCTCAAGCACGGGCCGATCGCGCTGATCGAGCAGGACCTGCCGGTGGTGGTCGTGGTGCCCTCGCCCAAGCGGCCGCTGCTGCACGACAAGATCGTCTCCAACATCCAGGAGATCCGGGCCCGCGGCGCCAAGACCATCGTCATCGCCGAGGACGGCGACGACGTGGTGGCCCCCTACGCGGACTTCCTGTTCCACGTCCCGGAGCTGCCGATCCTGCTGCAGCCGCTGGTGGCGACCGTCCCGCTCCAGGTGTTCGCCGCGGAGTTGGCCGACGCCCTGGGCTACGACGTCGACCAGCCGCGTAACCTGGCGAAGTCGGTCACGGTGGAGTAGGTCGGGTAAGGAAGCGCATGATCCTGGGTGTGGGTATCGACGTGGTGGACGTCGAACGGTTCGCGGCGTCGTTGGCCCGCACCCCGGCTCTGCGGGAGAAGCTGTTCACGCCCGCGGAACGGGAGCGCGGCACGGCCTCGCTGGCCGCGCGGTTCGCGGCGAAGGAGGCGCTGGCCAAGTCGCTCGGCGCCCCGCGCGGACTGCGCTGGCACGACGGCGAGGTGGTGACGCTGCCGGACGGCCGCCCGGAGCTGCGGGTGACCGGGACGGTCGCGGCGCTCGCCGAGGAGCGGGGGATCCGGGTGTTCCACGTGTCGCTGTCGCACGATGCCGGGATCGCTTCGGCGGTGGTGATCGCTGAGGGGTGATTTCTTCCCCCGCGGCGGTCAGCCCCGGAGCGGTCAGCCCCGCGGCAGTGCCCGCCGCTGGCGGCGCCGCTGCATGAACCGCGGCAGCCGCCGCACCCGCACGTTCGCGTGCTCCGCCCGGCCGCTGAGGACCAGCCGGATCGCGTCGGGCGTGGCCGGCCCGAGATCGGGCTGCCCGAGGTTGGCGTGCCGGGTGGTCAAGCCCGAGGTGTCCAGCGTCGTCCCGGACGGGACGACGAACCGCAGGTTGCCGTGCCGCACGTCCAACACCACCTCGACCTCGCGCACCCCGCTGAACACCGCCTCGGTGAAGTCGAGCAGGACGTTGCCGTGCCGCACCGCGATGTTCAGCCGCCGCGGCACCAGCCAGGCGCCGCGCTTGTGCGTGTTGCCGTGCGAGATGTCGATGTTCTGCGAGGCCTCCGCCTCGGTCCGGCGCGCCGGGTGCGCCTGCTGCGACGACGCCGGCAGATCCTTGATCAGCACATCCAGCTCGCCGAAGGTCCGGGCGCTCATCGCCGCCTCGATGCGCTGGTCGAGCTCGTCCCCGTCGATGCGCCCGTCCCCGGCGGCCACCCGCAGCTGGTCGACGACAAGGTCGCGGTCTTCATGCGAGGCGCGCAACTCGGCCCGCGACAGTTCCTCCCCTGACATGCCGGAGATCCTAGCGGGCAGGTCGCGGTGAGCCCACCACAGTTGGCGCACTGCCCCTGGACACGCCAGGGTGGAAGCATGCTGACGGCGCACTCGGTCGACCAGGTCCGGCACGCGGAGGCGGCGCTGATGGCGCGCCTGCCCGACGGCGAGCTGATGCAGCGCGCGGTCGCGGGCCTGACCTCGGAGTGCGTGCGGCTGCTGGGCCGCGTGTACGGGGCGCGGGTGCTCGTGGTCGCCGGGAGCGGGGACAACGGGGGCGACGCGCTCTACGCCGCCGCACGCTTGGCCCGGCGCGGCGCCGTGGTCGAGGCGGTGCTGCTCGACGAGGCGCGGGCGCACGCCGGGGGCCTGGCGGCGCTGCGGGCCGCCGGTGGGCGGGTCAGCGCGGCCGGACAGTGGCGCTTCGCTGGTACCGGCGCAGATACTGGCGCAGGTGCTGACCTGGTGCTGGACGGCGTGGTCGGGATCGGGGGACACGGCGGGTTGCGGCCCGCCGCGGCCGAGGTGTTCGAGCAGATCCCCGCCGATGCGGTCGTCGTCGCGGTCGACCTCCCCAGCGGTATCGACGCCGACACCGGCGAGGTCTCCGGCGCTGCGGTCCACGCCGACGTCACCGTCACCTTCGGCACCTACAAGCCCGGCCTGCTCATCTCCCCGGGTGCCGAACACGTCGGCGACCTCCGCTTCGTCGACATCGGCCTGGCCCCCTACCTCGAAGGCGCCCCGGTCCTGGAAGCGCTCGAGCCCGCCGACGTCGAAGCGCTCCTGCCCAGGCCCTCCGCCGAGAGCAACAAATACCGGCGCGGCGTCGTCGGCATCGCGGCCGGCTCCCCGCGCTACCCCGGCGCCGCTGTCCTGGCGACCGGTTCGGCCCTGCGCAGCGGGGTGGGCGCCGTCCGCTTCATCGGCGAACCCGAGGTCTGCGACGGTGTCCTGGCCCGCTACCCCGAGGTGCTGATCGGCGACGGCCGCGTCCAGGCCTGGGTCGTCGGCCCCGGCATCGGCCCGGACCGCGCCGACCGCGTCGCCACGGCGCTCGCCGCCGACGTCCCGGTCCTCGTCGACGCCGACGGTCTCGCCGCGATCAAGCCGCTCGACCGCCCGCATCCGACGCTGCTCACCCCTCACGCGGGCGAGGCGTCCCGGCTTCTCGGCGAGCCCTGGACGGTCCAGGAGATCGAGGCCCACCGGCTGGCCGCCGTCCGCGAACTCGCCGACCGCTTCGGCTGCGCCGTGCTGCTGAAGGGCTCGACCACCCTCATCGCCGATCCCGGCCGCGCCACCGTCCGCGTCAACCGGACCGGCGTCCCGGCCTTGGCCACCGCCGGTTCCGGTGACGTCCTGTCGGGCCTGGCAGGCGGCCTCCTGGCGGCCGGCCTGCATCCGCTCGACGCCGCGAGCGCCGCCGCCTACCTCCACGGCCGAGCCGCGCTCGACGTCCTTCGCGCCCACCCCGGGCGCCAGCTCATCGCCGGCGACCTCGTCGACGCCCTGACAGCGGCTCCTCCTGCGGAACCCGCCGCCGAGTCTCACTGAGGCGCGCGTACCGTCCGGAAGCTCCGCGACACCAGGCACACCAACGCCAGCGCCTCCACCGATCCGCTGAGCACGAACGCCGTCGACACCCCGACCAGGCCCGCCGCGACGCCCATCAGCCCCATCGTCAGCGGCACGATACCCAGCGAGATCAGGGTCGTGACGCTCCCCACGCGGCCCCGGAACGCGTCGTCGCACTCGGTCTGCATCACCACGGTCGCCGGGACCCCCATGGCGCTCGACAGCACGCCGACCGCCCCGGTCGCCGCCACCGCATACGCCAACCCCGGCGCCAGCCCCATGGCCGCCCCCGCCATGCCCTGTATCACCCCGGCCACGACGAGCCAGGTCCCCAGCCCGCCGGGTATCCGCACCTTGCCCATCACCACCGCGCCGACCGCTGCCCCGACGCCGAAGCCGGTCAGCAGCAGGCCCATACCCGGCGCACCCCAGCCCCGCCGCGTCGCCAGCAGTGCGGCGCCCACGTTCAGCGGCCCGACCATGCCGATGTTCGTCAGCGCCAGCCAGAGGACGTAGGGGCCCAGCACCGGGTGGTGCGTTATGTAGCGGAGCCCTGCCACGAAGCTTCGCCCGAAGGGTTCTTTGCGCGCGGCGGATTTTGCCGCAGCGGCAGCAGCAGCGTCCGTGGCAGTGCTCGTACCCGCTTCCGCGCGGGACCGCAGGCCCACCAGGCTCGCCACCGACACCACGAAGCTCACCGCGTCCACCATCAGCGCCGCCCCGAGCCCCGCCGAGGCCGCGACCAGGCCGCCCAGCGGTGCCCCGACGGTCAGCGCCAGCCGCCCGGACAACGTCCACAGCACCGCTCCGCCCGAGTACTGATGCGGCTCCAGCAGGCGCGGCCGTAGGGCCACCGACGCCGGCAGGAACAGCGCGTCCACGATCCCGAACACCACCGCCACGACAGCGAGCAGCCCCAGCCCCGGCAGGCGCGTCACCAGCGCGGCCGCCGCCAGGCAGACCACGGCGCGCAGGGCGTCGCTGCCGATCATCAGCTTCCGGGCGTCGAAGCGGTCGACGATCACGCCGCCGAACAGGACCAACAACAGGCGCGGTATGGACGAGACGGACAGGACCACCCCCGCAGCCGCCGGCGAGGCCGCGCGCACTGCGGCGTAGGCGAGCGCGACGTACCAGAACTGATCCCCGAGCGCGCTCATCGTGGCGCCACCGAGCAGGCGCAGGTACTGCGGGTTTCGCATAGCGGGGATCTGGCGGGGGAGCGCGGCCCGGTTCGCTATAGCAGTCATGGCCTCAGGCCTTCTCAGGGAACGCGTGGAGGAACAGGAACACCCGCTCGCGGCCATCGGCAGGCTGCTCGTCGGGCCGGATCGACGGATCCCGCCGCCCGACCTCCGCCCACTTCCGCATCACCACGTTCAGCTCCTCGCTGAGCCCGCGCAGCTCCTCCGGAGTCAGGCGCAGGTGCGAGTTCGTCGTCGTCGCGGCCCCCTGCCACTGCGGCGACCACTCCGTCTTCCGAGTGTCATACGCCTCCAACCGCTCGAACTGGTCCCGCACCGTCTGCGCGAAGGCGGTGTCGGCCACCGCCTTCCCCTCCGGCGTCTGGAAGTCGGCCGCCGACCAGCTGAACGACTCCTGCGGCACCCGCCACCACCGCTCCCGCCGATCCCGCGCCAGCTCCGGCGCCTCCTCGATGAAGCCGCGCTTGCCCAGCTCCCGCAGGTGGTAGCTGACCTGGCCCGGATCCGCGCCGTCCAGGTGCGCGGCCAGGATGGTGGTCGTGGAGGGGCCGAGCTGCGTGAGGAGCCGGTAGAGGCGCTGGCGCAGGGGGTGGGACAGGCCTTTGAGGACTTCGGGGTCCGTGATGCGGCGAGGTTCGGTCACACGGCTGACTCTAATTGCAGAAGGAATCTTCTGCAAGGTTTCTTCTGCAACTAGGGTGAACACTCGGTGCACGGTCGGCGACCCGGGCCGATCGCGGACTGGATCAGGGTTAGTATTCGGCCATGAACGCCAGGTGGGGGCGGGTGCTTTCGGCTGTCGCGGCCATCGCGGCGGCGGCAGCGGTCATCGCGGGGTGCACCAGCACCGCCGCACCGGACGCGATATCGCAATCGACGTCTTCTGCCCGGCCGACCGGAACCGCCGGGCCCGAGACGCCGACCTCGACGGCTGCTCCCGCGCAACCCGCCGGGTGATCGGCTTCCGACCCCGCGCCGCGATCCACGGCCTCCAGAGCCTCGACGGCCTCGACGGCCGCGCTGGCGCCGCCGACCACCGTCGTCCGCACCGTCGCGGCCCCGGCGCCGAGCACGAGTCCGGCAGCGCCGCCGACACCCGCCTGTACCGCCGCGGACCTCGCCCTCAACGGGACGAACGAGGTCCGGTCCCAGGACGGGACCTCGCCCTCAACGGGACGAACGAGGTCCGGTCCCAGGACGGCAAAGTCGGCGACTGGGACACCCAGTTCATTCTGCGCGACGCGAGCGCGTCCAGCTGCCGGCTCGACGGCTGGCCCGGCCTTGCCTTCTTCGGCGAGGACACGATCATCCTGTGCCCACCACCCGGCGTGGCGGGCTCTTCCTGCTCGACTCCCGACCACACGACACCGCAACCGATCTCGGTCACCCGGGCACCCGGCGATCCGCGCGAAATCATCCTGGCGCCGGGCGGACTGACTCTGTTCGCCGTGCTGTGGACGCTCGCGGCGAACGCCGACTTCTGCGAGAGCGGCATGGTGTTTTCCGGTCCCTACGGCGTCCACATCCTGATTCCCGGCGATCCCGAGCCGCTGACCCACTTGTTCGGCAGCACCGACCGCATCGTGCCCTGCGGGCAGCAGGTCCAGGTCACCGCCTTCGGCGCGGCCGGGTAGCGGCGAGCCGCCAACCCGACCTCGCCGTCGCGGGGGTCCACCGCCTCAGGGCTGCTGCTTCCAGATGAACAGCATCTCCCCAAGGCTGCGATACCCGATCGACCCGTAAAGCCGCTCCTGGTCGGCCCCGGCAGGCGACAGCCACACGCAGTCCAGCCCCACCTTCTCCAGCAGATGCCGGGACAAGGCCGCCGTCACCGCCGCACCCGCGCCCCGCCGCCGGAACGCCGGCCGCGTCGCGATCCCGCCGACCTCCGTCGTCCCGGCGATCGCCGAGCCACAGGTTCCGCCGGCCATCGGCACGCCCGCCGAAGCGCTGCCCGCCGCGCCGCGCGCCAGCACCGCGAACTTGCCCGCCTCCATCGCCCCGCGCAGTCCGGCCACGTCGTCCGTGAAGTCCGCGTCATCCTGCGGCTCGTCCGAATCCCCGAACGCCTCGCGCTGCGCCAACGCCACCCCGCGCAGCTCCTCGTCCGTCGCCGAGCCGTCCAGCACCACGGCCTCGATGCCGTCCAGCGCCGCCGGGCCGACCAGCTCGGCCGCCGTCACCAGCATGAACGGCAGCCGCTGCTGCACCTCGAACCCGGCCGCCAGCAGCGCCTCCTGGACCCCCGGCGCACCGCCCGGGGCGAACTCCAGGCGCGGCGTGCGGTCCCGCTTCGCGAAGGCGGCGACCAGCGCGTCGATGTCCGCCGGCGTGACCGTCGCCCCGGCCTCGGGCACCGCGTAGTTCAGGAACGGGTTGGCGTTGCCGGCGTCGAAGCCGATGTGGAACGGGCCACACGCCTCGTTGACGGCCCGGCCGCGCGCGTTGCCGTGCAGGTAGCCGTTGACCTTCGCTTCCAGCGAATCCAAAATCGAGAACCCCCACCTTTGAGCAGGGCTGCTTCGCCCCGGACGCGGCCGACGGGGACCTGGCGTCACCGTCAACACCGCGACAGCCTGGCAGACTACCGTCGATGACAGATCCGACCGCCACCGATTTACCGCCCGGCGCCCCGCTGCGCGCCGAGGCGCGGATCGACCTGGACGCGATCCGCGCCAACACCCGGCGCGTGGGCCAGATCGTCGCCGAGTCCGGCGCCGGGGTGATGGCGGTCGTGAAGGCCGACGCCTACGGCCACGGAGCCGTGCCCTGCGCCCGCGCGGCCAAGCAGGCCGGGGCGGCGTGGCTGGGCACCGCACTGCCGGAAGAGGCGCTGGAGTTGCGCGCGGCCGGGCTGACCGGGCCGATCCTGGCCTGGCTGCACCCGGCCGGCGGGCCCTGGGACGAGCTGATCGCCCGGGAGATCGACGTCACCGCCTACGCCCCCTGGGTCCTGGACGAGATCACCGCCGCCTCGCTGCGGGTCGGCGTTCCGGCGCGGGTGCAGCTCAAGGCCGACACGGGCCTGGGCCGCGGCGGCACCCAGCCGCACGACTGGCTGGAGCTGGTCGAGCTGGCCGCGAAGGCCGAGGCCGCCGGGCAGGTCCGCATCACCGGCGTCTGGTCGCACTTCGCCTGCGCCGACGAGCCCGGCCACCCCTCCATCCGGTCCCAGCTCGACGTCTTCCACCGGGCGCTCGCCGTCGCCGACCACGCCGGCCTGCACCCCGAGGTCCGGCACATCGCGAACAGCCCGGCCCTGCTGAGCCTGCCGGAGGCGCACTTCGACCTGGTCCGCGCGGGTCTGGCGCTCTACGGCCTCTCGCCGCTGCCGGACACCACCAGCGCGGACTTCGGCCTGCGGCCGGCGATGACGCTGGCGGCCCGGGTGGCGCTGGTCAAGAACGCCCCGGCGAACCACGGCGTGTCCTACGGGCACATCTACCACACCGCCCGCGCCACGACCCTGGCCCTGGTCCCGCTCGGCTACGCCGACGGCCTGCCCCGCAACTCCTCCAACGTCGGCGAGGTGCTGATCGGCGGGCGGCGGCACCGGGTGGCCGGGCGGATGGCGATGGACCAGTTCGTCGTCGACCTGGACGACCCGGCCGCCATCGCCGACGTGCGGGTCGGCGACGAAGTCGTGGTCTTCGGCCCCGGTGACCGGGGCGAGCCGACCGCCGAGGACTGGGCCCGGGCCACCGGCACGTTGAATTATGAGATCGTCACGCGGATCGGTCCGCGTGTCCCACGGGTCTACGTCGGGAATCCGTGACGTAAGGGGCCGCCGGTGTTCCACCTGAGCGGCGGTCGAGTGGAAGGGGCGTCATGGCAGTCAGCACCGCTAAGAAGGCGGGCATCGCCGGGGCCGCGGTCGGCGTGATCGCCGCCGGGGCGGCCGCCGGGTTCGCCATCGAGCGCGCCACCATCGGCCGCGCCGTCCGCCGGCTGGCCGAACCCCGCCGCCTGGCCGAGCCTTACGGCACCTTGCGCGGCAGGCCCCTGACGGTCCGCGCCGACGACGGCGTCGGTCTCTATGTCGAGGTCGACGGCCCGCAGCTGTTCTCCGGCGGCGCCGGCTGGGCCCGCCGCCGGGCCGCCGGCGCTGTGACGACCGACCCGACCCTGGTCTTCTGCCACGGCTACGCCCTGCACCAGGACACCTGGCACTACCAGCGCGCGGAGTTCGCGGCCACCAACCGCTGCGTGTTCTGGGACCAGCGCGGCCACGGCCGCTCCGAGCGCGGCGCCCCGGCCTCGCACACCATCGACCAGATAGGGCGGGACCTGCACGCCGTCCTGGAAGCGGTGTGCCCTGACGGCGACGTGGTCCTGGTCGGGCACTCCATGGGCGGGATGGGGATCCTGGCGCTGGCAGCGGAGCACCCCGAGCTGTTCGGCGGCCCGGAGGGCGCCGAACACGCGCGGGTGCGGGGCGTGGTGCTGTGCTCCACGACCGAGGGGCACTGGAGCGAGATGACGCTGGGCCTGCCGGCCCGGGCCGCCCAGCTGTTCCAGCGCACGGCCCCCGGCGTGCTGGCGCTGCTCGGCCGCGGCCACACCCTGGTCGACCGCACCCGCCGGGCCGGCACCGACCTGGCCCAGCTGCTCACCCGCCGCTACGCCTTCGCCTCCGACGTGCCGCCGGCGCTGGTCCGCTTCACCGACGAGATGCTGTCCAGCACCCCGATGGACGTCATCGCCGACTTCTTCCCGACCTTCGCCGGGCACGACAAGTCCGCCGCGCTGCCGGCCCTGGCCCGGGTACCGGTGGAGATCATCGTCGGCGACCACGACCTGCTCACCCCGGCCTTCCACAGCGAGCGGATCGCCGCCGACATCGACGCCGCCGCCGGGCACCCGGGCCAGGCCGGGCTGGAGATCGTCGCGGCCGGCGGCCACGTCCTGCCGCTGGAGCACCCCGACGCCGTCGACAGCGCGATCCGCCGGGTCCTGGCCCGGGCGCAGGCACCAAGCCATTAGGGCTAATCACGGTGCGAACCATGCGATGACCGCACAGTCTGGGAGCTGTGCAGACAGCGGAGGCTCCCGGTTCGGCTGAGACTGCGGAGTTCGACGACGTCTGGGTCGTCATCCCCGTCTACAACGAGGGTTCGGTGATCGCCGACGTCGTCGCGGGCGTGCTGCCGACCTTCCGGAACGTGGTGTGCGTGGACGACGGCTCGCGCGACGACTCGGCCGACCAGATCTCCCACACGGCCGCGCACCTGGTCAGCCATCCGGTGAACCTGGGCCAGGGCGCCGCGTTGCAGACCGGCCTGGAGTACGCGCTGCTCCAGCCCGGCTCGGAGTACTTCGTCACCTTCGACGCAGACGGCCAGCACCGGGTCGAGGACGCCGCCGAGCTGGTCCGGGCGGTCCGCGACGGCGGCGCCGACGTGGCCCTGGGCTCCCGCTTCCTGAGCGGCACCGTGCACGTCCCGTGGCTCAAGCGCGCGCTGCTGAAGACCGTCGCCGCCGTCAGCCCCGCGGCCCGCCGCCTGGAGCTCACCGACGCGCACAACGGCCTGCGGGTCCTGAACCGGCCCGCGGCCTCCCAGCTCAAGATCACCATGAACGGGATGGCGCACGCCTCGGAGATCGTCGACTACCTGGCGCGCTCCGGGCTGGAGGTCACCGAGGTCCCGGTGACCGTGCTCTACACCGACTACTCCAAGGCCAAGGGCCAGTCCCTGATCAACGGCGTCAACATCCTGTTCGACCTCTCGCTGCGGTCGCGGAGGACGCCATGATCATCCAGGCCATCCTGCTGGTGATCGCGGCGGTCTTCCTGCTGCTGTTCATCCGGAACTGGTACTCGGTGCAGACCAGGGCCCTGAAGCGGCTGGCGTTCCTGGTCTTCATCGCCCTGATGGTGGTGGCGATCCTGCGGCCCAACTGGGTGAACTCGGTGGCCCACAAGGTCGGCGTCGGCCGCGGTACCGACCTGGTGCTCTACGCGCTGGCCGTGGCCTTCGTCTTCGTCTCGGTGAACACCTACTTCCGGCTCAAGACGCAGGAGTCGCGGTTCACCGAGCTGGCCCGGGTGATCGCGGTGCGGGACGCGACCGAGATGAACGCCAAGCGGCTGGGACGGCCCGCGGTTCATGACGCGCTGGCGCGGGAGGCCTCGGTTCCGGAGGCTTCGGGGCGCGAAGTTCCGGTTCGAGAGGCTTCGGCACTGGAGGTCCCGGGGCATGAGGTGCCGGCGCACGAGGTTCCGGCCCACGAGGCGGCGGCGGCCGAGACCCCGGTTCGGGAGGCGCGACCATGACCGACGGCACCGGGCTGACCGCCGGCGACAAGGTCCTGATCACCGGCGGCGCCGGCTTCATCGGCTCCACGGTCGCCTCGGCCTGCCTGGACGCCGGCCTGGTCCCGGTGATCCTGGACAACCTGTCCACCGGCCGCCGCGAGTTCACCGAGGGCCGGATCTTCTACGAGGGCGACATCGCCGACGCCGCGCTGCTGGACCTGGTCTTCGCCGAGCACCCGGACCTGGCCGCCACCGTGCACTGCGCCGCGCTGACCATCGTCCCGGAGTCGGTCGCCAACCCGATCCGGTACTACCGGGAGAACGTCACCAAGACCTTGGAGCTGATCGAGGGCCTGGTCCGCAACGATTGCCGGCGGCTGGTGTTCTCCTCTTCCGCCTCGGTCTACGCCGCCGGGTCCGCCGGCGAGGTCGACGAGAACGCGCCGCTCGCCCCGGCGAGCCCCTACGCGCGCACCAAGGCGGTCACCGAGTGGGTGCTGGAGGACGTGGCGCGGGCCGGCGACGTGCGGGCCATCGCGCTGCGCTACTTCAACCCGATCGGCGCCGACCCGGAGTTCCGCACCGGGAACCCGAACCCGGAGCCGCCGCACGTCCTGGGCAAGATGATCACCGCCTACCAGAGCGACGAGCCGTTCCACATCACCGGCGTGGACTGGCCGACCCGCGACGGGAGCGCGATCCGCGACTACATCCACGTGTGGGACCTGGCCGAGGCGCACGTCGCGGCGTTGCACAGCTTCGACGCGATCGTGGCGCGGCACGCAGTCCCGGGGACGCAGCACAGCGCGGTGCCGTATGAGGTGATCAACCTCGGCACCGGAGACGGCACCACGGTCCGCGAACTCGCCGACGCCTTCCAGGACGTGGTGCCCGGCGGCCTGGAGGTCCGGGACGCCCCGCGCCGTCCCGGAGACGTCATCGGCGCCTACACCGGCACTGCCAAGGCGCGCCAGCTGCTGGGCTGGGCGCCGCGGTACTCGGTCGCCGAGGGCATTCGGGACGCGCTGGCGTGGGCCCGGGTCCGGGCCGGTATGCCCGCGCCGACGCGGCAGCGCATTGCGGCTGACGCGCGTTCCTCGGCCCGTTCCTCGGCTCGGTCTTCGGCTCGGTCTTCGGCCCGGTCCGCTGCCCGGTCCGCTGCTCGGCCTGCTGCTCGCTCTGCCGGAGCCAAGGCAGTCGCGGCCGTAGACGTCCTGATGCCCTACTACGGCGACGTCGGCATGATGCAGGAAGCGGTGCGCAGCGTTCTGGCCCAGCGCGACCCGCACTGGCGGCTGACCGTGGTCGACGACGGCACCGAACCCGGCGTCCCCGAGTGGTTCGCCGGCCTGATCGCCGAACACGGCCCTGACAAGATCGCCTACGAGCGCAACGAAACCAACCTCGGCATAACCGGCAACTTCCAGAAATGCCTGAGCCTGGTCACCCAACCGCTGGTCACCATGATCGGCAGCGACGACCGCATGCTGCCGGACTACATCGGCACCGTCCGGGCCCTGATGCGCGACTACCCGCGGGTCGCCCTCGCCCAGCCCGGCGTGGAGGTCATCGACGAGAACGGCGAGGTCGTCGAACCCTGGGTCGACAAGGTCAAGCGCCGCGTCTACGCCCCGCGCTTCCGGGGCGCACTGGTGCTCGGCGGCGAGTCCCTGGCCGTCAGCCTCCTACGCGGCAACTGGATGTACTTCCCGGCCATCTGCTGGCGCGCCGACGTCATCACCGAGGTCGGATTCAACCCGAACCTGCGGGTGGTCCAGGACCTGGCGCTCACTCTGGAGTGGGTGCGCGCCGGGGCACAGATCGTGGTCAGCGACACGGTGTGCTTCCAGTACCGGCGGCACGCCGTCAGCGTCTCCAGCGAGCGCGCCTACAGCGGCGCACGCTTCGCCGAGGAGCGCGACTTCTTCCTCGACGAGGCCGTGAGGATGGACGGGCTGGGCTGGCGGCACGCGGCGCGCGCGGCGCGGATGCATCTGTCATCGCGCCTGCACGCGGCGACGTTGCTGCCGGGGGCGCTGCGGCGGGGGAGCCGCAATGGGGTCCGGACCTTGGCCGCCTACGCTTTCGGGCCGACTCGGCGCGGCGCCGGCGGTTCGGCTGCCGATTCGGGTTCGGCGGGCTCCGGGCCGGGTTCGGGGTCGGGTTCGGGG
>NZ_JAAFYZ010000198.1 GCF_018274385.1 Catenulispora pinistramenti | reverse complement strand
CCCCACCCACCTCAAGCCTTCAAATAAGCCAGCACCGCCAACACCCGCCGGTTGTCGTCCCCCGACTCCGGCAGCCCCAGCTTCATGAAGATGTTGGACGTGTGCTTGGCGATCGCCCGCTCGGTAATCACCAGCCGCTCGGCGATCGCCGCGTTCGATCGGCCCTCGGCCATCAGCGACAGCACCTCGCGCTCCCGGTCGGTCAGCGCTCCCAGTGGCTCTTTGCGGGCGCCGCGGGCCAGGAGCTTCGAGATCACCTCGGGGTCCATCACGGTGCCGCCGGCCGCGACGCGCTTCACCGCGTCCACGAAGCTGTCCGAGTCGAAGACGCGGTCCTTGAGCAGGTAGCCGATCGCGCCGGCGCCGTCGGCCAGGAGTTCGCCGGCGTAGAGCTGTTCGACGTACTGCGACAGGACCAGCACCGGCAGGCCCGGTACCACTCGCCGGGCTTCCAGGACCGCCCGGAGTCCTTCGTCGGTGAACGTCGGGGGCATCCGTACGTCCACCACGGCCACGTCCGGCCGCTCCCCCACCAACGCCGAGACGAGTGCGGGGCCGTCTGCGACGGCCGCCGCGATCTCGAATCCGTACGCCTCCAGCAGCCGGATCATGCCGTCCCGGAGGAGGAAGAGGTCTTCGGCGAGGACGACACGCACGGCAGCTCCATGGTCACGACGGTCGGTCCGCCCGGAGGGCTGCTCAGGGCGAGGATCCCGTCGAAGGTAGCAAGCCGGCGCTCGATCCCGTGCAGTCCGCTGCCCTTGTCCGCGTCGGCGCCGCCGATCCCGTTGTCGCTCACCGTGATCTTCAGCAGGCCGCCGACGACCCGCATGTCGATCCAGGCCTGCGAGGCGTGGGCGTGCTTGGCGACGTTGGTCAGCACCTCGCTGACCGCGAAGTAGGCCGCGGACTCCAGCGGCAGGTCCAGCCGCCCCGGCACCTCGGCGTGCACGTCGATCTCCAGCGGCGAGTCCAGGGCCGTGGCGCGCACCGCGTCCACCAGGCCGCGGTCGGCCAGTACCGGCGGGTGGATGCCGCGCACCAGGTCGCGCAGTTCGGACAGGGCCTTGGCCGAGGAGTCGCGGGCCTCCATCAGGAGCTTCTGCGCCGCCTCCGGGTCCTGCTGCATCAGCTGCGAGGCCGCGTTGAGGTGCATCCCCATGGCGACCAGGCGGGCCTGCGCGCCGTCGTGCAGGTCGCGCTCGATCCGGCGCAGTTCGGCGGCCTGGGTGTCGACGGCGTCGGCGCGGGTCTGGGTCAGGTGCTTCATGCGCGCCTCGACCTGGGCCGGCGTCGGGGCCAGCAGGACCCGGGACCAGCGGGCGTGCCACTCCAGCATCTTCGGGGCGACGGCGAAGCCCAGGGCGATCTCCAGGACGCCGAGCGCCGCCGGGGCCCAGCGCATGCCGTCGTTGCCGTGGTGGACGTGGACGAAGCCGAACCAGTCGTTGAAGCCGTGGTCCACGAAGACGCTCCACATCGCGCTGATCACGATGCCGTACAGGCCCTCGAGCACCAGGCCGATCGGGACCACGGCCAGGCCCGCCCCGACCACCGGGTCGGTCGCCACCCACGCGCCGTCCCGCCAGAACGCCGGGTCGGTGCCGTGGAACCGGATCCTCTGCCAGTAGCCGGCGAACCCGGGACCGAACTCCGGCTCGGCCCGGTACGGCCGCGGGATCTCGATCCCGCGCCACTGGCGCACCTTCTTCCGGCGCAGATCGGCCAACCAGCGCAGGTAGTACGCGGCCGGCGGGATCATCAGCAGGCCGCCCCCGATGCCGGCCAGGCCGACCACCAGCGTCAGCATGATGTAGCCCAGCAACATCGGGACCAGCATCACGAAGAACCAGAACCCGCCCTCCAGGACGGCGCTGCCTCGCTTGTTGGTGTTCGTCATGTCCTCAAGTTTCGGGTCTGGGGCGTCTGCCGGGCGAGGGGCTTACCCACCCAGTGTGGGGTGTATCTAAGTACACCTCCAGCATGGGTACTACAGCCAGTGACCGGCGCGGGGGTCGGCGGCGACGCTGAAGGGCATGTGGACTTCTCTCGTCTCCGGCATCGCCCTCGCCGCCTCGGCGCTGTCCGGATCGGTCGCACACGCCGCGGCTCCCAGCTCCGTCCCACACGCCGCGGCTCCCAGCTCCGCCACCCCGAACCTGTCAGGCGTCGGTGCCCTCATCGACCAGACCGTCACCGCGCAACTGGCGAAGGACAAGATCCCGGGCGCGGCCGTGGTCGTGGTCGCCGGCGGACAGACCGTCTTCGCGCAGGGCTACGGGGTGTCCGACGTCACAGCCGGCACGCCGGTGGATCCGGTGCGCACCGAGTTCTTCACCGGCTCGGTGGCGAAGGTCTTCACGGCCACCGCGGTCGCGCAGCTGATCCGGGAGGGCAAG
Source organism: Catenulispora pinistramenti (assembly GCF_018274385.1). Taxonomy (GTDB): domain Bacteria; phylum Actinomycetota; class Actinomycetes; order Streptomycetales; family Catenulisporaceae; genus Catenulispora; species Catenulispora pinistramenti. Next base: position 18,470 of record NZ_JAAFYZ010000198.1, on the reverse strand, counting down.
CTCGACCCGAACGCGGACGTGAACACCTATCTGAAGACGTTCAAGATCGCGGACTCGTTCCCCGGGCACCCGGTGACCGTGCAGAACCTGCTCACCCACACCGGCGGCTTCGACGACGAACCGCTCGGGGTGGCCGTGCCCGACGCGACGGATGTCCCGGCGCTGGGCAAGTACCTCGCGGACAACGAGCCGTCGCGGGTGCGCCCGCCCGGCACGCTGGCGGCGTACGACAACTACGGCGTCGCGCTGGCCGGCTACCTGGTCGAGACCGTCTCCGGTGAGCCGTTCGCGCAATACATGAAGGACCACGTGTTCGGACCGCTGCAAATGGACGACTCGACCTTCGAGCAGCCCCACCCGGCCGCGATCGAGGCGAACCTGGCGAAGGGCTACCGCCCCGAGGGCGGCGAGCAGGTCGCCGAGGGCGGCCAGTACGGCGGCTGGTCCCCGACCGGAGCCGGCACCGCGGCCACCGCGACCGACGTCGGCAAGTTCATGATGGCGCAGCTCGCCAAGGACCCGGCGCTGGGCCCCGGCGTCGCGGATCTGATGCAGCGGCAGCACTTCACGATGGACCCGCGGCTGCCCGGCATGGCGTACCTGTTCGAGGAACGGCCGCGCGACGGGCAGCGGATCCTGTTCAAGGACGGCGACGTGCCCGGCTACCACAGCGACATGGAGCTGCTGCCGGACAAGGACATCGGTATATACGTGGTCTACAACGGCGACGGCACCGACCGGATCGCGCAGTGGGATGGCAAGGCCCTGATCAACCAGATCGTCGGCAAGTACTTTCCGGACAACGCGCCGGCCCCGGTGACCGTCAAGGGCCCGAAGGCGAACAGCTACGCCGGCACCTACCGCAGCGACGAGGTCAGCCGGGGCGACGTCACCCGGGTCTCCGGGCTGGTCTCCCCGGTGACCGTCGCGGCGAACCCCGACGGCACCATCACCACCGACGGACTGTCGCAGAACCCGAAGGTCGGCGACCAGCGCTGGATCCCGCTGGGGAACGGCGAGTTCGCCGAGCAGGGCGGCCAGGACCGGCTGGTCTTCGACGGCCACGGACACCTGGCGACCACCATCGATCCGACCGACGCCTACTACAAGCTGGACTGGTACAACTCCCCCACGCTGCACCTGCCGATGTTCTACGGCGGCGCCGGGATCCTCGCGGCCGCGTTCCTCGGGTTTCCGGTCCTGGCCCTGGTGCGGCGCCTGCGGCAGCGGCCGACGCACTCCCGATGGGCCCGGATCGCCCGGATCCTCGCCTGGGTCGCCGGCGCTCTGGCCACCGTGTTCACCTTCGAATTCCTCAGCATGACCAGCGACATGAACGCGTTCCTGGAGACGATCATCCTCGGCTCCTCAACGCTGACCCTCCTGCTGGTGCTGAACGCGCTGCTCACGGTCTGCACGGTCGGGATGCTCGCCGGCAGCGCCGCGGCCTGGCGGCTGGGCTGGTGGCGGCCGGTCGGGCGGATCGCGTACACGCTCACCGCCCTGGGCTCCCTGTCGTTCCTGGTCGTCGCGTTCACCTACAACCTGGTGTGGCCCTGACCCGGATCGGTCGAGCCAGAACGTGTCAGGCCTCGAAGACAGTCACGTCGATCACGGCCAGCCGCTCCGGGTCGGCCAGGATGTCGATCTCCTTGATCCGGCCCTCCACCACGGTGAAGCCCATGACCGCCACCGGCTTGCCGTCCACGATCGTGACCCGCCCCGGCGCTCCGTTGACGAGCGCCGGGTGCGCGTTCACCGAGAACCGCCCGAACATCAGCGCCTGCTTCGCCACCGCCTCGGCACCGCGCAGCAGCCTGAGACCGGCCGGCAGGGTGCCGTAGTCGGCGCGAAGCACGACGTCCGGGTCCAGCACCGCGACCAGTGCGGCGAAGTCGCCGCCGCGGGAGGCCGCGGAGAAGGCCCGGACGACCTCCTTCTGCCGGTTCAGATCCGGGTCCGGGACGGCGTCGGCGCCCTGCACCCGGCGCCGGGCCCGGCTGGCCAGCTGGCGCGCGGCCGCCGGGCTCTTGTCGACGATGTCCGCGATCTGTTCGAAGGGGACGGCGAACATGTCGTGCAGCACGAACGCCAGGCGCTCGGCCGGTTTCAGCGTCTCCAGGACGACCAGCAGGGCCAGGCCGACGGAGTCGGCCAGCAGTGCCTCGTGCTCGGGGTCCAGCCCGGTCTCGGGCGAGATGATCGGCTCGGGAACGCGGGCCGACTCCAGCGACTCCTCCCGCCTGCGGGTTCTCAGCATCTCCAGGGCGACGCGCGCGACCACCGTGGTGAGCCACGCGGTGAGGTTGGCGATGGCCTCCACGCGGTCGTCCGGCTGCCGGCTCAGACGCAGCCAGGACTCCTGGACCGCGTCGTCGGCCTCGGACAGCGAGCCCAGCATCCGGAAGGCGACCGCGCGCAGATGGCGCCGGTTCTCTTCGAAGCGCCCGGCGAGCCATTCGGTGCTCTCAGTGCTGTCCACGACGGCTCTCTTTCCCTGTCAGGTGCGATCGTTGGTATGACCGTTCGGCCGCGTGGTTTGTGACAGGGGCTTTGTGAGGGGCTTTGTGAGGGGCTTTGTGAGAGGAGACTGGAGACGGCGCCGCGCCTTTGAGCCGGCGCTCTAGAGAACCTGCGCCAAGCGCGCCGCGTCCTCGCCGAGACCGGCTTCCTCGAAGGGGATCCACCGGTGGTCGTCGACTTCCTCGAGCTGGAGCTCGACCGCCGTCGTGCCGGGCTCCCCGTTGAGCCGGAACGCGTAGCGGAAATCGAAATGCCAGTGCTCTGGTTCGCCCTTGGCCGGATTGGCCGGGATCCGGTGCGCGTCGATGGCCAGCGGCAGGACCGGGTCGCCGAGGAGGGTGACGTGCTCCGCGCCGAGGCCGGTCTCCTCGCGCAGCTCGCGGCGTGCGGCGTCGGCCAGCGAGGCGTCCCCGGGCTCGGTGTGGCCGCCGGGGTTGAGCCAGCGGCGCAGGGACTTGTGGGCGATCTGGAGCAGCCGGCCGTCCGCGGCCACGACGAAGGCTCCGGTGGTGACGTGGCCGGGGAGGGTGCCGCGCGCGGTCAGGTGTTCGGTGGTCGCCAGCGCCTCGGTGAACGGACGCAGCCGCTCGGCCTGGTCCGGATAGCGCTCCAGGTAGCGGGCGACGAGGCGGCGGATCTCGGCGTCGGTCACGAGGGCGGGGTGCGGCGGTGTGGTCATGGCGGGCGGTGCCTTCCCGGTGGGCGTCGTTGCCTGGTCATGATCGCACCGACCTCCGGTTCGAACTGGCGACCGGGACCAGATGGCGGACCAGCGCTGGCGCGGCGCACCCGCCTCAGTACAGTTCTTGGCGAAGAGCACGGAAGTGAAGAGCGCGGAAAGTACGGAGAGCACGGACAACCCCGCCGACGGACCCCCGCCCGCCGGAAGCAAGATCGCCGCCGGTAAAGTGATCATCTCACCCATCCGGCACAAATCGTCCTGGTCGAGATGCGCCGGTCCGCCGCACGATCCAGGCTGGACGCAGGGTCCGCCTCGGCACCGCCCACCGCCCACGGGAGATGAGAGACCGCTATGAGCCGCCCCAAGATACTCGTCGTCGGCAGCGGCTTCGCGGGCACCGAGTGCGCGCACAAGCTGGAGAAGAAGCTCTCCCTGGACGACGCCGAGATCCGTCTGGTCTCCGCGGTCAACCACCAGCTGTACCTGCCGCTGCTGCCGCACGTCGCCTCCGGCGTGCTGACCCCGCAGGCGGTCGCGGTCTCGCTGCGCCGGATGCTCAAGACCACCGTGCTGATCCCCGGCGGTGCGATCGGCATCGACACCGAGACCAAGTCGGTGGTGGTGCGCAAGATCGACGGCGAGGAGATCATCGAGCGCTACGACTACCTGGTGCTCACCCCGGGCAGCGTGACCCGGCAGTTCGACATCCCGGGCGTGGACAAGTACGCGGTGGGCGTGAAGACGCTGGCCGAGGCGGCGTGGATCCGGGACCACGTGATCGCCCAGCTGGACCTGGCCGCGGTCGCCCAGACCGACGCCGAGCGCGAGTCGCGGCTGCAGTTCGTGGTGGTCGGCGGCGGCTACGCGGGCACCGAGACCGCGGCGTACCTGCAACGGCTGACCACCGAGGCGGTGAAGCGGTACCCGAACCTGGACGGCAGCCTGGTCAAGTGGCACCTGGTGGACATCGCGCCGCGGCTGATGCCCGAACTCGGCGAGAAGCTCGGCGAGAAGGCACTGAAGATCCTGAAGAAGCGGGGCCTGCACGTCTCGCTCGGCGTCTCGGTCGCGGAGTGCACCGAGGACACCGTGACCCTGACCGACGGCCGCAAGCTGCCCTGCCGCACCCTGATCTGGACCGCCGGCGTCGCCCCGAGCCCGCTGATCGCCACCATGGGCGCCCCCACCAACCGCGGCCGGCTGGTGGTCAACCCGGACCTGACGGTCCCGGACCTGCCCGGCGTCTTCGCCCTCGGCGACGCCGCCGCGGTCCCGGACCTGGCCAAGGGCGGCGACGCGATCTGCCCGCCGACCGCCCAGCACGCGATGCGCCAGGGCTGGGCGGCGGCCGAGAACGTGATGGCGGCGGTCCGCGGCTTCCCGCTGAAGGATTACCGGCACAAGGACCTGGGCCTGGTCGTGGACCTCGGCGGCCTCAAGGCGGTCTCCAAGCCGCTGGGCATCCCGCTGTCCGGCCTGCCCGCCCAGGTCGTGGCCCGCGGCTACCACATCATGGCCCTGCGCACCTTCGCCGCCCGCTTCCGCACCGCCGCCGGCTGGATGCTGAACTCGCTGGTCGGCGACGACTTCGTGCGCACCGGCTTCCAGGCCGAGCGCGCCGCGTCGCTGCGGGACTTCGAGTACACGGACGTGTATCTGACGCGCGAGGAGATCCTTCAGCGGACGCGCGGGAACGCCCCGGCCGGGGAGCATGCTGCGCCGGCTACGGCGGCCTGAGGCATCTCGGTTGACGAGGGCTTTCCTGCTGACAACGGCATATCGTTTGACGAGGGTTTTCACAGAGCGCGAAGCGGCCTACGTCAGCTAGTCGTCGGCGCAGTCGTGAATCACTCCGTAGGATCCGGTTCTATGTCCCGTGCCTCGCGCCTGGCCGCGTACCGCTCCGTCTCGACGTCCCTCGCGCTGCTCAGTGATCGTGAAGTACAGCAGATGCTGGACGCGGCGACGCCGGCCGGATCGGGCATCGGCGGGAAGTCGGCGCTGCTGGAAGTCGCCGGAACACCGGTCTTCGTCAAGCGGGTACCGCTGACCGACCTGGAACGACAGCCGGAGAACGTCCGGTCCACGGCGAACTTGTTCGAGCTGCCGGCGTTCTGCCACTACGGCATCGGCGGGCCGGGCTTCGGGGCGTGGCGGGAGCTGGCCGTCCAGACGATGACGACCGACTGGGTACTCGCCGGTGACCACGACGGCTTCCCGTTGATGTACCACTGGCGGGTGCTGCCGGATTCGGCACCGCTGCCCGAAGAACTGGCCGACGTCGAGGCCACTGTCGCCTTCTGGGGCGGCGGGGCAGAGGTACGCCGTCGCATCGAGGAGCTACGTGACTCCTCGGCGAGCATCGCGCTGTTCCTGGAGTACATCCCGCAGAACGTGTTCCAGTGGCTCCACGAGCAGTTGGCCGCCGGCGGCGAGGCCGCCGACCGGGCCTGCGCCTTGGTGGACCGGGACCTGGCGGCCGGGATCTCCTTCATGAACAGCCACGGCCTGCTGCACTTCGACGCCCACTTCCAGAACCTTCTGACCGATGGCAGCCGGCTGTATGTCGCGGACTACGGGCTAGCGATCTCCTCCCGCTTCGAGCTGGCGAAGGACGAGACCGCGTTCTTCGAGCGGCACCACGACTACGACCGCCGCTACGCGGCCATGTACTACGCGCAATGGCTGGTCGCCGAGTTCTCCGGGGTCAAATCAGAGGACCGCGGCGCCCGCCTGCGTGCCTACGCCCAAGGCGAGGTGCCGACCGGGATCCCCGCGACGGCTGCGGCGATCTTGACCCGCGACGCACCCACCGCCGTCGTGATGGCGGACTTCGTGCGTGCGTTGCTGCGGGAGAGCAGGCAGGCGCCGTACCCGCTCAGCTCGTCCAGTTGACCACGCAGTACGGGCTGGCCGGAGACCAGGCGGACGTGCCGTCGGAATTCACCGCCTGCACCTGGATGCACACGGTCTCCTGGGGGATGACGTTGAGCGTGACGCTGGTGCCCGTCGCGGTGACCGGTGGCGTGCCCGGACGCAGGGACTCGGTGTACTTGACCACGTAGCTGGCCGCACCCGGGTCGGCTGACCAGTTGACGGTCATCGTGATGTATGGCGAGGCGGGGCCCGCGGATACTCCGGTCACGGCTCCCGGTGCGCTGCTACCAGGCGGCGGGGTCATCGACGGGGCGTGGGAGGACGGAGGCGGGGTGTGGGAAGACGGCGGGGCCTGGGAGGTCGGAGCCTTCGTGGGCGCGCCGCTTCCATGGGTACCCGCGGCCTGGCTGGACGTGCTCGGGCCCGGACCCGGGCCACCCGTGGCGCCGCCGGTCGTTCCGCCGCTCCCGGCGCCACTGGCACCGCTGCTCCCCGCCGGGGCGCCAGGAGCGGATCCGGATCCTGATACCGCGCCGGCGGAGGGAGAACCGGCTGGCGGTTTCGTGCCGGGCGGTGCGCCCGGGACCGACTCGGAGCCGCCGTTCGTCGGCGACGTACCAGCGCCGGAAGTAGTCTGCGAGTCAGAACCCGGATCCCCGGTCGGGAACACTCCGCTTTTCGCCGAGCGACCCGCGTTGTTCGAACCAGCCGCGTTCCCGTCCGTCAGCATCACGGCGGTGGCGACCACCACCGCGAGTGCCGCCACACCGACCAGCGCCGCACGCCGGCTTCGTCGGGAACGGCCCACGTCGCCCGAGCCGTCCGCACCCGAACCGCCCGGACCGTCCGCACCCGAACCGTCCAGACCGTCCGGACCATCCGCACCGCCCCCGATCGGCACCGTCGCATCCGGGTCCTCGGCGACCGGCGGTCCCGACAACTCCTCGGCGACTCGCTCCGCGGTCGGACGCTTGGCCGGATCCTTCTGCAGACACCGCAGCAGTAGCGGCCGCAGTTCCGCCGGCACAGCGCCGAGTTCGGGCTCTGAGTGAACGATCGCGTAGAGCAGCTGCGCCGGCGTCCCCTCCCCGAAGGGCCCCAAGCCGGAGGCCGCGAACACCAGCAACCCGGCGAGCGCGAACACGTCGGCCGCTGTGCCGGTCGCGCGCCCGGACTCCAGTTGCTCCGGCGCCATGAACTGCGGGGTGCCCACCGCGAGCCCGGTCCTGGTGATCGTGCTGGCCGCCAGATCCCGGGCGATCCCGAAGTCGATCAGCTTCGGCTCGCCGTCGGCCAGCAGCAGGTTGGTCGGCTTGATATCACGATGGACCAGCTTCGCGGCGTGGATGTCGGCCAGCGTCCGGGCCAGGGCCGCACCGAGTGCGCGCACCGCGCCCGCGTCCAACGGCCCGGACCCCTTGATGACCACGTGGTGCAACGACGGCCCGTCGACGTACTCGGTGGCCAGCCACGGCCGCTGCGCCTCGGCGTCGGCGTCCAGGATCGCGGCGATCCCGGGGCCCGAGACCGCGCGCAGGGCCTCGATCTCCCGTTGGAAGCGGCGCCGGAACTCCGGCTCGCGCGCCAGATCGGAGTGGACGACCTTGACCGCGACGCGTTCGCCGTCAGCATCCTGACCCAGATAGACCCGGCCCATGCCGCCGGATCCGAGGATGCCCAGCAGTTCGTAGGGCCCGATCTCGCTCGGATCGTTCTCGCTCAGCTCTTCCACCGCTGCAGCCACCCCCGCGCGCTGACCAGTATCGGTGGCCTGAGAACAGTCGTGTTCCCAGGCCACCGATACTGTGTCACAGACGAGCCTGCGTCGTCAGCCCAGCGCGATCCCGAACAAGTGCTGCGAGGTCGCGCTCGACGCCACCAGGTTCGGCAGCGTCACCGAGGCCAGCGTCTTGCCGGCCGGCAGCGCGACCGTGTCCGCCCACACCGAGTAGGACCCGCTCGCGGTCGTCGTGCTCCCGTTGTAGGCCGACGTGTGCTGGTTCGCGTACGTCGCCGTCGCGACCAGGGTGTCGCCGGTCGCCGGGGTGGTGTCGGTCCAGTCCGACAGGGTCAGCGTGAAGGCCTGGGATGTGCCGTCGGTGAAGTTCAGCGTGCCGTTCTCGGTCACGCCGTGGGTGGTGCTGAAGCCCAGGAAGCCGACCTTCGTGCCGCTGCCGGTGACCGCGATGGTCTGGCCGGTGGCCAGTACGTTGTCGGTGGCGTCCAGGGCCTGCGGGTGCCAGGGCCCGAAGTCGATGCCGGCGGCGGTGACGTCGGCCCCCGCGGTGAGCCCGGCGTTGGCCAGCGCGGTCGCGGAGAAGCTCTTGCCGCTCTGGGTGGCCGAGTTCAGGCTGCCGGCCCAGCGGTCGGCGTCGGAGGTGACCGCGGTGTCGTTCAGCGCCGCCGCGAATGACAGGACGCTGTCATCGCCGGATCCGTTGTACGCGCCGCGGTTCGGCGCGGCGGTGGCGGACACCGCGTTGCCGAAGAAGTCCTTGCCGCCGTTGTTCGCCACGACCGCGCCGCTGCCGATCTCCGGCGAGGCGGTGCGCAGCTTGATGGCCAGCGTGCCGGCGGCGTCGTTGGTCAGCTGCGGGTCGGCGGTGTGCGCGCCGGCGTCACCGGATGAGGGTGCTGAGACTCCGCCGAAGTACGTGTTGGAGTCGAACGTCGCCGAGGAGTCCGAGGCCCAGGCAGCCGTCGGCGCCACGAAGATGTTGTCCTGCCACACCACGTTCCCGCCGAGCGTGTCCGTGATCGGCTTGCCCGGGCAGAAGAACGTGTTGTTGTAGATGTAGTGCGTCCCGGTGCCGGTGCTGGAGTTGGTGAACCGGCAGTCGTCGCGCGAGATGTTGTAGCGCAGCACGGCGTTCGTGGTCGTCGCCGACCCGCCGCAGCCGGACAGACAGTCGAGGTAGAAGCCGCCGGCATTGTTGTACGAGTAGTTGTACTGGAACAGGCAGGTTCCGGTGTTGTTCATGTCGCAGTCCCACGCGGTCGCGTCGTTCACCACCCCGGTCTGCGAGCCCACGGTGTTGTACTGGAACGTCGGGTTGTTGCTGTGGTACGGCCACATCCCGGCGAAGTTCCCGGCCGTGAACGGGTACGCCCCGAGCCCGAGATCGGTCGCCGTGTTGTACTCCACCAGCGGCGAGTCGCTGTCGTGCACCACGATCCCGTCGCCGCCGGCCGCGGTGATGGTGTTGTGGCCGATGTAGACCCCGGTGTTCATCGCCGAGGCCTCGCCCTCGACCTTGATGCCGCCGCCCCCGGTGTCGTGCACGTTGTTGTCGGTGACCGAAACACCGTTGAAGACACCGGAACCAGACGCGACCCGCACGGCGATACCGCCCGAATACGAGAACCACGAGGCGTTCGTGCCGGTCTTGTCGCCCCAGCCGGCCACGTTCGCGACCTCGTTGCCGGTGATGCTGATCCCGGCCTGGTTCGCGGTGCCGGCCACCTCCACCAGGATGCCCTCATGCTGGGCCCGGGTGAACGAGCTGTTCTGGACTTTCAGACCGCTGATGGTCCAGTAGCTCTGGTCGACCAGGTGCACCGTGGCCTCGGTAGCGCCGCCGCCCTCGATCACCGGCGCGGCGCCGGATCCGTAGGCGTTGATGACGATCGGCGAGCCCGAGGCCCCGGAGCCCTGCGGGGTCAGCGTGCCGTCGCACGTCGTCCCGGCCTTGAAGGACAGCGTGTCGCCGGCGGTGAAGACGTGCCCGTCGGGATCCGACAGAGCGTTCCACGGGGTTCCCGCGGAGCCGTCGCCGTCGGAGGCGGCCGAGCAGTCCACGTAGTAGCCGGTCCCGGCCGCGTGCGCGGTCGGGACCGTGACGGCCAGCAGGCCGACGGCACCGAGGCTCAGGGCCCCCAGCGCCGACAGCGCCGACAGAGAAGCGCGCAGATGCGCTTTCACAGTACGTACCTCCAGTGCGATGGTGGTGCGCGAGTGCTGCGAGAGGTGGTGCTTCCCCGTAGGTGGTGACTGCCCGAGCGGTGGTGACTGCCCGAGAGGACTGCCCGAGCGGTGGTGCTACTTCCCCGCTCCGAGGGTCAGGCCCTCGGTGATCCGGCGCCCGAGCCACGCGTACAGCGCGAGCATGGGCAGCACCGCGATGGACACCCCGGCGAACATCACGCCGAAGTCCTCGCCGGTGAACTGCTGCTGGGTCAGGAAGTTGACCAGGGCCAGCGGCAGGGTGAAGTTGTCGTTGGTCTGCAGGAACATCAGGGCCAGGAACGTCTCGTTCCAGCAGGCGATGGCGACCAGCGTCAGCGCCGTCATCAGACCGCCCTTGGCCAGCGGCAGCATGATCCGCCAGAACGTCATCCCCGGGCCCACGCCGTCCAGCGCCGCGGCCTCCTCCAACTCCCCGGGGAGCGAGGCGAAGAAGGACATCAGCAGGTACACCGTGAACGGCAGGTTCACCACGATGTAGAGCACGATCAGGCCGGCCAGGTTGTCGATCAGGTGCATCTTGGCCATGATCGAGTACAGCGGCAGCACGATGATCTGCATCGGGATGCCCAGGCCCAGCACGAAGTACATGCTCACGCCGCCGGAGAGCCGGTTCTGGTTCCGGCCCAGGACGTAGGCCGCCGGCGAGGCCAGCAGCACGGTCCCGGCCGCGGCCGCCACGACCACCACCACCGAGTTCACGAACGCCGGCCCGAAGCCGCCGTCGTGCCAGGCCTTGCTCCAGTTGGAGAACTTCAGCTCGGTCGGCAGCCGGAACGGGTGGTTCAGCACGTTGTAGCTCGACTTCAGCGAGCTGAGCAGGATGAACAGGAACGTGAACGCGCAGAAGGCGACGAACAGCCAGATCAGCGCGGCGCCCGGGAGCCGGGCCCAGGGGACCCGGCGGCGGCCGGCGGGGGCCGCCGCCGGGCTTTCGGGGTCCTGCGCCGCGCTCTCAGCGCGGGACCCGGTCGTTGCGGTGCTCATAGTCGTCCCGCCCTCCCTCACAGCTCGAGCCGGTCGCGGCTGGTGACCCGACGCAGCACCACGACGACCACCACGACCGCCACCAGCGTGACGACCGCGCCGGCACAGGCCCGGCCGAAGTCGTAGATCGGGGAGGTGCCGCCGATGGTCTCGCCGTAGACGTACATCGCCGACGTCCACTGGTTGGTGGTCGGCAGGTTCCCCTGCGAGCCGGAGAAGGCGAGGATGAACTCGAAGATCTTCACCGTGCCGATGGTCCACAGCACCGCCGCGGTCCCGACCACGTCCCAGGACATCGGCAGCGTGATGTGCCGGAAGCGCTGCCAGGAGTTGGTCCCGGCGAGCTTGGCCTCTTCGTAGTAGTACGGCGGGATGCGGTCCACGCCGGCCATCAGGATCGTGACGTAGTACCCGGTGTTGATCCAGACGATGGCGATCAGGATCGCGTTGAACTGCCACTGCGGCTTGAGCCAGTCCACCGGGCCCAGCCCGAAGGAGTGCAGGCCCTTGTTCAGCATGCCGTCGTGGTTCAGCAGGAAGTCCCAGAACGCGGCCAGCGCCACGCCGGAGACGATGTGCGGCAGGAAGATGAAGCCCTGGATGAACCGGCGGCCCTTCATCTCCCGCAGCAACAGCATGAACGCGAAGCTCAGGACGAACAGGAAGATGCCGCAGCCGAACAACAGCTTCAGCGTGTTGAAGAACGCGTCCTTGAACGCCGGGTCGTGCGTCAGGTGGTCGTAGTTGAGCGTGCCCTTCCAGCGCGGGTTCGAGAACCCGTCCCAGCTGGTGAAGCTCGCGTAGAACGAGTACGCGGTCGGCAGCATGAACAGGATCGTGTACAGGATCAGCGCCGGGGCCAGGAACGGCCCGAAGACGCGCCGGCGGCGCCGGGCCAGGGGCGAACCCTTGGCCCGGCCCCGCCGGACGCCGAGCGTGGCGCTCGTCACGACGCGGACTTCCAGTAGTCGATCGTGCCCTGCTTGCCGTTGGAGACGAACTTCGCCGCGTCGTCCTGGCCGGTGATCAGGCGGATCATCTCAGGGTTCAGCATCTTGTTGGTCCAGTCCGCGTAGTCCACGGACAGGTGCGCCTGGTCGGCGTAGACCGTGCCGGTCAGCGCCTTGCTCATCGAGGCCAGCTGGGCCGGCGGCGTGATGTCGGTGCGCGGGGTCAGGTTCAGCGCCTGGGTCGAGATGCCGGACAGCTCCTCCTTCTTCATGAAGAAGGCGACGAACTTCTCGGCCGCGTCGGCGTGCTTGGCGCTCTTGGGGACCGCGAAGCCGAAGAAGTTGATGCCGGTGTCGGTGTTGCCCGAGTCCAGCGCCGGCAGCTGGATGCTGTCGAACTTGAAGCCCGCGGTGGCGTTCGGCGCGGCCTCGGAGGGCACCCACGTGCCGGACAGGTAGAACGCCGCCTGGCCCTTGGCCCAGTCCCCCTCTTCGTCGATGCTCTTGCTGGACTCGTAGCCCTTGAGGATGTCGCCCTTGTCCCGCAGCGCCTGCACCAGCTGCGCGGCCTTGAGGACCTTCGGGTCGTCCCACGCGGCGCCGGTCTTGTCACTGGCCAGCTTCTTCAGGCCGTCGGTGCCCAGCTCGCGCTGAAGGACCAGCAGCACCCAGTACTTGTCGTCGCCGGGGACCGCGAGCGGCGTCATCCCCATGCCGCGGGCCTTGTCGAACAGGGCCAGCAGGTCGGCCCAGGTCTTCGGCGGGTTGGCCGCCAGGTCGGGGAACTTGGAGGCGTCGAACCACAGGCCCTCGGAGGAGACCTCGTAGGGGGCGATGAACGGCTTTCCGTTCTGGTCGTTCAAGAACGGCTTGTAGCTGTCCGGGATGACCTGGCCGACGGTCTGCGACTCGCCGGGGATCGTGGTGCTGTACAGGCTGGACAGATCAGCGGTCTCGTTCTTGGCGACCAGCGCGCCCAGCGCGTTCACCGACTGGTCCACCAGGTCGGCCGAGGAACCGGTGCGCAGCGTCGGGGTGAGCTTGGTGATCACGTCCCGGCCCTGCCACTGGATGTTCACCTTGATACCGGTGGACGCGGTGAAGTCGGCGGCCGCCTTCTTGATCACCTGGGCCTGCGGCTCGTTCTGCTGCCACATCGACCAGTAGGTGAAGGAGGTGCTGTTGGAATCCTTGGCGGCGGCGGACGAACCGGGCTTGCTGGAGCTGCCGCAGGCGGACAGGCTGGCGGCCGAGACGGCCACCGCGGCGGCTATGACGCCGGCGCGGTAGACGTTCTTACTGGTTCGCATATCGGGACTCGCTCTCTGGTGATGGGTGGCTCGGGGCGGTGCGATATTCGTCTGGATGTCTCGGCGTCCGTCCGGCGTCTGTCGAACGTCGGCGGTGCGCCCGCGCCGTCGGATCCGGTCGGAACCGCTCATTGATCGGCAGCTTGCGTCATTCTCGCAGGAGCGTGGTCGTGGTCTGTCAGATCCCTGTCACGCAATGGAGGGCAGGGTCTCGGGCCGCACCAGGCCGAGCAGATCCTGCCCGGTGCTCAGGCGCAGCAGTTCGGCCAGCACGAAATCGCCCAGCCGCCGCAGCTCGCCGCCGATCGAGCCGGCCACGTGCGGGGTCAGGATCAGGTTCGGCAGGTCGAACAGCTCGGAGTCGGCGGGCAGCGGATCGGGGTCGGTGACGTCGGCCACCGCGAACAGCCGGCCCGAGCGCAGCTCGTCGGCCAGCGCCGCGGTGTCCACCAGGGCCCCGCGCGCGGTGTTGATCAGGGTCGCGCCGTCCTTCATCAGGGCCAGCCGGCGCCGGTCCATCTGGTGCCGGGTCTCGGCGTTGCTCGGCGCGTGCAGGCTGACCACGTCGGCGGCGGCGACCAGCTCGTCGAGCCCGGCGGGTACGGCGCCGAGCTCGCGGACGGCCTCATCGGGCACGTAGGGGTCGTGGACGAGGACGGTCGCGTCCAGGACCCGCAACATCTCCACGACCCGGCGGCCGACGCGGGAGAGCCCGACGACTCCGATCACCCGCCGATGGTTGCCGACCGGACCGAAGTCCCGCGACCAGTGCTCCCAGTCCCGGCCATCCCTTCCCGCGCGGAACGCGCGCTCCATCTCCGGCAGCCGCTTGCCCGCGCTGATGACCATCGCGAGGGTGTACTCGGCCACCGGGACCGCGTTGTCGGCGACCGCCGAGGAGACCAGCAGTCCGCGGTCCCACGCGGCGTCGGTGAGGTGGTGCTTGACGCTGCCGCCGGAGTGCAGGACGGCGCGCAGTCCGGGCATCCGCGCCAACGCGGCCTCGTCCAGCACCGGACAGTCCCACCCGGTGATCAGCACCTCGGCCCGGGCCAGCGCCCCGGCCGCCTCCGGCGCCGCGAAGTCGGTCACCACCAGGGCCGGATCGACGTCGGCGAGCCCGGCCAGCCGCGCCTCGGCCGCCGCGTCGAACAGCAGCGGACGCAGAGCGGGGCGCATGGCCAGGACAGCGATCGGACGGTCCATGAAGCGGCGGCGCCTTTCGGGGGTGGGGCGGATGGGGCGGATCGGACGGATGGCACGCATGGGGTGCGCAGCCGAGCGTCAAACGAACAACGGTGACCAGTGTCAGAACCAGTTAACCGGAAGTCAATAGGTTCGATGGAAACCGATGGGAAACAAACAAAAACGTAACCATGTCTTGCCGTGATCCCCTTCCGGCCCCCATGCTGTGAACGGTTCTGACTGATAGCTTCTGCTCACGCCCCGACAGACCCCCGCGAGGAGGTGTCCGTGCTCGCCGCTAGACGGCACGCCCTGATCCTTCGCCTGGCCCGCGAACGCGGGTCGGTGCAGGTGGCCGAGCTGGTCGGCATCCTGGGGGTGTCGGACGTGACGGTCCGCCGCGACCTGGACCTGCTGGCCAAGGCCGGGCAACTGGAGAAGGTGCACGGCGGCGCCGTGCTGCCCGCGTCCGCCGAGCCCGCGGCCCCGGCCCGGAACCCGGACCCGGACGCGGACACCGATCTGCCGGTGATCGGCGCGCTGATCCCGAAGTCCTCCTACTACTTCAACCGGGTCGTGGACGGGATGCGGCGCGTGCTGCGCGAGCCCGAGGGGCGATTGCTGGTCGCCGTCTCGGACTACCAGTCCGGGCAGGACCTCTCGCTGGCGATGGGCCTGGTGGATTCCGGGGCCCAGGCCGTCCTGCTGGCTCCGACCGACGAGGTGGAGTGGGCCGGGGCCCTCGGCGTGCCGACGGTTCTGGTGGAGCGGCGGTCCTACGGCCCGGCGGCCGCGACGACGTCGTGGGTCCGCACAGACCACGAAACCGGTGCGGGGCTCGCGGTCCGGCATCTGCACGAACTCGGGCACCGCCGCATCGCGGTGTTCGCCCGGGGCGAGACGCCGACTTCGCGGAGCGTGCTGAGCGGTTTCGAGCAGGCCGCGGCGGCGCTGGCCCTCCCGGAGATGCCGCGGATCATCGGCACCGATCTGGCCGGCTGGCCGATGTGGGGCGCGGAGCAGATAGACGCGCTGGCGGAGAAGCTGCGGGAGTCGGACGCGACGGCGCTGTTGGTCCACTCGGACGAGGACGCGTTGGCGTTGTTGCAGAACGGGTTCGCGAGCCGGTTCGCGGTGCCCCGGGAGATGTCGATCGTGGCGTATGACGACGAGTTCTCGGCGTTGACGCGGCCCGCGCTGACCGCGGTCTCGCCGCCGAAGGAGTCGGTCGGGGAGCTGGCGGTACGGACATTGCTGGACCTGGTGCGCGATCCGGCGGCGCCGGCCCGGCATGTGGACGTCTCACCGCGGTTGATCGTGCGGGAGTCGACGGGGGTCGCCCGCTCGGCGTAGGCCCTTTGCGCTACAGGTTGCTGCGCCAGCCGTCTTCGCCTTGATGCCGGCGCAGGATCCGGGCCGGCACGCCGCCGATCAGGCAGTGGTCCGGGAACGAGCCGCGCACCACCGCGCCGGCCGCCACGGCCACGTTCCGGCCCAGCGTGGTGCCGGGCAGGATCACCGAGCCGACGCCCAGCCAACAGCCGTCACCGATGGTCACCGGCTTGTCCTCGGTGTCCTGGCGGCCGATCGGGGTCTCCAGCGCGGTGTAGCCGTGGTTCTGATCGGTGACGTAGACGTAGGGCCCGAAGAAGACGTCGTCGCCGATGTCCACGCGCAGGTGCGCCACGATGTGGCTGCCCCGGCCGATCGAGCAGCCGCGGCCGATGCGCAGCACGATCTCCTCGCCGAAGTCCTCCCCCGGCCAGCCCACCGCCAGGCTCACGCCCTCGCCGACGAGCGTGCCCTCGCCGATCGCCATGTACTGCTCGTTGTAGAGCGCGCCGAGCGGGAACGACAGCGCCGCGCCCGGCCCCAGATGCGCGAACCGGTAGCGCCCCGGGTTGACGGCGGTGACGCGGCCGCGCACCCGGGCCCAGTCCCACACGCCGCGGATCGCGGCGGCGGTGAGACGGTCCATCCAGCGGGGACGACGCGGCACTGGGGTCTCTCCTCGACTCTGCACGACAAGATCACACCAGGGGGATCGCCGTCAGCATACGGCCGTGGTGCAGGGGCCGCGCTCTGTGCCCGGCCCGGAGGCTTCACCGCACGATAGATTGTGGCGTCAGATTGTGCCGCCGCGTTGCGCCGTCCGCTGCATCCGCCGCACCCGCTCGGAGGTCTCCCCGCCGATGACCGTCCCCGACGCCCCAGCACCGGTCACCACGTGTTACCGGCACAGCGGGCGAGAGAGCCGCGTGCGCTGCACGCGTTGCGACCGGTACATCTGCCCCGACTGCATGCTCAGCGCTTCGGTGGGGTTTCAGTGCCCTGATTGCGTACGGGCCGGGAACAAGGACGTCCGGCCGGCCCGGACCCTGTTCGGCGCGCGGGCGGCGGACGGCAGCCGGCCGGTGGCCACCATCGCGCTGGTGGCGCTCAACTTCGCGGTCTACGCGGCGGAACTGATGAAGCACTCTGTCGTGGACCGGCTGTCACTGCTGTCCGACGCCATGATCGGCCCCGACAACGGCATCTACCTCACCATGCCCTCGCCGCCGCCGGGCTACCAGACGGTCGGCGTCGCGCACGGCGAGTGGTACCGGCTACTGACGTCGGCGTTCGTCCACATCCTGCCGAACCAGCCGCCGCTGGGCCCGATGCACATCCTGTTCAACATGCTCTCGCTGTGGATGTTCGGCGTGGTGCTGGAGGCGCAGATCGGGCGGGTGCGGTTCGTGACCGCGTACCTGCTGTCGGCGGTCGGCGGGTCAGTGCTCTGCTACTACCTGACCGCCCCGTACGCCCAGTCCATCGGCGCCTCGGGAGCCATCTTCGGCCTGATCGGCATGTACTTCGTCCTGAGCCGCAAACTCCACTTCGACCCGCTCGGCGCCCGCCGCCAGCTGATCGCGGCCGTCTTGTGGCTGGTGCTGGCGTCCCGCTTCACCTCCTGGCAGGGGCACCTGGGCGGCCTGATCACGGGCATCGTCATCGGCCTGGCCTTCCGCTACGCCCCACGCGCCCGCCAAGCCTCCGTCCAGACCGCCGCCATGGTCGCGATACTGGCAGTGTTGATCGGCGCGACGGCAGTACGCACCTCGGTACTGCACTCGTCCATCGACGACCCGAAGAGCCGGAACGGCCAGAGCGCTGGGGACGTGGTGAGGTATGGACGAACCGTTGATGTGGCAAGTGATCGGCCAGCAGAAACACTGGCTGGACTCCCACCCGGACACTGACCCCGCGC
Source organism: Catenulispora pinistramenti (assembly GCF_018274385.1). GTDB lineage: Bacteria > Actinomycetota > Actinomycetes > Streptomycetales > Catenulisporaceae > Catenulispora > Catenulispora pinistramenti. The sequence goes on along the minus strand of NZ_JAAFYZ010000198.1, from coordinate 742 downwards.
TGGCGGTCCCGCTGCGCGTCCTGAAGGTGGCCGAGGAGGCGGGCGAGGCCGCCGCCGCCCTGATCGGCGTCACCGCCCAGAACCCCCGCAAGGGCCGCAGCCACACCGAGGAAGACCTCGCGGCAGAACTCTGCGACGTGATCACCGCCGCGGCCGTGGCCCTGGCGACGGTGGTCCCGGACCCACAGCGCGTCCTGAGCGAACACATCGGCCGGGTCTACATGCGCTCGATCAACGCCGGCGCACCCCGCCTGGCCGAACTCGGCACCGGCCTGGACCGCGCAGCCTGGGCGGCATCACTCCCGAAGGTGATCGTCGGCGCCTCGATGCTCTTCTTCGACGAAACCGGCAAAGTCCTCCTGGTCCGCCAGTCCTACAAACAGGACAAGAACTGGAGCTTCCCAGGCGGCGGCGTCGAAGAGGGCGAATTCCCCGCAGCCGGCGCCCGCCGCGAGGCCCTGGAGGAAGTCGGCCTGGACGTGCGACCGGGCCCCCTGCTGATGGTCGACTGGCGCCCCCGCGACAACGAACGGCCGCCGCTGATCCACTACCTGTACGACGGCGGCACACTCACCGCCGAGCAGATCGCGCGGATCCGGCTCCAAGAAGGCGAGATCAGCGACCACGGCTTCTACGACCTCGACGGAGCACGCGACCGGCTACCCGCGCACGCATATGGCCGACTGACGCATGCACTTGAGGTGCGGGGCGGGCGCTTGCCGGTGCAGGACTTGGAGAATGG
>NZ_JAAFYZ010000197.1 GCF_018274385.1 Catenulispora pinistramenti | reverse complement strand
GGCGGTGGGCCGGGTGGGCGGCGGCGCGATCGAGGCGGAAGCGGCGGCTTGCTGAGGGCCGAGGGCTGGGGGCTGGGGCTTGAGGCCTGAGGGCTAGGGGCTCACCCCCGCTTCGGCGTCGTCACTACCACCAACTCGGTCCCGTCCTCCGACAGCGTCAGCTCGGCGGTCAGCGCCGCCAGCTCCCCGAGCCGGTGCAAGTGCGTGCCGCCGCAGGCGATCTCGATCGTGCGCTCCGGCAGCTCGCAGACCCACTGCCGCCGGGCCGTCAGTTCCGGTCCCGGGGTGTCGATACGCACCGGCGCGTCCTGGCCCAGCCACTCGGCCAGCCGGGCGTTGATCTTCGCCGTCAGCTCCGGCAGGGCCTCGCGCAGCCCTTCGGGGTCGAAGCCCTTCTTACGGAGCGATTTGCCGAGGCGGTAGCGGTCGGTGCTGGCGTCCAGGCCGATACGCGAGGTGTCCATCGCCAGGCTGTCGAAGTCCGGGTGGTCCAGGCCGTCGGTGCGGGCTTCCTTGCGCCAGCGGTCGGCCAGGGCCTCGTTCAGGGCCAGGGCCATCAGGTGGCAGCCGGTGTGCGCGGCGGACAGGGCCGCGCGGCGGGCTTCGTCCACGCGCAGTTCGATCGTTGTGCCGGGGGCCGGTGCCTCGGTGCCGTCGAGGACGTGGACGGCCAGCCACTGCCAGCTCTCATCGCCCCGCCGGACCGGGATGTCGGTGCCGACCGCGAACTCGCCGTCGGGGCCGACGCCGCCGGTCAGGCAGTCCGTCACCGCGTACTCCACCCCGTCGGCGGCCAGCGCGCCGGTGTCGCCGGGCTGGTCCGGCCAGCTGTGGTCCAGAGGGTGGAACGGGGTGCTGCCGACGATCACGCCGGTGCCGGCCGGCAGCGGCCGCACGGCCAGGACGGTCGCGGTCCCGGTGGTGGCGCCGGCGGGGAAGGTGACGTGGGTGGTGGTCAGGTCTGCCATGGCGCCATCGTCTCATCGGGGGCGGCGCGGGAGAGAATAGGCGCATGCGCGCGGTGGTCCAGAGAGTGAGCGAGGCGTCGGTGACGGTGGCCGGCGAGGTGGTCGGGGCGATCGAGGGGCCGGGGCTCGCGGTTCTGGTCGGGGTCACCCATGACGACACAGAGGCCAAGGCCGCGCGGTTGGCGCGCAAGCTCTGGGGTCTGCGCCTGTTCGAGGGCGAGAGCGGCGAGCCGGGCAGCGAGGTGTCCTGCTCCGACTCCGGTGCGCCACTGCTCGTGATCAGCCAGTTCACGCTCTACGGCGACGCGCGCAAGGGCCGCCGGCCCACCTGGAGCGCCGCGGCGCCCGGTCCGGTCGCTGAGCCGCTGGTCGACGCGGTGGTCGCCGAGCTGCGGGGGCTCGGCGCGAAGGTGGAGACCGGACGGTTCGGGGCGGATATGAAAGTGGCGCTCGTCAATGACGGTCCTTTCACCGTCATCGTCGAGATCTGAGATTTCCGTAAAGGTGGGGAAGTACCTGCTCACCACTTGGTGACGGGGTCTGTTCGGCCGGGCCCCGGCTCTATATCATCATCGACAATCACGCCCTGGTCGCGGGATTTCCTTGCACTTCCTGGCGTCTTCTTCGGCGAGGGCTGAGGTCATGATGAGACGTACCCCGCGCAGACTGACCGTTTCGGTGCTGACGATCGGCTGCTTCCTGGCCGCGACCATGACGGCGCGCGCCGACCAGCTCTCCGGCGGCGTCTCCGCCGAAGGCGCCGTCCACTGCGCCACCGCGCCGCCCGCGCCGAACCTCCCGCCCGGCGACGCCGATCCGGATCTGCTGTGGCCGCAGCAGCAACTCGGCCTGGGCCAGGCCGGCGTCTGGTTCCTGACCCGCGGCAAGGGCGTCACGGTCGCGGTCCTCGACACCGGCGTCGATCCGTCGAACCCGGTGTTCGCGCCGGACGCGGTGCTGCCCGGCCCGAGCGTCGTCGACCCCGGCGGCGAGGCCGACTACGACTGCGACGGCCACGGGACCGCGGTCGCGGCCATCATCGCCGGGAAGCAGAACGGGCTGTTCGGCTTCACCGGCGTCGCGCCCGAGGCCCAGATCCTGCCGATCCGCCAGACCTACACCGCGGACACGCCCGGCAGTTCTGTGAAGCTGGCCGACGCGATCCGCACCGCGACCGCGGCCGGGGCCCGCGTCATCAACATCTCGATCGGTGTCACCGAGGACTCGCCCGAACTGCGCGTGGCGGTGCAGAACGCGCTCGCCAGCGACGTGCTGATCGTCGCCGCGGTCGGACCGGGGCCGAAGACGTATCCGGCGGCGCTGCCGGGGGTGCTGGCCGTCGGCGGGGTCGACCGCACGGGCAAGGCGTTGCCGCACGGGAACGGGGTCATGGTCTCGGCGCCGGGTGGGCCGCTGACCGTTCCGCTGGCCGGGTACTCGGAAGGGCTCACGACGCTGGCCGGCCCCGGTCTGGCCGCGCCGTTCGTCTCCGGCGTCGCGGCCCTGGTCCTGTCCGACCGGCCGACCCTGCACAACTGGCAGGTGGTGCGGCGACTGGAGGCGACGGCCGACCAGCCGGCGGCGGATCCGGCGGCCCCGGCCCCGGCCGCCACCTCGGCCACGCTGAACCCGGCAACCGGCTACGGAGTCGTCGACCCCTATCGCGCCGTGAGCCAGGACCTGCCGAATGAGGCGCGCCCGGATCCGTCGGTCGGCCCCGGGGTCATCGTCTCGCCGGCCGAGGCCGCCGTGCCCGGCCACGACCGGAGCGCGTCCCGGATCGCCCTCGCGGCGAGCGCGGCCGGAGTGCTCGCGCTGGCCGCGCCGGTGGCTGTGGTCGCCTCGCGCCGGGGGCGGCTAAAGGGCTCGCGCGCCGGAGTATGAGGTGACATAGGGTCGGCCCCGTGACCTCCATCAACGAAATCGCCGAAGACTATGTCGCCCGCTACGTCGAACTGGACCCGCAGTTCGCGACCGACCTAGGTGTCACCGGGCATGACCACGAGCTCACCGACTACTCCCTGGATGGCTTCGCCGAGCGCAACACGCTGACGGCGTCCACCCTCGCGGCGATCCGGGCCCTGGAGTCCGCTGATGAGAACGAACGCGTGGCCAAGGAGGCCATGCAGGAGCGGCTGGCGCTCGCCGTCGAGACCTACGAGGCCGGCGACGACACCTCCTCGTTGAACGTGCTCGCCAGCCCGATGCAGGCGGTGCGCTCGGTGTTCGACCAGATGAGCACCGAGGGTGAGGAGAACCACGCGAACATCGCCAAGCGCCTGGCGGCCGTGCCGGCCGCGCTGGAGCAGCTGAAGGCGACGCTGGCCGACTCCGCGGCCAAGGGCCGCACCTCGGCCCGGCGCCAGGTGCTGGCCTGTGCGAAGCAGGCGAAGGACTGGAACGGCGAGCTGGGTGCTGAGAACTTCTGGACCGGTCTGGTCCAGCGCACGGGGGCCGGCGGCGCGGTGCGCGGCGACCTGGACCGCGGCGCCGAGGCCGCCGCCGCCGCGACCGCCGACTTCGGCCGTTTCCTCACCGAGCAGCTGCTGGCCACCGCGCCGGAGAAGGACGCCGTCGGCCGCGAGCGCTACCAGCGTGCCTCGCGCGAGTTCCTCGGTGACGTCATCGATCTGGAGGAGACGTACCACTGGGGCCTGGACGAGGTGGCCCGGCTGCGTGCCGAGATGAACGCGACCGCCGAGCGCATCGTGCCCGGCGGCTCGCTGAAGGAGGCGCTGGCCGCCCTGGACGCCGACCCGGCGCGGCAGATCGCCGGTGCGGACAACTTCCGGGCCTGGATGCAGGAGAAGTCCGACGCCGCCGTCGAGGCGCTGGCCGACGTCCACTTCGACATCCCCGAGCCGGTGCGCCGGCTGGAGTGCATGATCGCCCCGACCCACGACGGCGTCATGTACTACACGCCGCCGTCGGAGGACTTCGCGCGGCCCGGCCGCATGTGGTGGTCCGTGCCCGAGGGCCAGACCGAGTTCGCCACCTGGCGCGAGACCACGACGGTCTACCACGAGGGCGTCCCGGGCCATCACCTGCAGTGCGCGCAGACCGCGTACCGCAAGGACGTGCTGAACCGCTGGCAGCGCTCGATGTGCTGGGTCTCCGGCCACGGCGAGGGCTGGGCGCTGTACGCCGAGCGGCTGATGGACGACCTCGGCTACCTGGCCGACCCGGGGGACAAGCTGGGCATGCTCGACGGCCAGATGATGCGCGCCGTGCGGGTGGTCGTGGACCTGGGCATGCACATGGAGTTCGAGATCCCGGCCGGGACCGACTTCGGCAACGGCGTCGACCACGGCGGCCGGCGCTGGACTCCGGAACTGGGCTGGGAGTACATGACGGCGAACGTCAACACCACCGAGGCGCAGCTCGCCTTCGAGCTGGACCGCTACCTCGGCTGGCCGGGACAGGCGCCGGCGTACAAGATCGGCGAGCGGATCTGGCTCCAGGCGCGGGACGACGCCAAGGCGCGCAAGGGCGCCGACTTCGACCTGAAGACCTTCCACCGGCAGGCTCTGGACCTCGGCTCGATCGGGCTCAAGCCGCTGCGCGAGGCGCTGGAGCGGCTGTAGTCGCGGCTGTATTCACGGCACTGATATCAAGTATCCGATGCCCCCGGCCCACGTTGACCGGGGGCATCCGGTGTTCTAGCGTCGGGGGCCATCCGACGAAGGGGGAGTCGGGATGGCGGCGGTGGTGGCCCGGTTCGCGGCGTTGGTCAATGAGGAAGCGGCCGAGTACTCCTTGGCGAACGACACGTCCGCGTTCGGCGGGCGTTTCGATCCACGGTCCTTCGGCGGTCGGGCGGTGCTGGACGAGCATCTCGGCGGCCGCGGCTCGGTGGCGGTGCTGCGCGCGACCTTCGGATACGACAGGACGCCGCCGGAGAACCTGCCGCCGAACGGTCGTTTCGCAGGGTTCGAAGGCGTGACGCATCGCGCGTTCCTGGATGGCGAGTCCCGGCTGATGGTCTGGCCGTATCCGATGTCCGGCGGCCCGGGGCAGCGGGTGTCGCCGCAGAAGCTTGACTACTGGACGGACGCGCCCTCGGCGACACCGGGACACCGCCGCCGGACATCCCGCCCGCCGAGCAGTCGCGGATCGACCTCGCGATCTGCGCGAAGATCGGTGGCTTCCGCGGCCGGGAGCACGTGGACTGGCTGATCCGGCAAGGCGAGGGGGCGGCGTCCAGGGCCGGTCAGGTAGTGAGCTGACACGGTCGGCTGACATGGCCGCCGACCCGATGGGCTGACTCAGTGGGCTGATCCGCCTCTACGACCGCAGAGCCCGGATTCTCAAATCCGGGCTCTTTTTCTTCCCGCACTACTGTGCAGTGTGTAGTACTGTGGTCCGCACAGGAGGGGCGATGGATTCCACACAACTGCTCAAAGGCGTCCTGGACTCGGCGGTGCTCGCGGTCCTGGTCGACGAGGACGGCTACGGCTACGACATCGTCCGCAGGCTGCGGGTCGCGGGGTTCGAGGACATCGGCGACGCGTCGGTCTACGGCACGCTGCGGCGCTTGTACGCCAACGGATATCTGACGAGTTACGTGGTGCCCTCGGAGTCGGGGCCGCACCGCAAGTACTACGGGGTGAACGCCAGCGGGCGGGCCCAACTTAAGGAGTCCACGGCGACGTGGCGGGTGTTCGCCGGGGTCATGGACCGGCTGCTCGGAGCGGAGAGGGGAGATCGGGTATGAGTTCCCAGGGGTTCGAGGGGTTGGGCGGCGGTAGCGCGGACGACGGCCGCGGAGCCGACGGAGCCGAGGAACGGAGCAGCGGCGGCGAAGGATCCGGCGGTCGAAGCGGCGGCCTCGGCGGCGAGGGCTTCGGTGGCCGAAGCGGTGACTCCGGCGGCGCGAGCTTCAGTAACGGTGCTGATGACTCGGATGGCCGGAGCAGCAGCCGCGGCGGTGAAGGATCCAGTGCCCGGAGCAGCAGCGCCCGCGGCGACGAGGTGGCGGGCTACGCGGCCGAGGTGCGGGCGCAGTTCGCCGACCTCCCGGCCGCCGAGAGCGCCGAACTGTTGGAGGACCTTGAGGACCACCTGCGCGAGGTCGCGGCCGAGGGGACCGGGACGCTGCGGCAGCGGCTCGGTGCGCCGGCGGTGTATGCCAGGGAGCTGCGACAGGCCGCGGGACTGCCCGAGCCGGGCGAGGGGAACGGCTCGGGCGGCACGAAGTCCGCGGCGGGCGCCGCGATGTCGTGGACCCGTGTGTTGCGGGCCAGTGCGCGGAACCTGGTGGCCGAGGCCGAGCGGCGGATCCGGCTGAATCCGGCCGGGGTCGCGGTCCTGGACTTCCTGCCCTCGCTGCGGCCCGCCTGGTGGGTGTTGCGTGCGTGGGTCGCGGTGCGGGCGCTGCAAGTGATGACGACGGACGTCGACACCTGGCAGGGCTTCTCGCTGATCCCGCGCGTCGGCTACAGCACGCTGATCGGCACCATGTGTCTGTTGGCTGCGATCCCGGCCTCGGTATACGTGGGCCGACGGAACTACGAGGGCGGGTGGCCGCGCCGGCTGATGCTGGTGGGCCAGGGCGCGGCGGTGGTGTTCACGGTCGGCATGGCGCTTTCGGCTGTCCACAACGAGAACGACGACGGCAACACGGCGTCCTTTAACAACGCGTCCGCACAGATGCAGGCGCAGGCGCAGGCGCCGGAGCCGCAGGCGGGGCTCAGTGAAGCCGGCAAGCCGATCACGAACTTGTACGTCTACGACGAAAGTGGCAAGCCGCTCGCCGGTGTGCTGGTCTACGACCAGGACGGTCAGCCGGTGATCACCTCGCCGGGCGCGGACGGCAATGGCAACAGCCGGGCCGACGGCCAGGTGTGGTTCGACGCCCACGGCCAACTCGTTCCCAACGCTTATCCGCAGCAGCTGCTGGAACGGCAGTTTGAAGACGACGGCGGCCTTCACTTCGTGGTGGTCCCGCCGCCGGCGGTGACCGTTCCCCAAGGCGGCCTGAGCCACCAACCGGACGCGGGTGCGCCACAGGGCTCTGCGACACCGTCTGGCTCGACACCGTCTGGCTCCACACCGTCAGGCTCGGCCTCCACGCCGGGCCCGACACCGGCCACACCCACCACGTCTTCGGGCGGCGCCCCGACCACCCCGACATCCCCTACTCCGCCGCCCACCTCGCCGTCGGCGCCGAACACACCCGGTGACGTCAGCGGAGCGCACACCACCCCCGCGCTCCCGTCGACCCCGAATCCGCCGGGCGCGACACACTAGCTCTTCACACACGCCCGCTACGGTGGGCCCGTGACAACTACCGGCGGCCCCGCGCGGGTCCTCGTGGTCGACGACAGCGATGCGATCAGGGCCCTGATCCGGATCAACCTGGAGCTGGAAGGCTTCGAGGTCGCCGAGGCCGCCTCGGGCGCCCGGTGCCTGGAGTTGGTGCCGGGCGCCGACGTGGTCACGTTGGACCTGCTGCTCGCGGATTCCGGCCCCGGCGGGCTGGACGTCCTGCGCCGGCTCAAGCGGGATCCGGCGCTGGGCCGGCCCCGGGTGGTCGTGGTGACGGCCGCGGCGCTGCCGGAGGACCGGCGGCGCGGCGAGTCGGCCGGGGCCGACGCCTACATCACCAAGCCGTTCGAGCCGGTGGATCTGGTGGACACGGTGCGGGCGCTGGCGTGCCCGGGCGGGCCGTGGGCGTAGGCCGCCGACATAGGCCGCCGACATAGGCCGCCGCGGTAACCCGCGCGGCGTGGGGATCCCGGTCCCGTAATCTTGACCGGGTGACTCCCGAGCAGCTTTCCCAGGCCGTCCTCGACACCGTGCACGCCGCCGTCGCCGACGGCGCGCTGACCCTGAGCGCGGTCCCGGCGACCGTGACCGTCGAGCGACCGAAGAACCGCGACCACGGCGACTACGCCACCAACGTCGCCCTCCAGCTGACCAAGGCCGCCGGCATGCCGCCGCGCGCGCTGGCCGAACTGCTCGCGGACCGGCTGCGCAAGGTCGAGGGGATCGCGGGCGTCGACATCGCCGGACCCGGGTTCCTGAACCTGAAGCTGGCCGCCGGCGCGGCCGGCGAGGTGGCCAAGACCATCGTCGAGCAGGGCGCGGCCTACGGCCGGAGCCAGACCTTCGTCGGCCAGAATGTGAACCTGGAGTTCGTCTCGGCCAACCCGACCGGCCCGCTGCACCTGGGCCACACCCGGTGGGCAGCGGTCGGCGACGCGCTCGGCCGGCTGCTGGAGGCCGCCGGTGCCGACGTCACCCGCGAGTTCTACATCAACGACGCCGGCAACCAGATGAACAACTTCGGCCTGTCGCTGGCGTTGCGGGCGAACGGGCAGGACGTGCCCGGCGGGCAGGGCCTGTATGAGGGTGCGTATATCAAGGATCTGGCTGAGGTCATCCTCGCGGAGCACCCGGTCCTGACCCAGATGCCGCAGGAGGCGCAGGTCGAGGCCTTCCGCACCGCCGGGTACAAGCTCCAGCTGCGGCTCCAGCAGGAGTCGCTGGAGAAGTTCCGCACGCACTTCGACGTCTGGTTCTCCGAGCGCTCGCTGCACGACTCCGGCGCCGTCGAGGGCGTCGCCGACCGGCTCGCCGAGCAGGGGCACGTCTTCGAGCAGGACGGCGCGGTCTGGCTGCGCACCACCGACTTCGGCGACGACAAGGACCGGGTCATCGTGCGCTCCAACGGCGAGCGCACCTATTTCTCCGCCGACTGCGCGTACTACCTGGACAAGCGGGACCGCGGATTCTCGCCGTGCATCTACATGCTCGGCGCCGACCACCACGGCTACGTCGGCCGGCTCAAGGCGCTGGCCGCTTGTTCCGGCGACGACCCGGAGCAGGACATCGAGGTCCTGATCGGCCAGTTCGTGAAGATGGTGAAGGACGGCGAGGAGGTCAAGCTCTCCAAGCGGACCGGGAACATCGTCACGCTGGACGACGTGATCGAGCTGATCGGGGTGGACGCGGCGCGGTACGCGCTGGCGCGGTCCTCGACCGACAACGAGCTGGTGCTGGACGTGGACCTGCTCACGACCAACGCTCCCGAGAACCCGGTCTGGTACGTCCAGTACGCACACGCCCGCACCTGCGCGGTCAAGCGCAACGCCGCGGAGCTCGGCCTCGACAAGGGCGCGGCCGAGGACTTCGACCCCAAGCTTCTCGTCCACCCCCGCGAGGAGGAGCTGCTCGCGGCGCTCGCCGAGTTCCCGCGCGTCATCGCTCAGGCAGCGGGGCAGCGCGAAGTCCACAAGGTGGCGCACTTCCTCGAGGATCTGGCGAAGAAGTACCACGGCTGGCAGTCGGAGAAGAAGGACTGCCGCATTCTGCCGATCGGCGATGAGAAGCCGACCGAGCTGAACCGCGCGCGCCTGTGGCTGCTGGAGGCCACCCAGACCGTCCTGCGCAACGGCCTGGACCTCCTCGGCGTCTCGGCACCTGAGCGCATGTGACAAATCGGACCTGAAGTAGGGAACACTCTCGGTCCATGAGCAGAAGCGCGCACCCCGCCGGGCCCCGCTACGCCGACGTCCTGCCCGAGGGCGGCCACGGCGCCGCCCCGGCGGACGTCAACCGGCTGGACCGGAAGATCTGGCCCGGCGGGGTGGCGCGCGACGCCGACTCCGGCGCGCTCAGCTTCGCCGGGGCCGACGTCCGGGAGCTGGCGCGGGAGTACGGCACCCCGGCGTACCTGATCGACGAGGACGACTGGCGGCGCCGGGCCCGGGAGTGGGTCGAGGCGTTCGGTGCGGACGCCGACGTCTTCTATGCGGGCAAGTCCTTCCTGTCGGTGGCCATCGCCAAGTGGGCGGCGGACGAGGGGCTGCACCTCGATGTCTGCTCCGGCGGCGAACTGGCGGTCGCGCTGCGCGCCGGGTTTCCCGCGAGCCGTCTGGGCTTCCACGGCAACAACAAGTCCGTCGCCGAGCTGGAGCGCGCGGTGGACGCCGGGGTCGGCCGGATCATCGTCGACTCGCACGACGAGATAGAGCGACTGGCGGCCATCGCCGCCGACCGGGGCGTCCGGCAGCGGGTCATGGTGCGGGTGACCGCCGGCGTCGAGGCGCACACCCACGAGTTCATCGCCACCGCGCACGAGGACCAGAAGTTCGGCTTCTCGCTGGCCGGCGGCGCGGCGGCGGAGGCCGTCACGCGCATCCTGAAGCACGCCGAGCACCTGGAGCTGACCGGGCTGCACTCGCACATCGGCAGTCAGATCTTCGACACCGCCGGGTTCGAGGTGGCCGCGCACCGGCTGACCGAGGCGCTGGCCGCGATCAGGCGGGACCACGGGATCGAGCTGCCCGAGCTGGACCTCGGCGGCGGGCTGGGCATCGCCTACACCGAGGCCGACGACCCGGCGCCGGTCGCCGAGATCGCGGCCCGGCTGAAGGAGATCGTGGCCCGGGAGTGCGACGCCGCCGGGCTGGCGCACCCGCGGCTGTCCGTCGAGCCCGGCCGGGCCATCGCCGGTCCCCCCGGGATCACGCTCTACGAGGTCGGCACCGTCAAGCCGCTGCCCGGCCTGCGCACCTACGTCTCGGTGGACGGCGGCATGTCCGACAACATCCGCACCTCGCTCTACGACGCCGAGTACACGGTCTCGCTGGTCAGCCGGGCCAGCCGGGCCGAGGCGGCGCTGACCCGGGTGGTCGGCAAGCACTGCGAGTCCGGCGACATCGTGGTGCGCGACGCCTGGCTGCCCGGCGACACCGCGCCCGGCGACCTGCTGGCGGTGGCCGCGACCGGGGCCTACTGCCGCTCGATGGCCAGCAACTACAACCACCTGCTCAAGCCGCCGGTCATCGCGGTGAAGGACGGCGCGGCGCGGGTCATCGTGCGCCGTGAGACCGAGGACGACCTGCTCGGGCTGGACCTGGGCTAGCCGGTTGCTAGTACGCTCGCATATTCCACATCCCGGACCACGGGTTGTCGAGGAGTGGGATTCGGCCAGACTGACAGGACACCGTGCCGTGCTCGCCGATGCGTACGGCACCGATCGAGGCGATGGGGTTTGCGATGCGTACTGAGCCGCTGAAGGTGGCACTGCTGGGCTGTGGGGTAGTCGGCTCGGAAGTCGCGCGCCTGATGACGGCCAACGCCGCCGACCTGGCCGCGCGGGTCGGGGCCCCGCTGGAGCTGGCCGGGATCGCCGTGCGCCGCCCGAACCGGACCCGCGAGGTGCCCGGGGTGGACCCGAGACTGTTCACCACGGACGCCGAGGCGCTGGTCAAACGGGACGACATCGACCTGGTCATCGAGGTCATCGGCGGGATCGAGCCCTCGCGCGCGCTGATCCTGGCCGCGCTGGAGTCCGGCAAGTCCGTGGTGTCGGCGAACAAGGCGCTGCTCGCCGAGGAAGGCGCGAGGCTGTATCAGGCCGCCGAGAAACACGGCGCCGACCTCTACTACGAGGCCGCGGTCGCCGGCGCCATCCCGCTGGTGCGCCCGCTGCGCGAGTCGCTGGTCGGGGACCGGGTGCACCGGGTCCTGGGCATCGTCAACGGCACCACCAACTTCATCCTGGACCGGATGGACACCACCGGCGCCGGCTTCAGCGAGGCGCTGGAGGAGGCCACCGCGCTGGGCTACGCCGAGGCCGACCCGACCGCCGACGTCGAGGGCTTCGACGCCGCCGCCAAGGCCGCGATCCTGGCCGGGCTGGCCTTCCACAGCCGGGTCACCGCCTCCGACGTGTACCGCGAGGGCATCACCGAGGTCACCGCGGCGGACATCGCCTCGGCCCGGGCGATGAACTCGGTGGTGAAGCTGCTGGCCATCTGCGAGGTGGACCCGGTGGCCGGCAAGGTCTCGGCGCGGGTGCACCCGGCGATGATCCCGCGCAGCCATCCGCTGGCCGGCGTGCGCGAGGCCTACAACGCGGTGTTCATCGAGTCCGAGGCGGCCGGGCAGCTGATGTTCTACGGCCCCGGTGCCGGCGGCGCCCCGACCGCCTCGGCGGTGCTCGGCGACCTGGTGGCGATCGCCCGGAACAAGGTGACCGGATCGCGCGGGCCCGGGGAGTCGGCGTACGCCGGGCTGACCGTGCGGCCGGTCGGCGAGGCCAAGACCCGCTACCACATCAGCCTGGACGTGGACGACAAGCCGGGCGTCCTGTCGGCGGTGGCCGGTATCTTCGCGGAACAGGACGTATCGATCGCCACGGTGCGGCAGTCCGGGCGCGGCCTGGACGCCCAGCTGGTGATCGTGACGCACCTGGCCCCGGACGCGGCACTGACCGCGACCGTGGCCCGGCTGCGGGCGCTCGACTATGTACGTGACGTGTCCAGCGTCATGCGTGTGGAATCCGAATAATCCCTCCCCATGAATAAGAGGAGCTGGCGGACATGGCTTGGCGAGGCGTGATCGAGGAGTACCGACAGTGGCTGCCGGTCGACGCCGGCACGCCCGTGGTCACGCTGGGCGAGGGCGGCACGCCGCTGCTGCCGGCGCCCCGGCTGTCCGCGCTCACCGGGTGCGAGGTGTTCGTCAAGGTCGAGGGCATGAACCCGACCGGCTCGTTCAAGGACCGCGGCATGACCACCGCGATCTCGCTGGCCAAGCAGGCCGGGGCCGAGGCCGTGGTCTGCGCCTCCACCGGCAACACCAGCTCCTCGGCCGCCGCCTACGCGGTGCGCGGCGGGCTCAAGCCGGTGGTCCTGGTGCCGGCCGGCAAGATCGCGCTGGGCAAGCTGGCCCAGGCGCTGGCGCACGGCGCGACCCAGCTGCCGGTCGAGGGCAACTTCGACGACTGCCTGCGGCTGGCCCGCGAGTTGGCGGCCAAGTACCCGGTCGCGCTGGTGAACTCGGTGAACCCGGTGCGGCTGCAGGGCCAGAAGACGGCCGCGTTCGAGATCGTCGACGTCCTCGGCGACGCGCCGGACATCCACGCCCTGCCGGTCGGGAACGCCGGGAACATCTCCGCGTACTGGCTCGGCTATCAGGAGTACGCGAAGGAGGGTCCGGCGACGCGGACCCCGCGGATGTTCGGCTTCCAGGCCGCCGGCGCCGCTCCGCTGGTGCACGGCGCGCCGGTCGAGCACCCGGACACCATCGCCACCGCCATCCGGATCGGCAACCCGGCGTCGTGGGATCTGGCCGTCGCCGCGCGCGAGGCCTCCCGCGGTGTCATCGAGGCGGTGACCGACGAGGAGATCCTGGCCGCGCACCGGGTGCTGTCGGCCGAGGAGGGCGTGTTCGTCGAGCCGGCCTCGGCCGCGGGCGTCGCGGGCATCCTCAAGTCGGCTCAGGCCGGCCGGCTGGAGGCCGGGCAGCGGATCGTCATCACGGTCACCGGGCACGGGTTGAAGGACCCTGAGTGGGCGGTCAAGGCCGCGCCGCCGCTGCCGGATCCGGTGCCGGCCGAGGTGACGGCGGTGGCCGAGGCTCTCAGCCTCACCTAAGGAATGTTCTGATATAGCTGAGCGCTCGATCCCTCAGCACGAACGGAGCACAATGCCGAGCCCTGTCTTCCGAGCCGCCCCGGTGCGCGTCCGCGTCCCGGCCACCAGCGCGAACCTCGGACCCGGCTTCGACTCCCTGGGCCTGGCGCTCGGGTGGTACGACGAGGTGATGGTCCGGATAGCCGACGCCGGGCTGCGGGTGGACGTCGCGGGGGAGGGCGCCGACACGGTCGCCCGTGACGAGGGGCACCTGGTGGTGCGGGCCATGCGCGCCGCGTTCGACCGGCTCGGGGCCCGCCCGCCCGGGCTGGAGCTGGTCTGCGCCAACCGGATCCCGCACGCCCGGGGCCTGGGCTCCTCGGCGGCGGCGATCTGCGCCGGGATCGTGGCGGCCCGGGCGCTGACCGTCGGCGCGACGCTGTCCGATGACGAGGTGTTCCAACTGGCCGCCGAGCTGGAGGGCCATCCGGACAACGTGGCGGCCTGTCTGCGCGGCGGCTTCACCATCGCCTGGTTGGACCAAGCGGGTGAAATCTCCGACGCCGCCGCCGACACCGCGCGGGTGCTGCGGGTGGAGCCCGCCGAATCGGTGCGGGCCGTGGCGTTCGTCCCGGAGGCGGGGCTGTCGACCGAGGTCGCGCGCGCTCTGCTGCCCAAGCTGGTCCCGCACGCCGACGCCGCGCGCAACGCCGGCCGGACCGCGCTGCTGACCGCCGCGCTCACCCAGGGCCGCGCCGACCTGCTGCTGGCCGCGACGCAGGACCGGTTGCACCAGGACTACCGCGCACCGGCCATGCCGGGGGCGGCCGCGCTGATCGCCGAACTGCGGGCCGCCGGGCACGCCGCGGTGGTCTCCGGCGCCGGTCCGACCGTTCTGGTTCTGACGACGGAAGACCAGGTGGAGGCGGTGATCAAGGTCGGTACCGCGGCCGCCCCGGCCGGCTGGCGGGCGCTCGGCCTCGCCGTCGACGCCGCCGGTGCGGTATCCTTGAACGCGACCGAAGGCGCGGGGCGCGGAATGGATTCCGGCACAGATATCGGTACAAATATCGGTACGGATATCGGCAAGGATTCAAACCCACGCCACGGGGGACTGTGAACATGAGAGCAGCGCCCGCGTATGGTTTTCCTTGGGACGGCGCACAGCTCGGCGTCCCGTTGACCACCACGAGGTGTTACTCTCCTGTCGAGCACCTACGTCTCCACTGGTGAGCGACAGCGCGACTCCTCCTCCCTTGGCGGGCACGACCGTCGGCGGCGGAACTTCGCGCGAGTGCGGTCTAGGTATCCCCGTGTGAAAGCATCCGCGACTGACCTGTGTCGAATGTG
This sequence comes from Catenulispora pinistramenti, assembly GCF_018274385.1. Lineage (GTDB taxonomy): Bacteria > Actinomycetota > Actinomycetes > Streptomycetales > Catenulisporaceae > Catenulispora > Catenulispora pinistramenti. Next base: position 6,296 of record NZ_JAAFYZ010000197.1, on the reverse strand, counting down.
TCAAACACAGCGTCGGTCACGTGCGGGTACCTGTATCGCGGCTTTGGTTCCAAATTCAACACAGCTCTTCACAACCAGCACCTGTCCCCGGCTCGAAGTGGTCCTCCACGGAGTACTCAGCGCGGTCGGCGACCAGGAAGGATCGCTTCGTGAGCGACACCACGACTGAATCCCCCGCCACCGCCCCCGCCGGGCGCGCCGGCAAGGGGTTGTCCTCGATGCTGCTCCCCGAGCTTCAGGCGTACGCCGTGAGCCTGGGGATCACCGGCACCGCGCGGATGCGCAAGGGCCAGCTCGTCGAGGCAATTCAGGAGAAGAACGGCGGGGCCGGCAAGGCCGAGCCCGCCGCCGCGGCGGCGCCCGCGCGGACCACCGCGCGCCGCACCAGCCGCACCGCCGCCGCGGTCGAGAAGGCCGCCGCCCAGGTGCAGGGCTCTGACGTCCGCGCCGACATCCCCGAGCAGCCGCAGCGCGAGCGGGTCGAGAAGGCCGCGGCCGAGCCGGCGGCGCGTGCTGAGCGCGCCGACCGTGCCGAGCGCGCCGCCGACCGCCCGGAGCGCGCCGAGCGCGCCGCCAAGGCCGCCGAGAGCGCCGTGGCCACCGCCGAGGGTCAGGCCCCTGCGACGGCCGCCGCGGCCACCGCCACCGCCGAGTCCGGCCAGTCCGGCTCCGGCCAGGGCGACGGTGACCAGCAGCGGGGCCGCCGGGAGCGGAACAACAACAACCGCCGGGAGCGCGGCGACCGGGGCGGCCGCGACGGCGCCGGCGAGCGTCAGGGCGACCGTCAGCAGGGCTCCGGACAGCAGGGCTCCGGACAGCAGGGTTCCGGACAGCAGAGCTCCAGCCAAGGCTCCGGCGGCGGCAACCAGAACCAGAACTCCGGCGACGACTTCGACGACCGCCGCGGCAACCGCCGCACCCGGGACCGCAACCGCAACCGCGAGGACCGGCAGAACCGCCGCAACCGCGGCAGCCGCAACGAGGGCGGCGGCGACGTCGACACCACGATCAGCGACGACGACGTCCTGATCCCGGTCGGCGGCATCGTCGACATCCTGGACAACTACGCCTTCGTGCGGACCTCGGGCTACCTGCCCGGCCCCGACGACGTCTACGTCTCGCTGGCCATGGTGCGCAAGAACGGTCTGCGCAAGGGCGACGCGGTCACCGGCGTGATCCGGGCCCCGCAGGACGGCGAGCGCCGCGAGAAGTTCAACGCCCTGGTGCGGCTGGACTCGATCAACGGCCTGGAGCCCGGAGCCGCCCGGCAGCGCCCGGAGTTCACCAAGATGACTCCGCTGTACCCGCAGGACCGGCTCCGCCTGGAGACCGAGCCCGGGATCCTCACCACGCGCATCATCGACATGATCGCGCCGATCGGCAAGGGCCAGCGCGGTCTGATCGTGGCCCCGCCGAAGACCGGCAAGACCATGATCATGCAGGCCGTCGCCAACGCGATCACCCAGAACAACCCCGAGTGCCACCTGATGGTGGTGCTGGTGGACGAGCGGCCCGAAGAGGTCACCGACATGCAGCGCTCGGTGAAGGGCGAGGTCATCGCCTCGACCTTCGACCGTCCGGCCGAGGACCACACCACGGTCGCCGAGCTGGCCATCGAGCGGGCCAAGCGGCTGGTGGAGCTCGGCCACGACGTGGTGATCCTGCTGGACTCGATCACCCGCCTGGGCCGCGCCTACAACACCAGCGCCCCGGCCTCCGGCCGTATCCTCACCGGCGGTATGGACAGCCAGGCGATGTACCCGCCGAAGAAGTTCTTCGGCGCGGCGCGCAACATCGAGAACGGCGGCTCGCTGACCATCTTGGCCACCGCCCTGGTGGAGACCGGCTCCCGCCTCGACGAGGTGATCTTCGAGGAGTTCAAGGGCACCGGCAACATGGAGCTGCGGCTGGACCGCAAGCTCGCCGACAAGCGCATCTTCCCGGCGGTCGACGTCGACCCGTCGAGCACCCGCAAGGAAGAGCTGCTGCTCGGCGCCGAGGAGCTCAGCATCGTCTGGAAGCTCCGCCGGGTGCTGCACGCGCTGGACCAGCAGCAGGCGATGGAGCTCCTGCTGGACCGGATGAAGAAGACCAAGTCGAACGCCGAGTTCCTGATGACCATCCAGAAGACCGCGGTCGGTCCTCAGGAGTAAACCGTTCAGGAGTAACGGTTTCGACCGGAATTAAGTAAGGTGGCCGGGGTGACGATCACCCCGGCCACTCATCCGTACGGACCGCATCCCTCCCAGGTCGCCGACCTGTTCGTGCCGGACGGCGAGGGACCGTTCCCGATCGTGGTGCTGATCCACGGCGGGTTCTGGCGCACTCCTTTCGACCGCGAGCTGATGGAACCGCTGGCCGAGGATCTGGCCGAGCGCGGGTTCGCGGCGTGGAACATCGACTACCGCCGGGTCGGCGACGGCGGGGGCGGCGAGGCCTGGCGCGTCACCCTGGACGACGTCTCGGCCTCCCTGGACCAACTGGGCGCCCTGTCCGCCGACTTCCCGCTGGACACCGACCGCACGGCCCTGGTCGGCCACTCGGCCGGCGGCCACCTCGCGCTGTGGCTGGCCTCGGAGTTCCAGGTCCGCGCCGCGGTCTCGCAGGCCGGCGTGGCGAACCTCTACGACGCGGCCCACGAGCGGCTCGGCGTGGGCTCGGCGCGCGAGGGCCTGGGGGTCCTGGACGTCCCGGCCGCCGTGGAGTTCCTGGGCGGCACCCCCGAGGAGGTCCCGGACCGCTACGCGGCGACCTCGCCGTCGGCGCTGCTCCCACTGGAGACCCCGCTGCTGCTGGTGCACGGCGACGAGGACGAGCGGGTCCCGATCTCCCAGTCGCGGAACTTCGCCGAGGCGGCCCGCGAGGCCGGGGACCAGGTCGAACTCGCGGAGTTCGCCGGGATGGCCCACCGCGCCGTGCTGGACCCCGCGCACGACAGTTGGGCGCGCACCCTGGGTTTCCTGGCGCGGGTCCTGACCCCGTCGGCCTGACCGGGCCTGACCAGGGGTGGAATAAGCACCCCCCGGCTGCCGTTAAGATGGTTCGTCGGTCCCGGTTCACCCCAGACGATGGAGACCCGGCGGCCACTGACCCCAAGGAGCTCCAAATGAAGCCTGACATCCACCCGAGCTATCAGGTCACGACCGTGACCTGCGGTTGTGGCGCCACGTTCCAGACCCACAGCACTGCCCCGAACGGCGTGATCCACGCCGAGGTGTGCTCGCAGTGCCACCCGTTCTACACCGGCAAGCAGAAGATCCTCGACACCGGCGGCCGCGTGGCCCGCTTCGAGGCTCGTTTCGGTAAGAAGGACGCCAGCAAGTAGCGCGTGCGGCGGCGCCGGTGCCGTGGACCCCAGGTCCGCTGGCTCCGGCGCCGCCGTCGCGTTTGTGGGGGGTCGGGTTTTGCTGGCAGCTACTTGAGGACGTGACATGTTCGAGGTCATCGACGACCTGCTCGCCGAGTACGCCGAGCTGGGGACGAAGCTGGCGGACCCGTCCGTCCACGCTGACCAGGACGTCGCGCGCAAACTCGGCAAGCGCTACGCCGAACTCGGCCCGATCGCCGAGACCTACCGCGAGTACCAGAGCGTCGGCGAGGACATCACCGCCGCCGAGGAACTGGCCACCGAGGACCCCGCCTTCGGCGAGGAGATCCCCGGGATGCAGGAGCGCCGCACGGTGCTCGAGGAGCGGCTGCACAAGCTGCTGATCCCGCGCGACCCGATGGACGAGAAGAACGTCATCCTGGAGATCAAGGGCGGCGAGGGCGGCCAGGAGTCGATGCTGTTCGCCGGCGACCTGCTGCGCATGTACATGCGCTACGCCGAGCGTCAGGGCTGGAAGACCGAGGTCCTGGAGTCGACCGAGTCCGACCTCGGCGGCTACAAGGACGTCCAGGTGGCGGTCAAGGGCCGGGTGAACGAGGCCGGCGAGGGCGTCTGGGCCCGGCTGAAGTACGAGGGCGGCGTGCACCGCGTGCAGCGGGTCCCCGTCACCGAGTCGCAGGGCCGCATCCACACCTCGGCGGCCGGCGTCCTGGTGCTGCCCGAGGCCGAGGACGTCGAGGTCGAGATCAATCCCAACGACCTGCGCATCGACGTCTTCCGCTCCTCCGGCCCGGGCGGGCAGTCGGTGAACACCACCGACTCCGCGGTCCGCATCACGCACCTGCCGACCGGCGTCGTGGTCAGCTGCCAGAACGAGAAGTCGCAGCTGCAGAACAAGGAGTCGGCGATGCGCATCCTGCGGGCCCGCCTGCTGGCGGTGGCCCAGGAGGAGGCCGACAAGGAGGCCTCGGACGCGCGCAAGTCGCAGATCCGCACGGTCGACCGCTCCGAGCGCATCCGCACCTACAACTTCCCGGAGAACCGCATCAGCGACCACCGGGTCGGCTACAAGTCGTACAACCTGGACCAGGTGCTCGACGGCGACCTGGACGCGGTGATCCAGGCCTGCGTCGACGCGGACACCGCCGCGAAGCTCGCGGCCGGGGGCAACTGAGACGGCGGGCGGACCGGTGAGCGATACCACTCCGGTGGCAGAGGAACCGACGGCGGCCGGGCAGCAGCCCGCGACCGGGCAGCCGGTGGCGGCGGGCGGGCAGTCGGCGCCCGGCGCCGCGAAGCCGTTGTCGCTGCTGCGCGCCGAGATCGCGCAGGCGTCGCTGCGGCTGGCCGAGGCCGGCGTCGGTTCGCCGCGCCATGACGCCGAGGAACTGGCGGCCTGGGTGCACGACGTCCGCCGCGCGGAGCTGCACACGGTTCCCGACCACGACTTCGACGCCCGGTACTGGGAGGTCATCGCCCGCCGCGCGAACCGCGAGCCGTTGCAGCACATCACCGGCGCGGCGTACTTCCGGTACCTGGAGCTGGCGGTCGGCCCCGGGGTCTTCGTCCCGCGTCCGGAGACCGAGGTGATGGTCGGCTGGGCCATCGACAAGCTGCGGGCGCTGGACGTCGCCGAACCGCTGATCGTCGACCTGTGCACCGGCTCCGCGGCGATCGCGCTGTCGATAGCGCAGGAGGTCCCGCGGGCCCGGGTCCACGCCGTGGAGCTGTCGGACGACGCCTACACCTGGGCCTCGCGCAACATCGCGGCGTCCGAGGCCGGGGAGCGGGTGACGCTGCACCTCGCGGACGCGGTCACGGCGCTGCCGGAACTCGACGGCCGAGTGGACGTCGTGGTCTGCAACCCGCCCTACATCCCGCTGACCGAGTGGGAGTACGTCGCCCCCGAAGCCCGCGACCACGACCCGGAACTCGCGCTCTTCTCCGGCCCCGACGGCCTGGACCTGATCCGCGGCCTGGAGCGCACGGCGCAGCGCCTGCTCAAGTCCGGCGGCTGGACCGCGTTCGAGCACTCGGACAAGCAGGGCGGCGAGGTGCAGCGCATCTTCTTGGAGGAGCGGGGCTGGGCCGAGGCCTCGGACCACCGGGACCTGACGAACCGGCCGCGGTTCGTGACGGCCCGCAAGGGCTGAGGCGCGGCCGGCGGATTCCGGGCCCTCCCGGGTCCCCGGTCACCGCACGCGGGGGGACGTTACCGGCTTTGAACCACGCACCCCCCGCCGGACAGTAGACTCACGCCCCATGAGCCGCCGTTTCGACTGCACCGACCCCGAGCAGCGCAAGACCGGTCTGCGGGAGGCGGCCAGTGCCGTCCGGCGCGGGGAGCTGGTGGTGCTGCCGACCGACACGCTCTACGGCATCGGGGCCGACGCGTTCACCAACTGGGCCGTGCGGGCGCTGCTGGAGGCCAAGGGCCGCGGGCCGGCGATGCCGAGCCCGGTGCTGGTCCCCTCGCCCGCCACCCTGCACGGCCTGGTGGCCGGCATGCCCTCGGTGGGCTGGGAGCTGGTCGACGCCTTCTGGCCCGGCGGCCTGACCATCGTGGCGATGCACCAGCCCACCCTGACCTGGGACCTCGGCGAGACCCGCGGCACCGTCGCGGTCCGCATGCCGCTGCACCCGGTGGCCATCGAACTGCTCACCGAGACCGGCCCGATGGCCGTCTCCAGCGCCAACAAGACCGGCATGCCGGCCGCGCAGACCGCGGTGGAGGCCCAGGACCAACTCGGCGACTCGGTCTCGGTCTACCTCGACGCCGGCAAGGTCGGCGGCGAAGGCGGCGCCAGCTCCATCGTCGACGTCACCGGCACCGCCCCGCTCCTGCTGCGCGAAGGCGCCCTCACCTTCGACCAGCTGCGCGAAGTGGCCCCGACGCTGACCCGGGCCGAGTAGTCGCCGACATCCGAGGGCGCTGGGAGGGATCAGGGTGGGGAAGCAGGGGACGGAC
>NZ_JAAFYZ010000196.1 GCF_018274385.1 Catenulispora pinistramenti | reverse complement strand
ATCAGAGCCAGGGTCGGCGAGGGTCCAGGCGACGCGGAGCAGGCGGTCGTAGCCGCGAGCGGTGAGGGTGCCTGCTTGGTAGCGGGCGTCGATATCGGTGAGGCTGGCAGGGGTGGGGGCGAACTCGGCGCGCAGCGCGCTGCCGGGAATTTGGGCGTTGGTGGACCAGGGGCGGTCCGCGTAGCGGTGGGTGGCTCGGGCCCTGGCTTCGAGGACGCGGTCGCGGACGTCGGCGCTGGATTCGCCGGGGAGGGCGCCGAAAAGCTCGGCGCGGCCGACGGGGTGGACGGCCAGGCGGAGATCGATGCGGTCCAGGAAGGGACCGGAGAGCTTTTGGGTGTAGCGGCGGCGGGCGTCGGGGGTGCAGGTGCATTGGCCGCCCGCAGTGCCAGCACGGCCGCAAGGACATGGATTCATGGCTGCGACCAGGAGAAATCTGGCGGGGAAGACCACGGTTCCGGTGGCTCGGGCGATCACGATCTCGCCGGCTTCGAGGGGTTCGCGTAGTGCTTCGAGGACGGCCCGCTGCATCTCGGGGATCTCGTCGGCGAACAGCACGCCGTGGTGGGCGCGGCTGATGGCGCCAGGGAGGATGCGGCCGGTGCCGCCGCCGACCATGCCCGCGACCGTGCAGGTGTGGTGCACGCTCTGGTAGGGCGGGTCGGTGATCAGAGGCTTCTCCCAGGGCAGCGTGCCGGCGATCGAGTGCAGGGACGAGACCTCGAGGGCGGCCGATTCGTCGAGCGGGGGAAGGATCGAGGGCAGGCGTTCGGCGAGCAGGGTCTTGCCCGCACCGGGGGCGCCGGCCAGGAGCAGGTGGTGGCCTCCAGCGGCCGCGACCTCGAGGGCTCGGCGCGCGTCGTACTGGCCTAGGACGTCGGCCATGTCGGGCAGTGGACGGACCGGCCGTAGGGGACCGGTGCGCGGGCCGGTGTCCAGCGGGAGTGGTTCGGCATCGGGGATCTCGGTGCCTTGGAGCAGGGCCACGACCTGCGCCAAGGAGCGCATACCGTGGACTTCGAGGCCGGATATCTGTGAGGCTTCGAGGGCGTTGGGCTCGGCGACGAGGATCCTGGTCAGGCCGTGGTCGCGGGCGGCAAGCGCGGCCGGGAGCACGCCTCGGACGGGGCGCAGGCGGCCGTCGAGGCACAGCTCGGCGAGGAAGACCGCGCCGGCGAGGGCGATCTGGCCGATGGCGCCTTCGGCGGTGAGCGCGGCGACGGCTACAGCGAGGTCGAACGCTGAGCCCTCTTTGCGGACCCAGGCCGGGGACAGGCCGACAGTGACGTTGCCGTCGGGCCAACGGTGCCCGGAGTTGTAGGCGGCCGCGCGAGCTCGGTCGCGGCATTCGGACAGGACGGTGTCGCGGAGGCCGAGGATCTGGGTGCGGGTGGCGCCGCGCGTGACGTTGACTTCGACCTCGACGACGACGCCTTGGGTGCCGTTGAGGGCGACAGCATGGGTCCGCGAGATGCTCATGGCCGAGCTCCACAGATGCATGCCGAAGACACCGAAGCCGGCGAGTAGCCTGCCACACCGGCAACAGCCCGAGTGGGTTGGGCATGAGCGACGCCGTTCGGGCCGGCGAGCGCCCCTGCCGCGCCACGGAAGTCGGGGCGGTGCCCGGGCTTGACAGGCAGCGCCGGGGCCAGCCGGAGCGCGGCGGTGACGAACGCCCGAGCGACCCGGTCCTGGTCGGAGCGATCGGCGCGGCAGGGAACCGAAGCCGGGGCGGCGATTCCGGAGCTGCGCATCTCACACCGCCTGAAGGTGGTCGATGGCGGGCTCGGTGCGGCCGTCGGCGGGGAACAGCAGGCCGATGACGTCGACGCGGATGCCTCGCAGGCCGCGGGGCAAGTGGTTGCGGAGCTCCGGGTCGAGGCGGTGTTCGGCGACCCAGCGGTTGGCCAGTTTCCACAGGCGGGTGCGCTTGGCGTCGGTGATGGCGTCGAAGGGGCGGCCGCCGGTGGCAGCTCGGCGGGTCTTGACCTCGACGGTGACCAGCAGGTCGGAGGCCAGGGCGACGATGTCCAACTCGCCGCGGACGTCCGGGCCGCGCCAGCGCCAGTTGCGGTCCAGGACGTGGTAGCCGCAGGCGGTGAGGTAGGCCGCGGCGATGTCCTCGCCTTCGCGGCCCAGGCGGCCCGGGGACAGACTGCTGTGGTCGACCGCCGACGGGAAGTCCGTCAGGTGGTGTTCGACCTCCAGGAATGGGGTTGTGCCGGCCACCGCTGCGCTCCTCCCGGTCGTTCGGTCGGCCCGTCGGTGGGCCGCTCGTGATCGAGGTTCGCTCGGGGTGGGTGGTGGGGGCCAGGGAGGATTGTGGCGGTTGTGGATAAGTGGGGTGGAATGGGAACGCCCGTCACTCGTGTGGCCTAGTGGGCACGCGTGACGGGCGTTGTTGTTCGATTTTCAATTGGATTGGCGGTCGGCGGTCCGTCAGTCGGTCGGGACTTCCAGGTCGCTCTTGGCCAGTTCCTCGACGTTGACGTCCTTGAACGTGACGACTTTCACGTTCTTCACGAAGCGTGCGGGCCGGTACATGTCCCACACCCACGCGTCCGCCATCGTCACCTCGAAGTACACCTCGCCGTCGGCCGAGCGCACCGCGAGGTCCACCTGGTTGGTCAGGTAGAAGCGCCGCTCGGTCTCGACCACGTACTTGAACAGGCCGACCACGTCGCGGTACTCGCGATAGAGCTGGAGCTCCATCTCGGTCTCGTACTTCTCGAGGTCCTCAGCGCTCATGCCCACGCTCCCCTTGGTCGGTCTTCAATCACAGTCATTGTCACCCACAACGCGTGGAAACGTTCGCCACGTTGGCATATGTGAAACGGTGCTCCGGACAAGGCCCGTGCTCCGTCAATGCGGCCTGGTGGGCGGGGGTGGAGTAACCCTTGTGGACCTCGAAGCCGTACGCCGGGTGGCGCTGGGCCAACTCGGTCATCATGGCGTCCCGCACGGTCTTGGCCAGCACCGACGCGGCGGCCACGCAGGCAGCCACCTGGTCCCCCTTCCACATGGCCAGGCTAGGGCAGGGAAGCCCGTCCACGTGGAACCCGTCCGAGAGCACGTACGAGGGGGCGACGTCGAGGCGGGCCACGGCACGGCGGAGCGCCGCGATGTTCGCATGGTGCAGGCCCAGACGGTCCACCTCGGGAGCCGGTATGGCGACCCACGCATAGGACAGCGCGCGCTTCTCGATCTCCACGCGGGCCCGGTCGCGGGCCTTCTCGGTGAGCAGCTTGGAGTCGGACAGGCCGGGGATGCGGCCCGAGGCCCCGGGGCGCAGGATCACGGCCGCCGCCACCAGCGGACCTGCGCAGGCGCCGCGGCCGGCCTCGTCCGTGCCGGCGACCGTGGGGAACCCGGCACGGGCCAGCGCGCGCTCGTAGCCGTAGATCCCCGCGTCGGAGCGGATCGCTACGCCGCGCGGCAGCGTGGGTGTGGGCGTAGTGGTCATCGTCTCTAACGTACAACGCAGCGGAGACGACAATGGCGGCCACAGCGGGAAGTCCCCGCCGCGACCGCCATCGATCACACGATCAAATCACTACAAAGGTAGTGAATGCCGACCGCTAATACATCTCACTACTACATCTATAGTCGGCCGCCTACTACACCTCTAGCCGGCGCGCCTACTACGTCTCTAGTCCGCCGCCGCTTCGAGCTTCCGAAGCTTCCGGCGCCGCCGCACCACCGTGATCGGCAACGCCACGGCGAACGCCGCCACCGGCACCGCGCCCGGCGCGGCCAGCGACTGGAAGCTGGTCCGGAAGTCCGAAGGCACCGGCAGCGTGCCGAAGTGCGACGGCGGCCACACCTTCAGCACCGCGACACCGACCACGTTGCCCTCCGGCACGAAGCCGCCGGTCTGGCTGTTGATGTGGGCCCGGGAGTCGACCGAGACCTCGCGGTGGTCACCCATGACCCACAGCTTGCCCTGCGGGACGTGCACCTCGAACGGTTCCATAGAGGGCAGGTTGCTCGGATACAAGTAGCCCGACTCCTGCAGCGGGACACCGTTGACGGTCACCGGAGCACCGTTGCCGAGGCACTTCACGTCGTCGCCGCCGACCCCGATGACCCGCTTGATCAGGTCGCCGTTGTCCTCCGGCAGCAGACCGACCGCGGTCAGGACCTTGCTGAAGACGTTCTTCGGCTTCACCGGCTCGCTGTCCAGCCAGCCACCCGGGTCCTGGAAGACCACGATGTCGCCGCGGTTGGGCTCGTGCCCCATCCAGTTCGCGAACCGGTTGACCAGCACGCGGTCGTTGATCTCCAGCGTGTTCTGCATCGAGCCGGAGGGGATGACGAAGGCCTGGACCAGGAAGGTCTTGATGACGAAGGCCAGCAACAGGGCGATCGCCAGCAGGAACGGCAGTTCGATGATAAACGGCCGCGGCTTCTTCGGGAACGCGAAGCGCCACACCACCGCGAACGGCAGGAGCAGCCACTGCCACCACTTGCGGGGCCCCGCCGGCTCGGCGGGCGCGGACTCCGGCTCCCGGGTCTCCTGGTCGCCCTCCGGGACCGGGGAGAAGCCCTCGGAGCCGCCGCCGTACTGGCCGGGGTCTTGGGGACCGCCCGGACCCTGCGGGCCGCCGCCATAGCCGCCGGGACCACCGGGGTTGCCGGGACCGCCAGGGCCCTCGGAGCCGCCATAGCCGCCAGGACCGCCAGCAGCGCTGGGAACCCCCGGACCACCGGAACCACTCGGACCGCCGTAGCCCCCGGGACCGCCGGTGCCGCTGGAACCGCCATACCCGCCGGGTGCACCGGCCCCGTCATACCCGGAGGACGCCGCGTAGCCGCCGCCCTGGTCATGACCCGCGTAATCGGGCCGCGGCACCACGGCCTCGCCGCGGCCGACCGGGTTGTCGGCGGTCTCGGAGCTCTCGTCCACTGTCACAGTCTGCCCTTCCGCTGACCCGCCAGGCCCGCTCCGTTTCGCTGCCGCCTGGTCCATGTCGCTGTTCCCTTCGCAGTCCCTCGAAAGTTCGGTTCAGCCAAGCGGCCGCTCCGTACCCAACCGCCCGCGTAGCCGATTGGTTACGCCCGCGGGGTCCGGAAGGAGCGCACCGGCGCGACGGCGGCGGCGACGCAGCGATCCGGCCCGCAGCGGGACCGCGAGCGTGAATGCCCACAGCACCGGCGGCACTGTGGCCGCGCCCTGGACTGCCTGCGCAGGGTTCTTCAAGGAGAACGTAGAAGGAGTACCCAAGCCGCTGATGCGTGTCAGCGGCCAGATCCGCACGAAAGCGTGACCCTGCATGTCCGAATACGGGACCAGCCCCTGAGAGGCCTCCTGCAGGTGCACCCGCGAGTCCCCGGAATCGCTCCGGTGGTCTCCGAGCACGAACACCGTGTGCGGCTGAACGGTGATCGGCCCGAAAGGGGTCTGCGACGGGTCGTCCAACTGTCCGTCGACCCCCCGGTAGAGATAGGAGTGCTCGTCCAACGGCACCCCGTTGACCGTCACCGGCTGCCCGACACCTTTGCACTGCACGACGTCGCCGGGAACCCCGACAACCCGCTTGATCAGGTCCTGCTCATTGCCCTCGGGCAGCAGCCCGACCCAGGAGAACACCTTCTTGACCCCGCCGACGAAGGCGTTGTCCTTCTTGATCTCCGAGGGGTCCAGCCAGCCGCCGGGGTCCTTGAACACCACGATCTGGCCGCGCTCCGGGGTCCAGCCGAACCACGGGGTCAGCTTGTTCACCAGCACGCGGTCGCCGGGTTCGATGGTGTGCTGCATGGACTGCGAAGGGATGAAGTAGGCCTGCACGAAGAACGTCTTGATCACCAAGGCCAGCAACAGCGCGACCCCGAACAGGATCGGCAGTTCCTTCCACAACTTCACCGGTTTCAGCCGGCGCCTTTGCCCCTTGGCCACCGGCCGCACCCTAGCCTGTTCGTCGTCGAGTCTGTTGACCCGGGTCAGCAACTTTGGACAGACAGGAACAGCCGTTCCCAGTCGAACAAGTTATAGGACTTGCCTGAGGATTCTGTAAACGGCTCCGGGCCACGTCCTCACCGAGGAGGACGTGGCCCGGAGCCTTGGAAACCGTGCGGGACGTGCGGGGCTCAGTGGCCCGCGACCGCCTCGCGCTTCTCCTTGATCTTCGCCTTCTTGCCGCGCAGGTCGCGCAGGTAGTACAGCTTCGCCCGGCGGACGTCGCCGCGGGTCACGACCTCGATCTTCTCGATGATCGGGGTGTGCAGCGGGAAGGTGCGCTCCACGCCGACACTGAAGCTGACCTTGCGGACGGTGAAGGTCTCACGCACACCGGAGCCCTGGCGACGGATGACGACGCCCTTGAACTGCTGGATGCGGGAGCGGTTACCCTCGACGACCTTGACGTGCACGTTGACCGTGTCACCGGGACGGAAGCCCGGGACGTCGATGCGCATCGACAGCTCGTCGATGGTGGACAGCTTGTCCATGATCTCTCCTCGTGGACGCCACAGGTCGGCCACGGCTTAAGTGGTGATGAAACCGGATCCTCACTTGAATTCGCCGTGGGCGGGTCCCCCTGCGGCAGGGCGCGTCCGGCGGGCAGGTGATGTGTCTGTCGAAAGGCAGGCACCTGCTCAAGCAGTACCGGCCTAGTCTGACACAGCGTCGGGGTCGAAACGAAATCCGCCGGAGGTCTGCGACCAGCCCAAAGCCTCCAGCTGAGCCCGGTCCTTCTTGTCCAGCGAAGCCGGGTCCAGGGCTTGGATCAGGTCCGGGCGCATGTGCGCGGTTCGTTGCAACGCCTGGTCCCGGCGCCAGCGCGCGATCAGGCCGTGGTTGCCGGACAGCAGCACCGGCGGGACCTCGCGGCCGTCCCAACTGGCAGGTTTCGTATATACGGGTCCCTCTAGAAGGCCCGCCATACCGCCCTCAGAAGCGTGCCCGAAGGAATCGTCTTTAGCGGACTCCGCATTGCCGAGCACACCGGGCAGCAGCCGGCCCACAGCCTCGACCATCACGAGCACCGCGACCTCACCGCCGGCCAACACATAGTCACCGATGGAGAGCTCTTCTACAGGCATCCGCTCTGCGGCCGCCTCTATAAACCGCCGGTCGATTCCCTCATAGCGCGCCGGAGCGAACACCAGATGCGAAGCCGTCGCCAAGTCCTCGGCCACTCGCTGGGTGAAAGGCCGGCCCGACGGCGTCGGCACGACCAGGCGCGCGCCGTCCTCCGAGCCCGGCGGGACGATCTGGGTCAGCGCCGCCGACCACGGCTCGGGCTTCATCACCATGCCGGGCCCGCCGCCGCACGGCGTGTCGTCCACAGTGTTGTGCCGGTCGTGGGTCCAGCCGCGCAGCTCGTGCACGCGCACGTCAAGGATCCCGGCGGCCGCCGCCTTACCGATCAGCGAGACGTCCAACGGCGCCAGGTACTCGGGGAAGATGGTGACGATGTCGATGCGCATGAGATGTCCGGTGAGAAGCGGCCGCTACTCGACGCTGTCCAGGTCCAACAGCCCGGCCGGCGGATCGACCACGACCCGGCCGCCGGCGACGTCCACGGTCGGGACGAACTGCTTGATGAACGGGATCAGCACCTCGGGACCGGCCGGCCGCTTGACCGCCAGCACGTCCTGCCCCGGCAGGTGCAGCAGGTCGGCGATCTCGCCGAGCACGTTGCCGTCGGCCAACTCCACGGGCAGACCGACCAGCTGGTGGTCGTAGTACTCGTCGGGGTCGTCCGGGGTCTCGTCCGGATCGGCCTCGACCACCAGGATCGTGTTCCGCAGCGCCTCGACGGCGTTCCGGTCGGCCACGCCCTCGAAGGACAGCAGCAGGATCCCGCTGTGGAAGCGCATGTCCGACACCACCAGCGGGCCGCGCTCGGCCGGCTCGGTCAGCAGCCGGGAGCCGGGGGCGAAGCGCAGGTCCGGGTCGTCGGTGCGGACCTCGACGGTGGCCTGGCCGCGGATGCCGTGGGCACGACCGATCCGGCCGACCACCAGGCGCAGTGCCTCGGGTCGGCCGGACGGGGTGTCTGCTTCAGGGCTCACCGGTAGCCGGCCGCCTCGACGAGGTCGACGCGCAGCGAGCGGCCGCCGAGGGCGGCCATCACGGTGCGCAGCGCGCGCGCGGTGCGCCCGCCGCGGCCGATCACCTTGCCCAGGTCGTCCGGGTGTACCCGGACTTCCAGGACCTTGCCGCGGCGCTGGTCACGCTCGCGGACCCGGACCTCATCGGGATGCTCGACGATGCCCTTGACCAGGTGCTCCAGGGCCTCTTCCAGCATGCTCAGCCCTCGGAAGCGATCTCAGCCTCGACGGCCGGGGCCGGGGTCTCCACCGGAGCCTCGGTCGCCGGGGTCTCCTCGGCCTTCTTCTCGGCCTTTTCCGCCTTGTCGGCCTTCTTCTTCGGCGTGGTCGCGCCGGTCTTCGGCTCGTCGGCGGCTTCCTTGGCGGCGGCCTCGAAGACGGCCTTGCGGTCGGCCTTGGGCGCCGCGACCTTCATCGGCGCCGGAGCGTCCAGGCCCTTGAACTTCTGCCAGTCGCCGGTGATCTTCAGGATCGCCGCGACGGCCTCGGTCGGCTGCGCGCCGACGCCCAGCCAGTACTGCGCGCGCTCGGAAAGCACCTCGATGTAGGAGGGGTCCTCCTTCGGGTGGTACTTGCCGATCTCCTCGATCGCGCGGCCGTCCCGCTTGGTGCGGGCGTCGGCCACGATGATCCGGTACTGCGGGTTCCGGATCTTGCCCATGCGCTTGAGCTTGATCTTGACTGCCACGGTGTGGTGTCTCCTGCTTGGTTGACTGCGGGTGGTGCCACCGCACCGCCACGTGGGGACATGGCATCGGCAGCAGCCGGATGGACACGGCTTAGCGCAGGAGAGAGGGCCATGCGCGACCGGTACAAGCTTCCATTGTGCCAGAAGGTTCAGGCTGGTCGGGACGCCCCCCGGTGCGCTGGGGCACCGGGAGGCACCGAAGAGTCACTCCGCCTGATAGATCATCGGCGGATCGCCCGTGGATCGCCGAGTCGAACCGCCGCGCCCCTACTGGGGAGGCAGCAGGTTCTTGAACTCGTCCGGCAGCTCGAACTGGCCGCCGTCCTCCCCGAACGCGCCGTTGCCTTCCTTGCGCGCCTGCCGCGCCGCCTCCTCGGCCTTGGCCTTGGCCGGGTTCCCGGAGCGCGAGCGGCCCTTGGACTTGGACGCCTTGTCGGCCGCCTTGGCCTTGGCCGACTTGCGCTTGGTGCCGCCGAGCCCGCCGGCCCCGGGCAGCCCCGGCATGCCGGGCATCCCGCCCTTGGCCATCTGCGACATCATCTTCTTGGCCTCGAGGAAGCGCTCGATGAGGTTGTTGACCTCCGGCACCGAGGTGCCCGAGCCCCGGGCGATGCGCTGCCGCCGCGAGCCGTTGATGATCTTGACGTCGTCGCGCTCGCCCGGGGTCATCGACTTGATGATCGCGGCGATCCGGTTGACGTCCTTGTCGTCGATCTCCTTGAGCTGGTCCTTGATGCCGCTGACGCCGGGCAGCATGCCGAGCAGCTTGGTCATGGAGCCGAGCTTCTTCAGCTGCTCCATCTGGTTCAGGAAGTCGTCGAGCGTGAACTCGTTGCGGGCCAGCTTGCCCGCCATCTTCTCGGCCTCGGCCTGGTCGAACGCCTTCTCGGCCCGCTCGATCAGGGTCATCATGTCGCCCATGTCGAGGATGCGGCTCGCCATGCGCTCGGGGTGGAAGACGTCGAACTCCTCCAGCTTCTCCCCGGAGGAGGCGAACATCACCGGCTTGCCGGTGACCTGGCGCACCGACAGGGCCGCACCGCCGCGGGCGTCGCCGTCGAGCTTGGTGAGCACCACGCCGTCGAAGCCGACGCCGTCCATGAAGGCCTGGGCGGTGGTCACCGCATCCTGACCGATCATGGCGTCGACCACGAACAGGACCTCGTCGGGCCGGACCGCGTCCCGGATGTCGGCGGCCTGCCGCATCAGCTCGGCGTCGATGCCCAGCCGGCCGGCGGTGTCGACGATCACCACGTCGTGCATCTTGGTCTTGGCGAACTCGATCGAGTCCTTCGCCACCTTGACCGGGTTCCCGACGCCGTTGCCGGGCTCCGGGGCGTACACCGGCACGCCGGCCCGGTCACCGACGACCTGCAGCTGGGTGACCGCGTTGGGCCGCTGCAGGTCCGCCGCGACCAGCACGGGGGTGTGCCCCTCGGAGCGCAGCCAGTACGCCAGCTTGCCGGCCAGCGTGGTCTTACCGGCACCTTGGAGGCCGGCGAGCAAGATCACCGTGGGCGGGTTCTTGGCGAACCGCAGCCGCCGGGTCTCGCCGCCCAGGATGCCGACGAGTTCCTCGTTGACGATCTTGATGATCTGCTGCGCCGGGTTCAGCGCCTTGGAGACCTCCGCGCTCTCGGCCCTGGTCCGGACCGCCGCGATGAACGGCCGCACAGCCTCCAGGGAGACGTCCGCCTCCAGCAGGGCGCGCCTGATCTCGCGCAGGGTCTCGTCGATGTCCTGGGGCGAGAGCCGACCCTTGCCGCGCAGGTTTTTGAACGTCGTGGCCAAACGATCAGAGAGCGTGTCGAACACGTCGTATTCATCCTTCGCGCGGAAATCAACAGATCGGGCGGATTAGAAAAACCGCCGTAGTCCACCAGGGTAGCCGCTGACGTCGTGAGACCGGAGTCTGGCCGTGTTTGTCAGAACGGTGCGCCACCATGGTGACAACACGAGGTGAGGGAGAACAACACAGTGACTCTGGTCAACAAGTACGCGGGGACGTGCTCCGCGTGCAAGGGTCGGGTGGAAGCCGAGGCCGGTACGCGCGCCAACGTGGACGGTGCGTGGCAGACCTATCACCACGAGTGCGCCCCGGCGTGGGAGCCCCGACCCCAGACCCAGACCCAGACCCAACCCGAGGGTGCGGCGCAGCCGGCCGTGCCGCCGCAGCGCGGCGCACATGACGGCTGGCACCGCCGCCGACTGGCCGGCTTCGACACCGAGACCACCGGCCGCGACCCGAAGACCGTGCGGATCGTCTCGGCGGCCATCGTCGCCTCCGACGGCTCGGAGAAGTCCTTCCTCATCGACCCCGGCATGGAGATCCCGGCCGAGGCCACCGCGATCCACGGCATCACCACCGAGTACGCCCGGGAGCACGGCGCGCCGCCGCGCCGGACGCTGGACGAGATCGCCGACGCGCTGGCCGCCGAGCTGCGCGCGGGCACCCCGCTGGTGGTCTTCAACGCCCCGTACGACCTGACGCTGCTGGAGGCCGAGCTGGCGCGCAACGGGCTGACCCCGCTGGCAGCCCGCGCACCTGTCGCCCCGGTGATCGACCCGCTGGTCATCGACCGGCAGATGGACAAGTTCCGCAAGGGCGCGCGCACGCTGGAAGCCCAGTGCCAGTTCTACGGCGTGTCGATCACCCACGCCCACGACGCCGCGGCCGACGCTCTGGCGGCGATGAACCTGGCCCAGGTAATCGGCGCCAGCTACGCCGCGGTCGGGACGTTGGACGCGGTGCGGTTGCACGAGGCGCAGGCCCGCTGGAAGGCCGAGCAGGAGGCCGACCGGGCGGCGTATCGGGAGCGGCGGGGCGAGAAGTCCTACGCCGAGCCGGAGTGGCCGACCCGGCCGCTGGCTACCTCGGTGTGACGCAGAACACATCGATGTCTTCTACAGAACCGACGGCCTCTACCGAGCCGATGTCTTCTGCAGACAGGTGACGTGGGAGACGTGTGCGGCGGGCGACCCGGATCACGGGCCGCCCGCCGCACACGTCTCTACAGGTCTACAGAGGTCTACAGAGGTCTCGATATAGAGGTCTTTATAAGGTGCGCTATCAGGGCACTCTCAGTGCCAGAACACGGCGATGACGATGTTCGCCAGCGTCAGCCCGCCGATCCCGAAGTAGACGCCCTTGGCGATCTCCTCCTTGGACCGCTGCGTCCAGATCAATCCGGCGATCACCACCAGGATCCCGAGCTTCACCGCCATCTTCGCCGCCGGCGGCGCGTGGTGCAGGCCGTTGTCGTCCACGGCATACAACCCCAGCCCGGTGACCAGCATCGTCGCCGCGCCGTGCAGCATGGCCGGAACGACACGCTTGGTCTGGGCGGCCATCTGCGTCAGGAACCCGCCCAACAGCGAGGCGATGCCGACGAAATGCAGGACCAGCAGGCATTCTTGCAGTACTTTCACGCCTGCATCCTACGAGCACCACTTGTGATGCCGACGTACAGTCGGCAACAACCACGGGATCGACCCTGCGCGAAACCGGACAGCGCGCACTGAATCAGGACCACTAAACGCCTCCTAAAGTAAAATCCTGGTATAGGGTCCTGGGCCGGTCCGTTTTGTCGTTCGAGGTCTCGCTAGGGTTACGGCCGGACTCTCGTAACCACGCCGCCCACCCTGGACGGTGGCGGGAGTTCACGCCGAATCCGGCGACGCGCGACCCGCAGTTGGCTTGGGCTTCCACACGGCCCAGGGCGGAGCGCAGATCCGGAACCGGGGACCCACCAAGTCCCACCGGCCCGCATCCACTGGGGCCAGGGGTGAATCGGTCCGCTGCGAACCCCCGCGCGGCGGCCTGTAGGGCACGCTTCTCAGCCCGAACCCGTCAGCTAACCCGGTAGGCGGCAGGTAGAGAAGGAGAGCGCCTTCGTGGCGTCCCACAAAACCGTGACCACTCACCGCGCGTCCAAGAAGACGATCACCGCGCCTCGCACCGCGGTGACGCTGGCGACCGCCACGGTCGGTTCCATCGCGCTGCTTCCGGGTCTGGCCCACGCCGACCCGACACCGAACCTCAACGACGTCAAGAACCAGGTCAACACCCTCCACAACCAGGCCGAGCAGGCCTCTGAGGCATATGACCAGGCGTCCACCAACCTGGCCGCGCTGCAGCACAAGGTCGACCAGATCCAGGCCCGCATCACCGCCGAGCAGACGCAGCTGACCAATGCGCAGTCCTCGCTGGGCAGCCTGGCCGCGGCGCAGTACCGGGCCGGCGGCGTGGACAGCTCGCTGGAGTTGATGCTCTCGGCCGCCCCGGACTCGTTCCTGCAGGCCGCCACCGCGATGAATGAGGCCTCCAGCCACTCCACCGCCGCGATGTCCTCCGCGCAGGAGATCAAGCGCCAGCTGGACCAGGACAAGGCCGAGGCCTCGGCGGACCTGCAGCAGCTGCAGAAGACGCGCGACCAGATGGCTCAGACCAAGGCGGACATCGACGCCAAGGAGAAGCAGGCGCAGACTCTGCTGGACTCGCTGACGCCCACTCAGCAGACCCAGTACAAGCAGCAGCAGAGCGAGCAGAACCAGCAGGCCCAGACGCCTCCGCCCGGCCTGCCGCCGGCACCCAACGCCCGCGCGGCGACAGCGGTCGCCTTCGCCAAGGCCCAGGTCGGCAAGCCCTACGTCTACGGCGCAGAGGGCCCGAGCAGCTTCGACTGCTCCGGTCTGACCGAGGCCGCGTGGGCCGCCGCAGGGGTGTCGATGTCGCACTCCTCCTCGGCCCAGGCCTACGAGTTCCCGGCCGTCAGCGAGAGCAACATCGCGGTCGGCGACCTGGTGATCTACTACGGCAGCATGCACCACGTCGGGATATACGTCGGCGGCGGCATGGTGATCCACGCCCCATACCCGGGCACGACCGTGCAGTACGCTCCGATCAACTCCATGCCTGTGGTGAGGGTTGTCCGGCCGTAGTATCGTGCCAAGCCAGCCGCGGGGCGCCGACAGTCACGTCGGCGCCCTTCGACGTTGTCCAGGGGGACGGAATGTCTGAGTACGGAGTCGGTCGCGACCAGGTCGACACCACCGCGGAGCCGGTGCCGGCCGGCGAGCCCGGGGACCTCGTCGCCGAAGGGGAGCTCATCGCCGAGCCGGTGGAGGAGCCCGTCGAGGAGTACGCCGACCCGCAGGAGTGGATCGGCGGCCTGATCAGCGCCCTGGAGCGAGCCGAGCAGGGCATCGGCTCGGGCCCCCGCGACGCGCTGATGGCGCGGATCAAGCTGGCGCAGGCCTACTCCGAGCTCGGCGACACGGTGCAGGCCGCACCGCTGGCGGTGACGAACGTGGCGCAGGCCCGGGTGCTGTTCCCATCCAGCGAGGGGATGCTGCGGCAGCTGCGGGAGTTCCGGGACGCGGCATGTGAGGCCGCGGGCTGGACCGCCGCGATGATGCGCGAGCCGGAGGCACCGGACGCCGAGGCCTTCGAGCAGCCCAGCGAGCTGGTTTCGCGGGCAGCAGCGGTCGCGGCGGCGGCTGAGACCAACGAGTCGGCTATGCCGTACGACCCGGCGGAGGACTTCTCTGCGGAGCGGGTGGGCACTGGTATTCCGGCTGCGGCTTCTGGGGCTTCAGCTTCAGCGGCTACGACTGCGGCTGCGGCTGCGGCTTCTCCCAGTGCGGGCGCTCCGACCGCAGGTAGTCCGGCTGCGAGTACTCCGGCTACGGGTACCCCGGCTGCGAACTTCGCGGCGGAACCCGATCCCGCAGCGGCAGTGACCGAGGGACATCAGTTCACTGACCCGGAGCCGGCCGGCGCGGTGATCCACGAGTTCGTGCGCCGCCCGCAGGAGCCGGACGCGCTGCAGTGGGCCGCAGAGGTGCAGGCCGCGCTAACGCAGCCGGCAGAGCTGGCGATCCCGACACCCCCGGAGCCGGAGTACGCAGAGGAGGTCGAGCCGGCACTGGCCTCGGCTGACCTGGCGGATCTGAGTGATCTGGCCGATCTGGCAGCGATCGAGGAGATCATTCGGCTGCGGTACGAGCTGCGGGAGGCGCAGCGGACTATCGAGCGGCTGCGGCATGTCAATCGGAAGCTGCGCGAGGCGCTGGAGTTCGACCAGGAGCCGTAGGGGCTTCGCTGCGGCTGGGACTCGCTTTCACTGCTGCAAGGCGGCTACATGGCGGCTGGCGGCTGCCGCCGATGCAGGGGGCCGGCGGTTCGGAGGCAGCCTCCGAGTCATCCGAGTCGGTGTGACTGTGCTCGGCTCCGGTGAGGTGCTTCGCTATAGCGGGCGTCGCTTGGCGGCGCTACGTGACGGCGCTATACGTGACGGCGCTATAGATGGCGCGGCAAGGCTCAGCTGTGCCAGAGACGCTGAGACCGGGCGTGCGGTAGTGGCACCGCAGCAGCCCGACACCGGTGGAACTGTATGCGGTACCAAGGCAGGCAAGCATTGCGTGGCATCGTCGCTAGTGCGGCTGCCGATCCCGAATCAGTGCGTAGGATCCCGGACATGGCACTACGACCAGTCCAGGTGAACATCAAAGCCCTTGATCACGCAGCGATCGGCCGCTTCTGGGCCGACGCACTCGCCTGGCGTGCCGACAGCGAGGAGACCGGCCTGACCAGCGTCGGACCCGCCGGGAGCCTGGTCTGGCCGGACCCGATCGCTCTGACCATCGACATCGTCGCCGTACCGGAGCTCAAGTCGGCAACGAAGAACCGGATACACCTCGACCTGGCCACCACGTCCACAGCCCACCAAACCGAGCTCGTGGCGCGGCTGAAGGACATCGGAGCGACACCTGCCGACATCGGCCAGGACGACGTCCCGTGGACAGTCCTGGCCGATCCCGAGGGCAACGAGTTCTGCGTCCTGGAGCCACGCGAGGTCTACCGCGACACCGGACCGATCGCGGCAGTGGCAGTCGACTGCGTGGACCCACGAGCGATGGCCCGCTTCTGGGCCAAGGCGATCGATTGGTCCCTCCGCGACCTGACCGACGACTACGCCGTCATGCGCTCCCCCAAGGACGCCGGGCCATTCCTGGAGTTCCTGCGCTCCCCCGACGCGAAGACCGTGCCCGATCGCGTACACCTCGATCTGCTGCCCTACACGACTGACCAGAAGCCGGCGGAGGTGGACCGGCTGTACACCCTCGGCGCGGCCGACCTCGATCTCGGCCAGGGTGACGTCCCGTGGACATGTCTCACCGACCCCGAGGGTCACGAGTTCTGCGTACTGGGCCCAGCCGCCGACGCCTAGCCCCTCACGACCTGCGACTGCTCGGCCTCGCGCCCCTGCGGTCCCGCGGTCTCGCGGCCCCGCGACCTCTCAGCCTCTCAGCCTCTCAGCCTCCGGCCCAGGTCCCAGCGCCGAGCCACGGCGGCAAAGCAAAGAGCCGGATCCGAAGACCCGGCCCACTGCCAGCACCCGCCAGCGCCTAGGGAGCGTCTACTCCCACTCGATCGTCCCCGGCGGCTTGCTGGTCACGTCCAGCACCACCCGGTTGACGTCGGCAACCTCATTGGTGATCCGCGTCGAGATCTGCGCCAGCACCTCATACGGCAGCCGGGACCAGTCGGCGGTCATAGCGTCCTCACTGGAGACCGGGCGCAACACGATCGGGTGACCATAGGTCCGGCCGTCGCCCTGGACGCCCACCGACCTCACGTCAGCCAGCAGCACCACCGGGCACTGCCAGATCTCGTTGTCCAGCCCGGCCGCAGTCAGCTCCTCGCGGGCGATGGCATCGGCCTCGCGCAGCAGATCCAGGCGGTCCTTGGTGACCTCGCCGACGATGCGGATACCCAGACCCGGGCCGGGGAACGGCTGCCGTCCCACGATCGCCTCGGGCAGCCCCAGCTCGCGACCGACCTGCCGCACCTCGTCCTTGAACAGCTTGCGCAGTGGCTCGATCAGCTCAAACTGCAGGTCCTCAGGCAGCCCACCGACGTTGTGATGGCTCTTGATGTTCGCGGTGCCGGTGCCACCCCCCGACTCCACGACGTCCGGGTAGAGCGTGCCCTGCACCAGGAACTTCACCGGCTCACCAGCGTCCGCCGACTCCGCGACGATCTCCCGCTCAGCCTGCTCGAAGACCCGGATGAACTCCCGACCGATGATCTTGCGCTTCTCCTCCGGGTCGGACACCCCGGCCAGCGCCGACAGGAACCGTTCCTCAGCGTCGACCACCTTCAGCTGCACACCAGTAGCCGCGACGAAGTCCTTCTCGACCTGCTCGGCCTCACCCTTGCGCAGCAGCCCGTGGTCAACGAACACGCACGTCAGCTGCACACCGATCGCCTTCTGCACGATAGCCGCAGCCACCGCGGAGTCCACACCGCCGGACAGCCCACAGATCGCCCGCTTGGTACCGACCTGCTCACGGATCGCCGCGACCTGCTCATCCACGATGTTGCCGGTGGTCCAGTTCGGCGTGATGCCGGCGCCACGGTAGAGGAAGTTCTCCAGTAGCAGCTGCCCGAACTGCGAGTGCATGACCTCGGGGTGGTGCTGGACGCCGTACAGCCGATTCTGGTCATCCTCGAACGCCGCGACCGGGGTCTTGGCAGTGGTCCCGGTCACCCGGAAACCCGCCGGGGCCGCCACGACGGCGTCGCCGTGCGACATCCACACCGGCTGATCGGCATGTGAGCCCCGGAACAGGGTGGACCCAGTGTCGGTCACCTCCAGCGAGGTGCGGCCGTACTCCCGACCGCCGGTCTGATCAACCACGCCGCCCAGCGCACGCGCCATGGCCTGGAAGCCGTAGCAGATGCCCAGGGTCGGCACCCCGGCGCGGAACAGCTCCGCACCGACGTTCGGCGCACCCTCGGCGTAGACCGAGGACGGCCCGCCGGAAAGGATCACCGCCTTGGGCTTCTTGGCGAGGATTTCGGCGACCGTCGCGGTGTGAGGCACGATCTCGCTGTAGACGTGGGCTTCGCGAACCCGGCGCGCGATGAGCTGCGCGTACTGGGCCCCGAAGTCGATGACAAGAACGGTGTCGGCAGGCTGCTCCATGATGTCGCCAAGTCTATCGGGCGCGAGTGATAGCTCAGGTCACGTGCGTGATCGCCGGCCATCCCGCGCCGCATTCGGGTAGTCGCCAGCGCCGGGCGCCCGGCGGCAGACAATCGGGCGAATCACACGGCAGGGATTCGGTGACCCCGCGAGCGGCCAGCCGCCGAGCAACCGCGACCCGCTTGGCGCCGTTCGCGACCCGTCCTGACGAGCGCTGTTCGTCGCCAGGGCCGCACCGCTTCGAGGTGTGCCACGCGCCCCAGCAGCGCCGACAGCCGGGCCAAGCGGCGAGCGGCACGACATACCGGCGTCCCGGCGTCCCGAGGTGCGCATCCGCGGCGGGACGTTCGGCGCTTGACGGCCGGGTAGCTTCCCCGACGAGCGCCACCTGGCGTTAGCGGTGTCGGCGACGATGTGAGCCAGAGCCCGCGCCAGCTCTGCTCAGCACCGAAGCAACCGGAGCAGCGTCGGGGTCAGCGCCGCGTCGGTGTGGCCGAGGGACCGCTCGGGCGCGGTTGCCGGGTACTTCCCGCAGGTCCTGGCGCCGGCCAGCTCGACTTTCGCCAGGGTCTGTCCCGCAACACACTTTGCCATTCGGTTGCTCCTTGCCGTGCGATGGGCACTCCTCAGGGCCGGGCCCTGGCGCATGGGGGTTGCGCCGGGGTCCGGCTGAGGGTTTGCCGTACCCGCCCCCGGAGGGGCCTGCTCGATGCGGGGCGATCCCCCACATTTCCTCCGGCTTGACCAAGCCGGAGGCTCTTATCGCCTCGCCTCGAGCAGTCGACAACTGGTGTCATCGAGGGTGTGGCGGCGGCCTCCCCTGGGTCGGCGCGGTGAGCTCTGTCCGCGTTCGGCCCGGTGGTGACCGTCATCCTGGACCGCCCGTGTGCCTTGGCTTGGCGGACGGCTTTCGGAATGACTCAATAGTGCGCGTAGCTCGCATATCGGACATCAGACGATTAGCGTAGATCGGCCTACGCATATTGGCTGTGGCTATGTGAGTGAATCGCTGCGGCGGCGAGGTCGGTTTGCCTCCGGACTGCGCGGTCGGCGACAGGACGGCGGCCGGCTGCGGGGAGTTGGCCAGAGTGCGCGTCGGATCTCAGGGATTGTGCGCCGGGCCAGGATGCCGTCGGTCGTTGTGGCCAGCGACAGTCTGGGGCGCTGGGCAGGTCGAGGGCTAGCGCGCCGCCGGTCCGCAGTCACGGCGCCAGCGGATGGGCATCGGGGCTGGGTGGATGGGCCACGGCAGTGCCGACGGCCACGGCGGTGGCGGTGGCGGTGGCGGTGGCGGTGGCCAGGACGATAGCGACGGCCACGACGAAGGCCCAGCTGTGACGGCGGCATAGCGGTGCTGCACGACGACGACCAGGGTGTTGGCCGTCACTGCGGACAGGGACGCGGTCTCGGACGCCGGTCGGCGAGAGTCCGGCGGGAGTTTGGCGAGGTCGGAGCGCTCGGCGAGCTCGTTGGCCTCGGGCCTGGGCCGCAAGTGTGGCGGACCGTGTGAAACGCCTGGAGCGGGGTGTGCGGTGGCTAGCCGGTGCAGGCCGCGTCGTGGCGGGCTTTGCGGAACAGCCTGATGTGGGCGTTTGGGGCGGCCGCGTGGTCGAGGACCTAGTGGGCGGTGCGGTTCAGGCCGCTCCTTTTATGACGGACGGCCGCCCGCGATCTCGGCGGCCGTCCTTGGTTCCGCGCCGCTTCCGGGCCGGTCGGGGTTCCTGGGTCAGCGCGCCGGGGAGGTGCGTGGCCGAGGGGGCCTGGGTTCGGGCCTGGAAGCGGTTACCACTATCTATTGCGCAGCTCGCGCAGGGCTCAGCCGAGCAGGTCGTCGAACTCGCCGTCCTTGATACCGCTGATCATCGCCTCGATCTCGGCCCGGGTGTACAGCAGGGCCGGGCCGTGCGGGTCCCGGGAGTTGCGGACCGCGACCGAGCCGTCGGCCATGCCGGCGAACTCCACGCAGTTTCCCTGCGAGTTGGAGTAGCTGCTCTTGCGCCACGCGGCGGCGACCTTGGTGGCCGGCATGCCGTTGTAGGGCTCGAACTCGCTCATTCTCGTTTCCCCTTACATGTACGGTGGGAAGGGTTGATCCACTGCACGTGCATCCGCGTTTGAATCAGCACTCGCTTATGCATGGCAGTAAACGGATGCTAGCGGTAGTGCTGCCGCACGCGCATAGGTTTCGAGTGTGAAACGTTCAAAGAGCGGGTAAAGGTTCTCCCCGCAGGTTCAAGGCATGCGTCTGGAGCGGCTTCGATACCAGATTGATATACATTCGAGCCCTGTGACAGCCAACCGAATCGGGCCGGTGCGGACCGCTCTCGGGTGGGGACCGAAAGTGAGTGCGATCACGGAAAGCGGTTACTGCGTCACGCTTTCCGACGCGGGTGGGCGACGGTCAGGGGTGCGGAGGTAAAGCGGATGGGAATACCCGTCAAAAGCCCCGTATGTAACACCCGGTGGTGGGTGGTGGGTGGTGGGGTGAAGGAGCCAGCCGGGCGGGCGAGCGCCTGCAGTGAGGCGGGGCAAACGGTAGGGCGAGGGCAAAGCAGGGCCGTGGGCACAGGGGCGAGGGCACAGGGCCGTGGGCACAGGGCCGTGGGCACAGGGCCGTGGGCACAGGGCCGAGGGCACAGGGCCGAGGGCACAGGGCCGAGGGCACAGGGCCGAGGGCACAGGGGCGAGGGCACAGGGGCGAGGGCACAGGGGCGAGGGCAAAGCAGAGCTACACGGCTTGGGTGGGGTGGGTGGAGAGCGCAAGGTCGGCAGTGGGAGAGATCAAGCAGGGCCGGCAGTGGGAGAGATCAAGCAGGGCCGGCGCGGCTTGGTCGGAGAATGCGGGGCTGGCAGTAGGTAAGGACGGGTAGCGCCGACCGGGCCGCATGGCAGGAACCGGCAGCAGGTGGGGGCGGGGTGCCGACACTGATTAGCACGGGCCGACAGTAGGTAAGGGCGGGCAGTGCCGACGCGGCCTAGTAGGGACCAGAAGTAGGTAGCGGCAAACAGTGCCGATGTGGCCTAGCAGGGACCGGAAGTAGCCGAGGGTGGGCAGTGCCGACGCCGCCTAGCAGGGGCCGGAAGTAGCCGAGGGTGGGCTAGCTGGGGCGATAGTTGCCGAGGGCGCGGGCGGCTGAGCTGGCAAGCTCAAGCCTTAGCAGGCAAGCTCAAAGAGTGCCCAGACGACCTTGCCCGAGGGCTCGGCCGCGCCTGGCGCACGGAAGCGGCGCCAGCCCCAGTCGTCGGCTAGCGCCTCTACGAGGTACATGCCTCGTCCGGACTCGTCCAGGCCCCATAAGC
>NZ_JAAFYZ010000195.1 GCF_018274385.1 Catenulispora pinistramenti | reverse complement strand
CCGGAGGCGGCGGCGGAACCTTCGGCGGTAACGGCAACGGCAACGGCGGAGGCCCCGGCGGCGGCGGTGGGATTTTCGGCGGCGGCAACGGCGGCGGCGGGACGTTCGGCGGTAACGGCGGCGGTCCTGGCGGCGGCGGCAGTGGAGGGACGTTCGGCGGCAACGGCGGCGGTAGCGGCGGAACCTTCGGCGGGGGCGGCGGTCCCGGTCCCAACGACCCGTTCGGCGGCGGCAACGGCAGTGGCGGAACCTTCGGCGGCAACGGCGGCGGTAACGGCGGCGGTAACGGCGGAACCTTCGGCGGGGGCGGCGGTCCCGGTCCCAACGACCCGTTCGGCGGCGGCAACGGCAGTGGCGGAACCTTCGGCGGCAACGGCGGCGGCCCCGGCGGCGGCGGAATCTTCGGCGGCGGCCCCGGCGGCTCCCCGGGCGGCGGTGCCGACAAGTACGGTTCCGGCTTCACCCCACCGCCGAGCAGCCTGCTGTCCACTCCTCCGCCCCCGGCGTCCGAGTTCTCCCCGGGCAGCAACCAGAGCTTCAGCAACGGCGATCCCAACTTCGGCGGCGGCGGTTTCGGCGGCGGAGGCAGCGGCTTGGGTTCAGGCCCGGGCGGCGCGCTCGGCGGCTCCGGCGGCGGCACGTCCGGCAACTTCACCGGCACCAACGGCCCGAACCCCAGCGACCTGGCCGCCAACGACCTCGCGGCCAAGACCGCCGCCGACGGCAACGCCACCGGCGGTGGCGGCATGGGCATGGGCATGCCCCCGATGGGCGGCATGGGCGGCGGGATGCCCGGCGGCCAAGGCGGGGGCAAGGAACGCGAGCGCAACACCTGGCTCACCGAAGACGAGGAAGTCTGGGGCGCCCGCAGCGACGCCGTGGGCGGCATCCTCGGCGCGCCGCCCGACCCCGGAAACGGTCGCTGGTGACCAGCACCGGCTCCACCAGCCGCGGTCCGGCCACCGGCCGGGCCGCGGCGTCCGCGCGCCACCCCACTGCCACAGCACCGAAAGGCCCGAGTGCGATGACCACCGCCGACCACCGCCCCGACAGCCATCCCGGCCTGGCCTTCGACCGTGCGAAGATCGCCGAGCTGGTCGCCGACTCCGAGCGCCGCATGACCGCCATCGCCGACGCGCAGCAGCGCATGGCCGAACTCACCGTCAGCACGCGCTCGCGCGACCGCTCGCTGTCCGTGGGCCTGGGCGCCGGCGGCGTGCTGACCGAGCTCACCTTCCACACCACCGCCTACCGCGACATGGCCCCGGCCCAGCTCTCGAAGCTGGTGCTGGACACCGTCACCGCGGCGCGCGCCGAGTACGCCGAGCACGTCAGTGAGCTGATGGCGCCGGTGCGGGCCGGGGCGGCGCTGCCCTACGAGCAGATCATGGCCGGCACGTTCGACGTCTCCGCGTTCCTGCGCGAGGGACACGTGGGCCTTGCGGACCAAGGAGATCAGGCATGACCATCCAGGCCGATCCGGACGACCTCGACAAGCACGGCCGCGAGTTCCAGGGCCACGTCCAGGACATGCTCTCCATCCACAGCGAGATGTACAGCCTGCTCGACGGCGACATCGGGCTGCGCGGCGACGACGAGTTCAGCCGCGCCTTCCAGGAGAACCACGTCGTCCGGCTCCGCGATCTCGCCGACAGCGTCCGGGGCGCGAGCGACGGCGTCAGCGGTATCAGCCAGGGCATGCAGCAGATGGCGGCCGACTACCGGGCCACCGACGCCGCGGCCTCGGACGGTGTGTCCAGCCTCACCGCCCCCGACTCTCCCCACACAAAGCTCTGACATGGGCCTCGATCTCCCCGCCCCGTTCCGCTGGCTGTTCGACCTCCTCGGCACGAAGTACCCGGCCGTGGACGAGGACAAGATCGCTCAGTTCAGCCGGCAGGTCGGCGGGATCGGGCTGCGCATCGACCAGACCGGCTCCAACATGGTCGACACCGTCCGCCGGGCCAACCTGTCCGGTTCGGGCCCGGCGATGACCGCCTACACCGACAACATGCGCGACGTCGTCGACAACGGCATGCCCGGCATGGCCGACGGCGCCCGCACGATGGCCGACGGGATCTACGACGCCGCCCTGCAAGCCGAGTACGCCAAGGGCACCGCCGTCCTCAACATGGCGATCATGGGTCCGACGATCATGCAGGCCATCGCCGACGCCCCGGAGACCTTCGGCGCCTCGATGGCGGTCGCCGAGGCCGGCATCGCCGCGCTGCGCGCCACCATCCCCAAGCTGTTCACGCAGATGGTCGAGAAGGTCGCCACCAGCACCGCGATGGCCGAGGGCAGCGACGTGGCGGTGCAGGGCTACCAGACCCTGATCAAACGCGACCGGGCCGGCTTCGACGCCAACCTCTCGCTGAGCACCGTCGAGAGCGCGGTGGCCGGCGGCATCGTCCAGGGCGGCATCGACGGCGCCCTGATGAAGTTCGTCCCGAAGTACTTCAAGACCGCCTCGGTCGGCATCACCGACCCCGGCAAGCTGATCTGGGCCCCGCCGAAGTGGGTCAACATGGCCAGCCAGGCCGGGAACAACACGATCACCTCGCTGCTCATGTCCGGTATCGAGGGCGCGCCCATCAACGGCATGAGCCTGCTCATGGGCGGGGCCCTCGGCGCGGGCATGGGGGGCCTGGGCCGCGGCCGCGGCACCAAGATCGAGTCGTTCGACGACTCCCACATGAACGAGACCTTCCTCAACGGCGACAGCTGGGTCCGTCCGAACGGCGCCTACACCGACAACAAGACCGGCAACGACGACCTCTCGTTCACCATCCGCCGCCAGCCCGGCTCCACCGACGGCACGCAGACCGTCTACTACGGCGACCCGAACGTCACCCACCCGGACGGCACCCCGCCGCTGCCCGAACGCCTCGGCCCGGTCATCGACCAGGTTCAGGCGAACCGCCCCGAGGGCGCGCCCAACCCCCATGTCGTCGTCCTGGAGAACGTCCCTCCCGACCAGTTGGACGACATCAAGGCCCTGGCGGCCGACAACGGCGTGAACATCGTCGTCCCGCACGGCACCGTCGAGACCGGCCCCAACGGCACCATCCGGGCGACCGGCGGCGACGGAACCGGAACCGGTGAGGACACTGGCTTCCACCTGATCAGCCCCGACGGCACCGTCGAACACCTCGGTCCGGTCTACGACCCGCGCCAGACCGTGGGCGAGCCGATCAGCGGCGGCGAACCGCCGCAGGCCCGCGTCACCCTGGGCAACGGCGGCGACAACTACGTCTCCAAGCAGGTCCCGGGCGAGGGCGACACCACCGTGTCCACGCTGGTGGATTCGGCGCTGAGCCAGGGCGTGCCCAAGAGCAGCGTCCACGCGCAGGGCCTGGACCTGTCCAACCCCTCCGACATCCGCGAGCTGAACAACCGAGTCGCCGACAGCGTCCAGTCCCAGAGCACTGACACCCGCGGCGGCTCCAACACCCTGCTCAGCGATCTGTCCCCGCACGACGCGAACGCCGTGCTGGATCGCCTCGGGCCGCCGAATGCGTCTTCGACCCCGCACATAGACGGCCTCGGTCCGGCCGCCTCGAACCCGCACACAGTGCACAGCGCCGATCCGACCCGCGAGCCATCGACCGGACCGGCCCCCGATCCGACCCGGGAACCGTCCGCCGGTCCGGCACCCGACACGATCCGCGAACCGTCCGCCGGACCCGCCGCCAACCCGACCCGGGAACCGTCCGCCGGCCCGGCCCCCGACCCGACTCGCGAACTGTCCCCTGGACCCGCCGCCAACCCGACCCGCGAACCGCTCGCCGACCCGGCCCGCGACCCGATCGCCGAGCTCGACACCCGCCTGAACCAGGACCCGGCGCCAGTCCTGGCCGCCCTCCAGGACCACTACTCGGCCACCGGCAACCACGGCATGGCACAGCTCACCACCTTCGCTCAGGACAAGGTGGCCAGCGGCGGCGGCCTTCCCCAGCACAGCGACCTGATCGACCACGCCATCCGCGAGCCCCTGGCCGCCAAGACCCCGCTCAGCGACGAGATCCTGCACACCGTCGGGCAGGCCCTGGGCCTGGATGTGGTCGTGGTCAGCGGCGACAAGCCGGCCGTCCACCTGAACGGCGGCAGCGGTAAGCCGGTCTACGTCCACCGCGTCCCCACCGACGACGGCGGCGACCACTACCGCGCGCTGCGGCCCGAGACCAAGCCGCAGGCCAAGATCGGCCGCCGCACCCCCCACCCGCTGCCCGGCGACGGTCCGAAGCCCACCCGTTCAAAGCCCACCGGTTCCAAGCCCACCGGCCCGAAGCCCGTCGGTTCGAAGCCCGTCGGTTCCAAGGCCGGTGGCCGCCCCACCCCCAGCCGGGGCCCGATCAGCTCCGTCAGCAGCGCCATGCACCACCCGGGCGGCGGCACCGTCAGCAAGGCTCTGCTCCGCCCGGCCGGCGGTCCCCAAAAGACCCACGACGCCCACGGCGACCACCCGGGCGGACTCGGCGAGCACCTCCCCGTCGGCTTCGACACCATCGAGCAGCACCACAGCGACGCCTCGAAGCTCACCAGTGCCCTGGCTTCGATGGACAAGGCGAAGAACGCCCCCTACCGCCAAGCGCCCGGCTTCCAGGACCTGGCGGACAAGGCCAAGGCCGTGGCCGCGCAGACCGACGACACCAAGCACGTGGAAGCCGTCTACGATCTGCACTCCGCCATCGAGAAGTTCACTGACTCCCTGCCGCCCGAACTCCAACACGACTTCGAGCACACAGAGCTCTACAACGCGACCATACGAGCCGCCGCCCGCGTGGCGATCGTCGAGCTGCGGCTGGGCCGGAACACCTCCGGGTTCAAGGTGCACACCGGCCACGACTTCCCCGACCCCGCCGCCGAGGCGCACTGGGTCGAACAGGTCCAGAAGAACTTCACGCAGAGCACTGACAACGTCCTGTGGATCCGCAACACGAAACATCCAGAGGACGCCAGGCTCGGGGCGTCGGTCAACGCCATGGCCAAGAAGCCCGACCCCGACTACTTCACGGTCGCCCTCCACGGCTCGCCGGGCGCCGTCCACGTCGGCAACGGCCACCTGTCCGTCAAGGAGACGGCCGCTCTCATCAAGGCCGATCCGCACTGGTCCCAGAACCAACGGCCGATCCGCCTGTTCTCCTGCTACACCGGCATGCACGACCAAGGCTTCGCGCACGCGCTGTCCAAGGAACTGGGTGTCGACGTCAAAGCGCCCAACGACAAAGCCTGGGCCGACCGCAACGGCAACACCCATGTCTCAGAGAACATGTACAAGTACGACGACAAGGGCGTGCCGAGGCCGGCCCCCAGTCGCAAGGAGCCCGAAACCGGCGCCTGGCACCAGTTCTCCCCGGACCAGACCCACAAGCTGGCGCCGAACCAGAACCTGGGACGCACCTCCGCGCTGACGCTGCTCACCCGGACCCTGCCGCACAGCGAAGACCAGATCCGTACCTTCCCCGAACCGGCCCGGGAACCGTTGCGCGCCCTCGCCAGTGCCCTGCACACCAGCGACACGCTGTTCGACCGCCCGCAGATCGACCAGCACCTGAACAAGATGCGGGACAACCTGTCGGACCTGCTCGACGACAAAACCCTCCAGACTCTGATCGCCCACGTCCCGAGCACGCACGGCGACCTCAACGCAGCCCTGCACCACCTCTCGCACGCCGGGCCGCAGCAGGGCTCCGCCTCGCACAGCGCACACAGCACCGCCGGATCACACAGCACCGGATCACAGCACGCCGGATCACAGCACGCCGCGGCGTTCGACGCCCTCGGCGACCACCAGGCCGGCGAATCCGGCTGGCACGGGCCCCTCGACACCCTCTCCTTCGACACCGTCCAGGAGCACAAGAACGACAGCGCGGTCCTCGCCGGCGCCCTGACCGCCATGGACCAGCAGCCGAAGTGGGCCCCCTTCCGGCAGCATCCCGCCTACCCGGGGCTGGTTCACAAGGCGAACGCCGTGACCGCGCAGACCGACGACCGCGCCCACCGGGCCGCCGTCCTCGACTTGCACGCCGCCCTGGAGAGTTACACCGACTCGCTGCCGCTGTCTCACCAGCAGCGGTTCGAGCACTCACCGCTCTACCACGCCACCTGGCAGGCGCACTCCAGCGTGAACATCGTGGACCGGCGGCTGGGCCGGGACACGTCCGGGTTCAAGGTGCACGTCGGCCGCGACTTCCCGACCCCCGCGTTCCGCGACCACTTCGTCGAGCAGGTCGCGAAGGACTTCACAGAGGGCACCGAAGACGTGCTGTGGATCCGCAGCCCGCACCACACGCAGGACACCAACCTCAGAAGAGCGGTCGACGCGATTGCCAAGGCGGCCGACAAGCGATACTTCACCGTCGCCCTCCACGGCTCACCGGGGGTCGTGCACGTCGGCAACTTCAACCTGTCGGTCAAGGAGCTGGCCGCCCTCATCAGCGCCGACAAGCACTGGTCGCAGAACCGGCGGCCGATCCGCCTGAGCTCCTGCTACACCGGCATGCACGACCAGGGCTTCGCCCACGAACTGGCCAAGGAACTGGGCGTCGACGTCGTAGCCCCGGACGACATAGCCTGGAGCAACATCAGGGGCGAGGTCCGCGTCTCGGAGAAGATGTACGAGTACGACGACAACGGCGTGCCACAGCCCCCCAGGCGGAAGGACCCGGACACCGGCGCCTTGCGCCGGTTCTCGCCGGACGGGACCACCAGGCTGGAACTGGAGCCGAACCAGCACCTGGGACACCCGGCCGCGACGACCCTGCTCACCCGGACCCTGCCGCACTCCGAGAACGAGATCAAAACCTGGCCCACGCCGGCGCGGAAACCATTGCGCACGCTGGCCAAGGCCCTGCACGCCGACGACACGCTGTACGACCGCCCGCAGATCAGCCAGCACATGGACCAGGTGCGGACCAACCTGTCGAACCTCCTGGACGACAAGACTCTCAGCACCCTGACTGCCCATGTCCCGAACCACCGGGGCGACCTTCGCGAGGCCCTGAACCAGTACACGCACGCCCGACAAGCACTGGGCTCCCCTGCCCAGGGCTCCCACCTCCCGCACGGCGCCGCCAATCCAGACCACGACGTCGCGTTCGACCACGACGACCCGCCAGGCGCGCTCCTGGACGAGCACCGGATCGACGCCGCGAACCTCACCACCGCCCTGGCCACGATGGCCGCGCCGGGGTTCTCGGCCTTCCACCACACGCCCGGTTACCAGGGCCTGGTGGACAAGGCCAGGGCCGTGGCCGCGCAGACCGACGCCCGCGGACATGTGGCCGCGCTCTACGACCTGCACGCTTCCATCGAGAAGTTCACCGACTCGCTGCCGCTCCAGGACCAACACCGGTTCGAGCACACCGAGCTCGGCAGGACCGCCATCGGGGCCTACCACCGGGCGGCCACCGTGGAACTGCGGCTGCGGCGGAACACCGCCGGGTACAAGGCGCACATCGGGCGCGACTTCGTCGACGCCGCCGCCCGCTCCGCCTGGGTCCAACGCATCGGGCGGCACCTCACGGAGAGCACACCCGACCTGCTGTGGGTTCGCAGCCCGTACCACTGGCACGACCTCAAGAACGAAGAGTTCATCAAAGCCCTGTCCGCGGACCCGCGGTACTTCACCGTGGCCCTGCACGGATCGCCCGGCATCGTGCACATCGGCGACCACAACCTGTCGGTCAAGGACCTGGCCGCCCTCATCGTCGAGAACGAGCACTGGTCCCAGAACCAGCGGCCGATCCGCCTGCACTCCTGCTACACCGGCATGCTCCCCGACGGCTACGCCCACGAACTGTCCAAGGAACTGGGCGTGGACGTCATAGCGCCGTCCGACATCTCGTGGGCCGACTACTTGGGCAACCTGCACGTCTCGGAGAACCTGTACGACTACGACGAGCAGGGCGCGCCACGGACGGTTCCGGACTTGAGCAAGGACCCCGAGACCGGCGTGATGCGGCGGTTCTCACCGGACGGGACCAGCACGCTGGAACTCGCGCCGAACCAGCAACTGGGGCACACCGCCGCGCTGACAATGATCAGCCGGGTCGTGCCGCTCGGCGCGGACGAGATCCGAACCTTCCCCGAGCCGGTGCGGGAGACGTTGCACGCGCTGGCGAGCGCCGTGCGGGCCGAGGACACGCTCTTCGACCGCGCGCGGATCGACCAGCATCTGGACCTGGTACGGGACGAGTTGTCCTACCAGCTCGACGACAGCACCGTCAGGGCTCTGCTCACCCACGTCCCGTACCAGCACGGCGATCTGCGTGAGGCCCTGTACCACTTCTCGAACGCGCAACAGGACCACAGCTGGGCGCCCCACGACGCGCAGGCCGTGTCGTTCGACTCCTTCGACTCTCACGGCGACCACCCGGACACCATCTCGCGGGCACTACCGCCGGAAACCCTTCAGGCGTTCAGCGAACACAGCGCCGACAGCCTGCGGCTGTTCGACCGCCTCGGCGGGCTCACAGACCACGTGCCGGCGAATCACCTCCGCGACCTGATCACGGAGGCCGGCAGCGCCACCGAGTACCAGCAGCGCTACAAGCTCCTGCGCCAGCTCCACTCCACCATCACGGGCCTACAGCCCGACAGCCTGCGCAATCGCGTCCAAGGCTCCCTCTTCCACCGCCACCTGTCCGACCTGATGCGCGAGCACGGCGACGACTCCTACACCAACGAGATCAACCGACACGACCCGCCGCTGTTCCAAGACCCGGGCGAGGCCGCCGAGTTCATCAGGGATCACGTCGTCAAACGCCCCGACGGCACCGGGATCTGGATCCGCGACGAGCAGTCCGAGCGCGACATGCGGCTGCGCGAGTCGAGTGCTTCGCTGCCGGCCGATCCGGGCTGGTTCACGATCGACATGCACGGCTCGGGGCTGCGGGTCTTCGTCGGCAAGGTGGGCCTGCACGAGGCTGATCTGCACAACCTGCTCCAGCACATCCCGGAGTGGAAGGACGACCCGCGCCCGATCCGGCTGGCGTCCTGCGACAGCGGCGAGTTCGACGACGGCATCGCCCAGCGGCTGGCCGATCTGATCGGATACCCCGTCAAGGCACCGAACACCAGCGTGTGGACCAACCACAGCAACCAGCTCTACGCCACCGCTCTGAGCCACGCCCCCGACGGCAGGGAAAGGGTGCGGGAGCGGGTCGACGGCGCCATGCGGGTCTTCCCGCCGCGCACGCTGAACCCGGACGGCAGCCTGCACAGCGAGGTCCGTCTGGACACCGACTACGAATACCTCGGCCGCAACCCCGCGCTGACCGTCCTGAGCCGGGCCATCGCCGGCTCCTTCGGCGACGCCCTGGCCGGAGCCGACCCGCACCTGCGCGGCACCGTGAACGACTGGCGGCACCTGATGCGCCAGACCCACGGGACGAGCGCCGAGGCGGCCGATCTGTCCGAGACCGCCCGCAACGCACTGGACAAGGTGCTCACCCCGGACACCGTCCAATGGATGTTCCGGCACACCCGGCCCGGCACCGAGGTGAATCAGGCCCTGCACATACTCTCCGGCTCCCGCAGACGCGCCCAGCACGGCGGGAGAGATCCCCAGCCGGGCAACGGGAGGATCCGGGCGACGGCGACGAAGGGCTCCGGCAGAACCGGGTCCACGCCGCGGCACGGTGGCGCCGGCGGGCACGAGATCAGTCTCAGCGCCACCGAGGGCCACCGGCTCGACGCCGATGCCATCACCGCCGCCCTGGGCCACGCGGAGCCCGTCGTCAAGAGAGCGCCCGGCTTCCAAGACGTCGCGGACAAGGCCCGTGCGGTAGCCGCGCAGACCGACCGCCGCGGGCATGTGGACGCCGTCTACGACCTGGCGGGCACCCTTGAGAAGTTCACCGGCTCGCTGCCGCCCGGATGGCGCCGGACGTTCGAGCGCACAGAGCTCTACTGGGCCGCCGACAAGGCACTCGCGAGCGTGGCCGCCGTCGAGCTGACCCTGCGCCGGCACACCGCCGGGTTCAAAGTCCGCGTCGGGCACGACTTCGCCGATGACGCGGCCCGCGACACGTGGCTCGCCCGTTTCGAGGACTACACGCAAAGCAGTGCCGACGCGCTGTGGATCAGAGACCTGGATCAGCCGGTCGACACCGCGCTGCGGCCGCTTTTCGAGAAACTGGCCGGCAGCCAGGGCTCCAAGGAGTTCTCGGTCCTCCTGCACGGCACGCCCCATGCGGTGAAGGTCGGCGGCAACTACATGTCGGTGAAGGATCTGGCGGCGGTCATCCGCGACGACCAGAACTGGGGCGGTCGGCCGATCCGGATGCACTCGTGCCTCACCGGCATGGACGACCACGGCTTCGCCCACGAGCTGTCGAAGGAACTGGGCGTGGACGTCATCGCGCCGAACGACGTCGAGGGCTTCAACTTCAAGGGCGAGACGTACGTCACCGAGAAGCTGTACGAGTACAACGACAAGGGCATACCGAAACCGCCCCGGGGCAAGACGCCTTGGACGGGCGCCCTTCGCAGGTTCTCGCCGGACGGCAGCGTCCGGCTGGAGCTGGAACCAGGCGAGCGGATGCGCGTCACCCCCGCCACGACGCTGCTGATGCGCACCCTGCCCCTCACCGAGGCGGAGATCAAGGCATGGCCCGAGCCCGCGCACGGGCCACTGCGCGCACTGGCCCGCGTCCTCGCCGTCGATGACACGCTGTACGGACCGGTCGAGGTCTCCCGGCACCTGGACAACACGCGGAAGGAGCTGTCGAAGCTCCTGGACGAGAACACTGTCCGGACGCTCAGCACCCACGTACCCGGCGAATACGGCGACCTTCGCGAAGCCCTGCGCCACTATTCGCTCGCTCGGCCGTGGTGGGCTCAGTTGCTGGCCGGCCCTTGGTTTGGTTCGTCGGCGAAGCCCGGGATCACCATCTCCGGACACGATCAACCGGCTTCCGCTGTCCACCCCGCCGCACAGCACCCCTCCGCGCAGCATTCCGCCCCGCAGCGCCCCGCCGCGCAGCACTTCGCCGCGCCGGTCGGCGACACCCACGTCTGGGATCCGACGAAGCCCCAACGCATCGAAGCGTTCGCCGATCACCGGCAAGCCGCCTCGTTCCTCGCGCGTTTCGGAGTCGGCCACGGCCGCACCCTGCACCTGCGCGACAGCTCCGATCCCGACGCCGCTGCCCACGAGATCGGCGCGCGCGACCTGCTCCCGGACCCCGACGGCCGGCTGACGCTCGCCGCCCATGGCGAATCCGACCACGTGCGCGTCGGCGGCTACGAACTGGGCGCCAAGGCCCTGGCCCAGCTGATCCGCGAGCACCCGGACTGGCCGGCGATCCAGAAGGTGGGCGTCCGTGCGGTCGTCTGCGATCTCGGCAAGGCGCCCGAAGGCGGCCGGGCCTACGCGAAGGATCTCGCCGACGAACTCGGCAGCCCCGTCGCGGCGCCCGACCGCAAGGTCTGGACCTCGGCCGACGGCGTGCCGCTGGTCGCCGACCCGGATCCGCGGCGCCCGTATCTGCCGTCGCTGTCCGCCACCGGCGTCTTCCACGACTTCGCACCGAGCCCCTCCCACCTCGCCGGCGCCCCGACGCACCCGCCCGCCGCAGCCCACATCGGCCCGGCCCGCATAGACCCGGCCCGCATAGACCCGGTCCACATCGACGCGGCTCACAGCGACCCAGCCCACATCGACCCGGCCCGCTGGCAAGACCAGGTCCTGCGATGGGCACCGGCCTACACCGCGGCACCCCGAGACGACCACGGCGGCCTCGTGGACCCGCTGGTCCCCTGGCACAACCGCGACGGCTCGGGGATCCACGCGCTGGGCGACCTCGCCGTCGTCTCCGCCGACCGGCCGCCGGACGCACCCGCCCAGGCCGCGGCGGTGGTCACCGCGCTGAAAGCCGCAACCCTCAGCGACCGGCCCGGGGATCAGAAGCCTGAGACCCTGGACAGCCACCTCTCCGCTCGCCTGGCCCACGACCTCGACCACGAGATCGACACCGCCCTGGACGCCACCGACGCCGAGACCTGGCAGACCCTCCTGCGCTCGGGCATGACCCTCGGCGACGGCGACACCGCGCTGCGCGTGCGGTTCCGCCTGGCCGGCGACACCGAGGCCCCGCCGGCCTACGACCGCGACCCGGTACTCAGCGAATTCCTGTCCAAGTACGGCGACATCGCCTTCGTCCGCACGGCGACGCGGGAGATCAGCCGCGGGCTGGGGTTCCTGGCGGAGAGCATGAGGAAGGTGGGCTCCGCGCTGTTGGTGGTCGCCGTCAAGCCCGGGGTGACCACCACCCGGGGCACCGGCCACAGCGTGGCCGACGAGGTCCAGCTGGGCAGCCGGGCCACCAACAACGCCCGGGTCGGCGTCGTGCACGGGCTCCGGATCGAGGTCGACGCCCACCTGCGCGACGGCCGGACCGCCACCGTCTCGCACACCGTGATCGGCAAGACCGTCACGGCCACCTACCCGGCCGCCTACGGCCGGGGCACGCCGACCGGCGCCAGGGTCATCGCGGTCCGCGACCCGCGGGCGATCGAGCGCTTCGACTACACGCTCGGCGCGGTGGACACCAAGCCGGTCGAGGACGCGTTCCTCAAGACCCTGATCGGCGAAGGCCGGGTCGCGCCCAAGCGGGCCGCCGCGGTCGTCGACGCGGCCACCGAGGGGTTCCTGGACGAGAAGTCGGTGCGCGACCGCGGCCAAGCGCTGTTCACCGGATCCCTGCCGACGAACTTCGTGCGGCTCAAGGGCTTCTCCGGCTACACCGGCCTGGGGGCGTCCATCGTCTCCCTGGAACGGGTGGACGTCAGCTCCGAGGGCGGCATCCGCAACGACATCGCCGAGACCGTGACCGTCGAGCACAGCACCCGCCACGGCCAGCAGGCCCAGCTGCGGGTCGGCGCCGAATACTCGCTCACCGACGGCATCACCGCCGCCGCCAACATCGACGGCAAGCTCACCTCCGGGCACGCCACGTCCTCGCAGGTACAGGGCCAGGCCAAGACGGCGGTCACGCACGGCGGCGACAAGGTCCGCTACAAGGCCGTGCTGCGGATCGACGGCCGGATCGAGGCCGACCGACGCGTCCACGCCGGCCGGGACCACCTCGGCCTGACCGATCCGGTGCT
The DNA here is from genome assembly GCF_018274385.1 of Catenulispora pinistramenti. GTDB lineage: Bacteria > Actinomycetota > Actinomycetes > Streptomycetales > Catenulisporaceae > Catenulispora > Catenulispora pinistramenti. The sequence goes on along the minus strand of NZ_JAAFYZ010000195.1, from coordinate 8,161 downwards.
GCCGTTCCACGCCGAAGTCACCGGCGAGATCATGGTGCCCGAGCACCAGGCCGCCGCGTTCGAGCGCGCGGTGCAGGACCCGGCGGCGGCTCAGCCGGTACCGGCGCGCGCCGCCCTGGACGCCGCCGGAGCCCGCCGTGCCGCGACCCGGATCAACCCCGGCAACCGGCTCCCGGGGTTGACCGCCGGCTTCGCGACGGCCCACCCCAAGACGTATCAGCGGATGCTGCGATTCACCGCGGCCCACGGCTCGGGCCCCTCACCGCTTTCCCGGCACGGCCTGCCGGACAGCCAGGACCACAACGACCCGTTGCGGAACAGGCCGTCGGCAGCCGTCACGCCACCGGCCGTCGAGGGCATCCACAACGTCGGCGATCTGGTGCGGCGAGCAACCGCGGACCCGGATGCGCCCAAGGACATCGCGGTCGTCGCGCCGCGGAGGCCCGGCGCCGGGCTGAAGACCGCCGTCCACAGCCTGGGGGCCGCCGAGGGGCTGCGCACCACGGCCCTGGACGCCGAGCACGATCTGCTCGGCCGCTCGGACCTGCCGGCCGAGGGCTACGTCGTCAACCTGGCCGGACACGTGGTGTGGGGCTGGCGCGACACCGGAGGACACCGGTGGGGCGACACGGATGCGACCCGGCACAGTGCCCTGGTCGATCTGGCGCGCCAGGCCGGGAAGACCGGGCTGCAACTGGTGGTGCCGCGCGGCAGCCGCTTCGAGGCCGAGCTGCGGGCCGCCGTCAACGACGTCCGGCCGCAGGCATGGCCCGGGGATGCCGCAGCACGCCAGGAACGGCTCCAGCTCCAGAACCGGTTGAGCCCGGCCCGCGAGGACGGCGGTGCCGGCCTGGACCGTCTCAGCGCCGCCGACCTGACCCGGCTGCTGGTCACCGACCGCTCGGTGCGCATCGTCGACGAGCACGGCATCGCCTCACCCGCCCTCAACGCCCGCGAGCGGGTACGGGAGACGGTGACCCGGGACGCGACCGGCGCGGTCACCAGCCGCACCGTCGACATCGTCGGCGACAAGCCGGTGGACATCTCGCTGCGCCTCGGCGAAGAGCGCGCGATCGGCCAGGACGGCAGGGTGCTGCGTTCGGTCCGCTGGAAGCCGGACGGCACCCTCGCCGGCCACACGCGGCGCGCGGTGAACGAGTCCGATCCCCGCGCCGAGACCCCGGAACTCGTGTCGGGGACCGGTCTGGGCAGCGCCGCGCTCAAAGAGCTGCCCGGCGGCGAGCAGGTCCACGCCACGGTGCGCTCGATCGTGAACGACCTGTCCGCCGATCTGCGGGGCCGGCGATCGGGCCGGTCCGAGGACGATCCGACGGCGACCGCCCGGCGCGACCGCACCGCGGCCCGGCTGCGGTTCCGGCTCGACAAGCAGTTGCAGTTGGCCTTCGGCACGCCGAAACAACGGGGATCGCGCAGCCGGGGCCTGGACACCGGCATCGAGGAGGAGTTCCACTTCCGGGGGCGCACCTATCGGGTCTCGGTCGACCAGGTGGTGCTGGACCGCCGCAGCGGGCCGGCCACGCCGAGCGAGCCGGACGTCGCGATCGACCACCAGGTCAAGGGCACCCGGGGTGGCTCCAGCACGGTGACCCGGTCGTGGGAATTGGGTGTCGACGGCGGCGGCGGGGCCCGCGTCGAGCTGCCGCACGGCGCCGCGCTGGACCTCGGCAACTTCGTCGTCGGCATCGCCGGCGGGAAGGAGCACGTCCAGTCCGGCGCCACCGCGTCCAAGGGCTACAGCCGCCTGCGCGCGAGCAATGGCGAGGCGTTCCGGCCCGAATACGGGACCAGGTATCAGGTCACTGTCACCGAGAAGGCCCGCTACCTGAGCGGATTCACTCGCCGGCGCACGGTGAGCCGGATCATCGACGGCGAAGGCGTGACGGTCCCGGCGATCGTGCACTCGGCGTTCCGACCCGATGAGGCGACCGCGAGCCGGCCCGACTTCGTGCGGGCGAACCGCGACGTGGCCGCCACGATCGGCCGGACCAGCGTCCTGAGCGAAGCCGAGCACCAGGACCTGCGGCAGCACCCCGACCGTATCGACTTCAGCCGGTCCGGGACCGACGGTCTGCACGTCACGTTCGCAGGCCTGGACGCCACGGTGCGGCACACCTCGAAGCTGGTCATCGACCAGGCGCGGGCGGCGAACCCGCGGATCTCCGCCGCCGCCTGGCGGCATCCCGGCTACGTCGCGGAGGTCGAGCGGACCGTCGCCGAGGGCTTCCTGCGCTCCAACCTGCCGCGGCTGCTGAGCGGGCCGGGCATACCGATCCCGCTGCCCAAGGAGTACCACTGGGGCCCGGGGCTCCCCGACGCCGAGCGCTCGTTCACGCTGCGCGGGTTCTTCGTCGGCGCCGACCCGGCGGCCGGACACGACGGACCCGGCGCCTCGGTGGAGAGCTACAGCGAATACGACCTGAAGCAGACCAACGCCGACACCGGGCACCTCGCGATGCGCGGCCAAGGCCGGATCGGCCCGGTCTACAAGCCCCTGACCGGCGATCAGGCCCACGACAACGAGTCCGCGGCCGGACCATCCGGTGACGAGCTGTTCTCGCCGCCGTCCGGCGCGACCTCCGCGGGCGGGGCGAAACGCGGCGTCTCGAACAAGTTCACCGCCTCGCTCGGGGCCGAGGTCGGCGGAACGCTTTACAGCAAAACGGAATCCACGACGAAGGGGAGCATCGACATCTCGCTGCTCACCGAGAACGTCGGGCAGCAGTTCCGCCGCGCGCACCTGGTCCTGGAGGTCGCCGCGGACCGCCGACCAGTGGACGCCGGCCTGATCAACGGCTTCCTCGGCCGCCGGCTCCGGCCCAGCCACTACGACGCGACGCCGAGCACCGCTCACCTGCTGGTCGAGAACTCGGCCGAGCTTTCGATGAGCCGCACCCTGGCCGACGACATAGCCGACCCGACGCGTCTGGCACCGTTGCCGAAGGCGGAGCAGACCCGCTCCATCGCGCACCACGACGCCGCATTCGCGGCCGGCTACTCGACGCACTTCGACGACACATCCGCGGTCTTCTCCGAGAGCGGACCGAAGCATCCCGACGGACCCGAACAACTGCCGGCTGGTGTCGGCATCACCGGGGCGATCAAGCACGGTCTGCAAAGCACCGGCCTAGTGGGACCCGAGCACCTGACCGACGCCTCCGACATCTGGCGCGCGGTCACCGCCAAGTTCGATCCCGAGGCGCTCAAGGCCCACCCGCACGACCTGCTGAACGTCGGCCTGACCCACCGCATTGAGATCCCGGGCCCGCTGGGCAGCACCCGCCGGCTGACGGTCCGGGCCATCGCCGAGCACGACGACAGCGACCACATCCGGGAGCGCGACAAGGGCGTGGTGACCCTCGGTGGGCAGTCACTGAAGCAGGACGCGCACCTTGAGCACCAAGGGCTGCACGCGTCGGTCTTCGCCGAAGTGGGCGGACAGTTCACCCCGGACGGCCTGGCCGGCGGGACCCCGGGCGCCAGGGTGGAGCGGGTGACGACCCTGGAGAAGACCACGGGCACTCAGGCCGTCGTCCGGGACATCCGGCGGGCCGCCGCCGTCGCGGCCGAGAGCGACGAGTTCGAGCACAGGTTCCGGCTGCGGATCGAGATCCACGACGACACCGAACTGCCCGAGCCGATGGCCCGGCTCCCGCACCCGGGCACGTCCACCGCCGGACCGACACCGCTGGTGACGATCACCACCGCGCCGGACGCGGCCGGCGCCCGGACCCACGTCACGATGCGCAACGTCGTGCCGCGCCACCTCACCGAGGCCCGACAGCCCGGCGATCCATTGCCGCCACGGCCCGAACCGGGGCCCACGCCCACAGTCAGGGCCTCGACGGACGCCGACCGGACCGGACCGGACATGCTCGAACACGAACTCGGCGGGAAGCTGCAGGCGTTGAGCTTCCCCGACCTCGAACACGTCGCGGCCTGGGCCCCGGCGGCGACGCTGAGCCGGCACGGCAGCGCTCCCTACCTGGCCGGGACGGCCCGCGGCGCCGACCGCACCGACGGCACGCCGACCCCGCCGCACCTGGGCCGCTTCGCCCCGACCAGCGACCAGGGCAGCCGCCTGACCGAGTCGCTGACCAACCGCAACGTCCGCGACAACACCCGGGACCTGTTCCAGGGGTCCTTCGAGCTGCCCTCCGGCACGCTCGGCGTCCGGGTCGGCGTGATCCGGCCGATCGGCGAGCCGAGCAGCTACAGCGGCCTGACCTTCACCGAGCGCGCGGACGAGCCGATGTTCAAGGAGGCCGGCGGCACCGAATGGTCCGGCGACTTCAGCCTCGGCGGCAGCACCAACGACGGCGCCGGGCTCCCGGACACGGGGCCCTCGACGCACTCCGGCGTGGAGATGGAGGCGACGACCGGGGACTACGTCGAGTACAACCGGCAGTACAGCGGGGACTCCTATCCGTACGGCGGCCGGGCGACCTATGTCGTCGCCGGATCACGGGACCACTCGCTCATCATCGAGTCCGGCAAGGATTTCACCGGGCTGCTGCCCGCGGACTGGGCCAAGAAGGCAGCGCAGGACTATCCCTCGCAGGTCGTGCACCCCGATGCCAAGACCCTGCCGGATGACTCACAGGCGCGCGCCGCCGCGGTGACGAGGATCGCCGGGGCCGCCGGCTCCGACCCCGGTTCCGACCCCGACCCCGGCCGCGCCACCGAACCGCTGCGGCTGGTGGCCGATCTGAACGGGGCGACCGGCGCGGACGACTTCCTGCGGGCGGCGCGCGGACTCGCCGTCGACACCGGCCGGCCGGTGGACGTGGCGCTGGTGCACTACCGGGGCGCGGTGCCCGACCATCTGGAACACCACGTCTTCGAGCCTGCGGCAACAGAACACACAGACGCGCAGCGGGACGTCGCCGACCACCGGCGGCTGGCGCCGGACGCGGCGGGACGGCAGGACCGGCTCGCCACGGCACAGGACGACCTGACAGCCGTCTCCAGCCGGGAACAGCCCGCGATGCAGGCCGCACTGGACGCTCAACAGGCGCTGGCGGAGCATCGGAACACCGATCCACGGACCGTGGGCCAGCTGCGCGCGGATCTCGACGCGGCCCAACAGGCGCACGACACTGCACGCCTGTTCCAGCTTCGCAATACCCTGCGAGACCGGGAGACGCTGATCGAGCAGGCCTGGCAGCGCGGCCGGGTCGCCGTCGGCGCGCGGGGACGGATCGGCGCCGCGCAGGACCGGGTCGACGGGGCTCGCCGGGCCGTCGATGAGGTGGACCGGGCAGCGGCCCAGACCGCGGCGAGCCATCCGGTTTCGACAGCCGCAGCGCGGGACGCGGGCACCGCACAGACCGCCGACGCCGAACACCGCGGCGATCTCACCGGCGCCGCGACGGCATCCGCGGCGGTGAAGACCGCGTTGCAGTACTCGCCGTCCGGCTTCGCGCTGCCCGAGGACAACACGCAATTGGCCGCCGCGCACAGCCTGACGCCGCTGCCCGAGACCGTGATCCTGGCCGTGGGCAGCCGCCCGGACGCCGCGGGTGGCTACACGTTGCGGGGCCGGCCGATGACCCGGCAGGAGTTGGCCGGGGCGCTCATCGATGGGCTGGCCGCCTCGGCCACTCCGCTGCCCAAACGCCTGGTGATTCACGGTGCTGACAGCGGTGAGCTGGCGCGGGAGGTCAGCGCTGAGAACGCTCGGCGGGTGGCGGGCAACGCCGCCACAGCATCCGTGACGTCGGCGGCCGGCGGCGCGACACCGGCAGCGATTGCCGCTGCCACGCTGCCGACGGCGATCCACGTCATCGGCTCTCACGGAACCGCCGCGGAACTCTCCTCGGGTTCCTCCTGGACCGGCGCGATCACGGCGCTCGCGGACCGGTTCCTGCCCGATCGCGCCGGGTGGGTCGGCTATCGCGACGGTGTCCTGGTGCCCAACCCGGGCAGTCACTGGTACACCGATCTCGGCGCGCTGATCGCCGCCCTGGACGCGCCGTCGCGCCTGCCCCTGCTGACGAGGATGGGACTCGGAAAATGACCTCGACCGACGCCGCTGCCGTCCCGACGATGGGCGAGGCTTGTCACAGCATGCTGCTCCGCCTGGCCGGGCGGGTCCCCGACGAACTGCTGACCCTGAGCCGGGGCTGGCTCGCGGCCCACGAGCCGGAGAACCTGGCCCAGGCGATCGTGGCGTATTGCGTGTCGCAGCAGCAGACCCTGCCAGCCGAGGATGCCGCGCTGCTGCGGTGGATCCTCGAGGCCGCCGGGTTCGATCCGGTGGTCGTCGATCAGATCGAGACGACGGACCCCGCGATCGACGCGCAGCCGACGCATGTGTTCGCCCCCGCTTCTCCAGAGGTGATCCAACGCCGCGGCCACGAGTTCGGGCCCTGTCTGGACCTCACGTCCGGCCCGGACGCCGACCTCGCCGACCTCGCCGATCTCACCGATCTCACCGACGACCTGGACCGCGCCGGCATCGACGCGATGGCCGGGCTCACCGGCGCCGTCGCACTGTGGCGGGCCTGGCGCTCCCCGGCCGACGGCGCACCCTGGCCCGCGCCACGCCGGGTGTTCCTGCTGGCCGTGGCCGCCGCGAGCGAGCCGTGGCAGGCGGCGGCCACACTCCAGGACCGGCTGGCCGAACTCGGCGAGCCGCATCCCCAAGTGGAGGCGTTCACGGCGGACGAGCCCCTGCCCGGGTACCAAAAGGCCGCACGCGCCGCCTCCGCACTGCTGTGGACCCGCACCCGCTCCGAACCGGTGCGCCTGGCCCCGGTCTACGACGAAGCCTCCGACGGCACCCCGACCCTCGCCACGGACCGCCCCCGCCTGGCCGGCCCCGAGCGCGCCGCGGTCGCCGCCTCACTGGCCGCCGGAGCGCTCGTCCTGTCCACCACCGCACGCCTGGACGACCTGCTGCGCCCGGAGCACCGCGGCCGGGTCCCGATGAGCTTCCGCACCGACGGGGTATGGGTGTGGAGCGATGCCATCGGCTACTACGTGCGCGAGCACGGCGTCGCGCCGGTGGCCGAGTTCCTCGACCATCTCCGGTCCGGCCCGGCGCCGGACCCGGATGCCGTCGCGGTGTTCCGCGCGACGGCGGCGCTCACCCGGCCGCTGCCAGAGCCGCAGCCCGAGCCCGAAGCAGAGCCCGAGCCAGTACCCGAACCGGTGCGCAACACTGAACCGGAACCCGAACCCGAACCGGAACCAGGACCGCAGCCACATCACCCGGCAGCCAATCCAGCCGAGGAACCGGCCGCCGCGCCCCCGCACGAGGAGCCAGACCCCGCCGCGACTCCGATCGACGCCGCGACCCGCGAAGCACTCAGCCGCTTCACCCCCGACGAGCTCACCCGCTTGGAGCACCTGGCGCGCGAGACCTCCACCGACGGCTTCCACCGGCTCATCCTGCGCGTGAGCCTGTCCCCCGGCACGGTCCCGGAAGCCGCTCTCCTGGAGCGGGTGCCCGGGCTGTCCTCGCGCGATCATGTATTGCACGCCCTGCGCGAATTCCGCACCACAGCACCGACCGACTAGGACGACGACCATGACGACCACGACCCGCATCGCGAGAGTCTTCGACGGCGCCACCGACGGCGTCCCCTACTACGCCCCGGACCACCCCCGTCTGAACCCGGTAGACCGCACCCAACCCCTGGCCTACCTCGCGGCAGGCACACCCCTGCTCATGACGACGGCCTCCGAACCCGACTTCGTCGAACCCGCCCGAGGCGAAGTAGTCCCCATGGGCTTCCGCACCGACGGCACCTGGATCTGGAACGACGCCCTCACCTACTACCTCAGCGAGTACGGCTTCGCCCCCGAACCCGAATTCCTCGCCGCCATGCAAGCCGCCGGCTGGCAATGCCCCACCCCGCCAGAGGACGTCCTGGAGCGGGCGTTGGAGGAGCTTTTCGAGGACTAGCGAGCCGCGCCGGGTCTTCGGACTAGAGCATGCGCGAGCCCGTCGCCGCCAGCGGGCTGCCCCAAATGAAGCGATGCCCGCCGGAAGATCAGCGGTCGCTGTTCGCCATGGCCTGAAGGACAGCTGTCATCAGCTGCCATCAGCCTTCACCGCGCCATCAACCCTCACCGCGCCATCAACCCTCACCGCCATCAACCCTCACCCGCCCCCACTCCGACCACCGCGCCCAAC
>NZ_JAAFYZ010000194.1 GCF_018274385.1 Catenulispora pinistramenti | reverse complement strand
CCCAGGTCTGGGTCTACGACGCCAACGAATGCACCGCCCCCAACGGCACCGCGACCTCCCAAGCCCTCACCGCCCCGATCAACCTGGCCCCCCTGTCCAACATGACCGGCGGAGGCGGCACCCTCCGCGAAGGCCTGGCAGCGGGCACCTACACGATCACCCTCCACTGCGGCAGCACCCTGACCGCCACAGTCCACATCAGCACCACCCGCCGCGCCGCACTCACCCCCGCCGGCGCCGCGGCCACCGGCGACGGCTCCGCCGAAGACCACCTCGGCATAGGCGACGCAGCCGTAGGCAGCGCATTCCTCCTAGGCGGCCTAGCCTTCGGCACCGCCTCCTTCATCCGCCGCCGCCGAGCAGGCGCCCGCGGATGAACGACCCGACGGTGGTCGGCATCCCGATCGGCAGCGCAGCCGACAGCGCGGTCAGCGCTGCGGTCGGCAGCCCAGGCAGTGCAGTAGGCAGTGCAGTCAGCGCTGCGGTCAGCAGCAGCCCGATCCGCGGCGCAGTCGGCAGTGCAGGCAGTGCAGTAGGCATCCCAGGCGGCGGCGCGGGCGACAGTACGGGCAGTACGGGCAGCAGCCCAGGCGGCAGCCCGAACAGCGGCGCACTCGGCGCCATGCCCACTGAGAACTACCTCAAGCCGCCCCTTGCATCGCGCCGCCCGATCTTCCACGCCATCGGCGAGCGTGTTCCCGAGGCCCCGGCCGCCGGTGGTTCGCATCTTGAGGTCGGTGTGCGAGGCGGGTCACGGGGCAGCACACTGCCGCCGAAGGCTGAGCTCGCGGTGCCCGAGGCACGCCACCCGGGGCGGGCTTTGGCCTTCGCGTCGCTGGCGGCGGTCGTCGTCGGGTCCGGTTTCCTTGTTCGCGCGCTGACACTCGCCGATCCGGTGCCGCCGCCCTTGCCCCCGGCGTGGGCGAACCGTGCCGTCGGCGCTGTTGGGCACCGGGCCGCGCCCTTGGGCTATGCCCGGCCGACGCGCGTCACCGTCACTCGGGTGGGCATTCATGCCAATGTCCTCGCGCTGGGTTTGGCCCAGGACGGCGAGATCGGGGTGCCGCCGGCCAAGGAGCCGCTGATGGCCGCGTGGTACGACCGCGGGCCCGCGCCGGGGCAGGCTGGGCCCGCTGTCATCACCGGGCATGTCGATTCGCGGTTCGCGCCGGGCAATCGTGCCGCGTTCTATGAGCTCGGGGCGGTGCGGCCCGGGGACGATGTCGATGTGGCGCGGGCGGATCGGCGGGTCGCGGAGTTCCGGGTCGACTCGGTCGCGCTGGTGCCGAAGACCGGTTTCCCGACCCGCGAGGTCTACGGGCCCACCGGCTACGCGGCCCTGCGGCTGATCACCTGCGGTGGCCGCTATGACCGCCGGACCGGTTACGCCGACAACGTCATCGTCTACGCGCACCTGGTCGGCTCGCGCTGAGTAGCCCTCGCCTCCCGAAATGCGGCTCGCAGCGGCCCGGCATAGCGTCGGACTCATCGACTTGTCGCCCAGGAAGGGACCGACATGGCATCGCCGTCGGAGAGTGCGACGACCGCGTCCAACGCCGCGAAACAGGCTGCGGAGGACGACGGATACGGCCCGCGGGCACCCCACGAGTGGATGATCCTCGGCGTGGTGAGCCTGGCGCAGCTGATGGTGGTCCTGGACGCGACGGTGGTGACCATCGCGCTCCCCTCGGCGCAGCGCGACCTGGGCTTCAACAACGGCTCACGGCAGTGGATCGTCACCGCCTACGCCCTCGCCTTCGGCTCGCTGCTACTGGTCGGCGGGCGCTTCGCCGACCTGTTCGGCCGGCGCACCGCGCTGGTCGGCGGCCTGGTCGGCTTCGCGGTGGCCTCAGCCCTGGCCGGTATCGCGCCGAACGTCGGGGTCCTGATCGGCGGACGCGCGCTCCAAGGCCTGTTCGGCGCCCTGCTCGCCCCGGCCGCCCTGAGCGCCCTGACCACCACCTTCACCCGCCCGGCCGAGCGAAACAGGGCCTTCGCGGTCTACGGCGCGGTAGCCGGTGCCGGCGGCGCAATCGGACTCCTGCTCGGCGGCCTGCTCACCGAATACCTGAACTGGCGCTGGACGCTGTTCATCAACCTGGTGATCGCGGCCGTGGCCCTGGTCGGCGCACTGGCCTACGTCCCGAACCACCGCCCCGCCGGCCGCCCGACACTCGACATCCCGGGCACCGTACTGGCCTGTTCAGGACTGTTCCTGCTGGTCTTCGGCTTCTCCCGGGCCGAGGAGAAGGGATGGAGCTCCCCGCAATCCTGGGTAAGCCTGCTCCTCGGCGGCATCCTGCTCATCACCTTCGCCTGGTGGCAGACCCGGGCCCCGCACCCGCTGCTCCCCCTGCGCGTCCCGGGCGAGCGCAACCGCGGCGCGTCCTACCTCGGCATGTTCGTCACCGGCGCCGGCATGTTCGGCGTCTTCCTCTTCCTGACCTACTACCTCCAGGTGATCCTCGGGTACTCGCCGGTCAAAACCGGCCTGGCATTCCTACCGATGATCGCCACACTGATGGTCGCCGCACAGATCGCGACAATCGGACTGCTGCCAAGAATCGGTCCCCGACCACTGGTCCCCGTCGGCATGCTCTGCGGCCTGATCGGCATGCTCTGGCTGACCCGCCTGGACCTGCACAGCTCCTACGCCCCACACGTCCTACCCCCACTCCTGGTCCTCGGCTTCGGCATGGGCCTGATCTTCGCCCCGGCAATGGCGATGGCCACCTACGGCGTACGCCCCGACGACGCCGGCGTCGCCTCCGCGATGGTCAACACCTGCCAGCAGGTCGGCGGCTCCATCGGCACCGCACTCCTGTCCACCCTGGCCGCCACAGCCGCGGCGAACTACGCCAAGGGCAAGACACCATCCGCACTGGTGACGGCCCAAGCAAACCTGCACAGCTACGCCACCGCCTACCGCTGGTCCGCAGCGTTCTTCGCCGTCGGCATGGTCGTCTGCTTCCTGCTCTACAGATCGGGTGCGCCAAAGACAGATCCCGAAGAGCAGGGCGGCGGCGTCGTGCACATGTAGACCTCGCCCTGCTCGCCAAGGCCAGGACCAACAGCGATCAATCCCCTGTGCCGCGCGGCGGCCTACCAGTACTGTGCCGACAGTGACCGAAAACGACGAACTCCTGCACGCTTATGACTCCGAGGTGCGCACCGCGAGCCCGAACGAGAGTCCCGGGTCCACGGTGGACCGGGACGGTCCGCTCTTCCGCCGCGCCGGCGCGGCCGGGAACGGCAACTTCGTCCTGTACCCGCACCTTGGCGGCCTGCAGGGCGGCGAACTTCAGGCGCTGATCGCGCGCCAGGTCGCGTTCTTCGCCGAGCGCGGCCAGGCGTTCGAGTGGAAGACCTACGGCCACGACGCCCCGCCCGAACTGCCGCACCTGCTGCTCGAGGCCGGGTTCATGGCACAGGAGCAGGAGACGGTGGTGATCGGCCGGGCCGCACCGCTGGCGGCGACACCGCGACCGCCGGACGGCGTGCGGCTGCGTGAGGTCACCGAACGGGCGGACCTGGAGAAGATCGACGAACTGAACCTGGCGGCGTTCGGCGAGAAGTTCCCCGGCATGGTGGACTATCTGGCGAGCGAGGTCGAGAAGGGGACGCTCGTCGTTCTGGCCGAGGCCGGCGACCAGGCAGTGTGTTCCGGCTGGCTGCGGTTCGGTCCCGGACGGTTCGCTTCCCTGTGGGGCGGCGGCACTCGACCCGAGTGGCGCGGCAAGGGCGTCTACAAAGCCCTGGTGGCGCACCGAGCACAGGTGGCGCTCGCCCGCGGATACGAATTCCTCCAGGTGGACTGCACGGAGGACTCCCGGCCCATTCTCGAGCGGCTCGGCATGAGTTCGGTGACGACGACCACTCCGTATATCTGGAAGCCGCCGGCGGAGTAGCGCATAGATAGAACGCGGCGGCCCGCCTACGCCAGGTCGTCACCCGGGCGAACGTTGACTGATGCGGTAGTAGCTGCATATCAGGGCCCTCAATTCGTGTCGCGTCGGGTGACGATCAACAGTGGTGCCGCGACGGAGATTGCCAGGTACAGCAGGCACACGCCCCACGCGGGCCCGGTGCTCAACACATGGTCGTTCGCCAAACGCGGCGCCGTGCGTCCTGGCGTGGCCATCGCCTCCCCGACCTTGGTGAACGTCAGGCGCACCGCGTCGGCTCGCAGACTGTCCGGCAGCAACGCGGGGATCACACCCATCCCGACGAAGACGACGCCGACGAAGGTCGCGACGGCCGCGGTCGTCCGGCGTAACAGCACCCCGAGGCAGAATCCGAACATCCCGATGAAGGCCATGCAGAAGCCGCATCCGAGTACTGATACCGGCACGTCGTGGTTCGTCAGCGAGAAGTGCACGCCGCGTCGTGCCAACAAGATCTCCGCTGTGAAGAACGCCGCGAACGAGACCACCTGCCCTGCGGCTATCAGCACCGCGAACAGCAGACCGGCCTTCGCCGTGATCACTATGCGTCGGCGGGGTATCGTCGCGAACGTGGTCCGGATGAGCCCGGTGGTGAACTCCGACGAGACGACCAGCACTCCGAGCACGCCGAACGCCAGCTGCCCGAATACCGCTCCCTGCAAGGCGTCGGTCGGCTCCACGTCTCCGGCCTTGGCGACCAGTGCATAGGTCGCCGCGAGGCCGATCGTCCCGGCCGCCGCCACGTAGAGCGCGAACCAGGTCGAGCGCACGCTCCAGAGCTTGATCCACTCCGACTTGATCATGCCGGCACCCCCCGGTACTCGACCGCGGCATCGGTCAGCCGCAGATAGGCGTCCTCCAACGACGTCGCATGCCGCGCCGTCTCCAGCACCAGTACTCCGGCCTGGTGCGCCAACCGGGCCACGGCGTCCCCCGACAGCCCGTCCACCCGTACGGTGTCGGCATTTTCCGGCGTCACCTGGGCTCCGGCCGCGGCCAGGACGGTGATCAGTCGACCGGGATCAGTGGTGCGCACGCTCAGGAATCCGTCGCTGTAGCGCTCGATCAGCTCACCTGCCGGGATGTCGGCGATCAACCGGCCCCGCCCGATCACCACCAGGTGGTCGGCGGTGTTCTCCATCTCGCTCATCAGGTGGCTGGAGACGAACACCGTGCGTCCCTCGGCGGCCAGGCTCTTCATCAGGTCCCTGATCCACCGGACGCCCTCCGGATCCAGTCCGTTGACCGGCTCGTCGAGCAACAGGATCCCCGGATCGCCGAGCAGCGCGGTCGCGATTCCCAGCCGCTGCCGCATGCCGAGGCTGAACTCGCCGGCCCGGCGGCCGGCCGCGTCGGTCAGGCCGACCCGGGCCAGCACCTCGTCCACCCGGCGGGCCGGGAGTCTCCCGGCCGCGGCCACCGCCCGCAGGTGTTGGCGGGCGCTGCGGCCGGGGTGCACTCCCCCGGCGTCGAGCAGCATGCCGACGTGGGTCAGCGGCCGTTCCAGCGCGGCGTAGGGGCGGCCGTCGACCCGGATCCGGCCGGCGGTGGGCAGGTCCAGGCCGAGGACGGCGCGCATCGTGGTGGACTTCCCCGAGCCGTTCGGCCCGAGGAAGCCGGTCACCCGGCCCGGAAACACGCTGAACGTCAGGTCGCGTACGGCGTATCGGTCGCCGTAGCGTTTGCTCAGGTCCTCGATTTCGATCATGCGTTTACGATCGCAAAGGGCTGGCTGGGCGCGCATCGGAGCACGGTCCGGTCTCTTGTCTCCTACCCCGGTATGGTTTTCCCGGTTTTCGTTGATCACCGCACGTCCGCGGGCTTACCGTCGGCTCATGGCCGACCTCGCGGCGCACCCCGCGCCTCCGCCGAGCCGGACGCCCGAAGGCGCCCGGCTCCTCGCGCGGATGCGGCCGTGGCACTGGGTGGCGCTGGACACGGTGGTGGTGCTGCTGATCCTGATACCGGTCGGCCGGTCCCGCCCGGCCACGTCCAACCCGGCCGCGACCAGCCCGGCCCATCAGAACCCGTGGTTGTCGCTGCTGGTCCTCGGCGTCACGCTGGCGTTCCTGGCCCGCCGCCGCTTCCCGCTGGCCGTCTGGCTGCTGCTCACCGCCGCGACCGTCACCCTGGCCTCCTCCGCGCCGCCCTACAACGCCTACGGGCCGTTCGCGATGATGTTCGCGCTCTACACGGTCGCGACCTCCTGCTCCGGCCGCGTCGTCACGCTGGCCTCCGCCGGGGTCCTGGTGGCGGCCCTGGCGATCCTGTCGGGCCTGCACTACCCGCCGTCGGTCACGGTGCTCAGCGCGGTCACGATCGGCGTCGGACCGGCCCTGACCGGCTACGCCGTCCGCCAGCAGCGGCAGCACCGGGAAGCGATGGCCGCCGAGCGCACCGCCAAGATCGAGGCCGAAGTCACCTCGCGGATGGCCCGGGAACGACTGCGGATCGCCCGGGAGCTGCACGACGTCGTCGCGCACGCGCTCAGCCTGATCACCGTGCAGGCCGGGGTCGCCGTGTTCCGCGAGCACGAAGCCGACCAGATGCGCGCAACGTTGACGGCCATCGAGGAAACCGGCCGCACAGCGATGATCGACATGCGGCAGCTGCTCGGAGTGCTCCGCGGCACCCCGTCGACCTCGGAGACCTCGGCCGCCTCCGCGGCGTCACCCCCGGATAGAGCACCGGTGCCGGATCTCGTCGACATCGGCACCCTCATCTCCCAGGCCACCCAAGCCGGATTGCGGATCAGCCTCCGGGAGGAGGGCGAGCGCCGAACCATCCCCGCGGCGGTCGGCTTGGCCGTGTATCGGATCGTGCAGGAATCCCTGACCAACATCCTGCGCCACGCGCGAACCACCTCCGGCTCGGTACTCCTGCGCTTCGAGCCGCACGAGGTGGCGGTCACGATCGCCAATCCCCCGCCGCCGGACAGGCTGCCGCCCGCGCCCGCGAGCCCGCCCGGCCACGGCCTGCGCGGCATGGCCGAGCGCACCGAGCTGTTCGGCGGCACGTTCTCGGCCGGATCCGCGGCCGACGGCGGATTCGTGGTGGCGGCGAGGTTCCCGGCATGAGCCGCATCCTGCTCGCCGACGACCAGGCCCTGCTCCGGGCATCGCTGCGGGCCCTGGTCAACGGCTACGACGGCTGCGAAGTCGTCGGCGAGGCCGCGGACGGCGCGCAGGCCGTGCGGCTGGCCGCCCAGCTGCGTCCGGACCTGGTCCTGATGGATGTCCGGATGCCGGTGCTGGACGGCATCGAGGCCACCCGCCGGATCACCGCGGCCACCGACGGCATCAGGGTTTTGATCTTGACTACCTTCGACCTCGACGAGTACGTCTACGAGGGCCTGCTCGCCGGAGCCAGCGGCTTCCTGCTCAAGGACTCGCCGCCGGCCGACCTGATCAAGGCGATCGAGGTGATCCGCGGCGGCGAGGCGCTGCTGACCCCGGCCGCGACCCGGCGGCTGATCACGGAATTCGTCCGGGGACGCACCGCACCGAACCACCCGACGACGGTGCCGGACGCCGAGCTCGACGGCCTGACCGCTCGCGAACTGGAGGTCCTGGTCCTCGTCGCACGGGGGCTGTCCAACACCGAGATCTGCGCGAACCTCTTCGTCTCGATGTCCACGGTCAAGACACACATGTCGGCGCTGCTGGCCAAGCTTGAGGCGAGGGATCGGGCCCAGCTGGTCATCCGTGCCTATGAAGGCGGCATAGTGCGGGCCGGGTAGTGCGGGCCCGCACCGCCAGAGTGAAGCGCCGGCACCGCCCAAGGAGAACGCCCGCACCGCCGGCACCACACCGCCGAAGAAACCGCCTACAACCCGCCGGCCACGCGCAGCACCGCACCGGTGGCATAGCTGGCGTCGTCACTGAGCAGCCACGCGATCGCCGCCGCGACCTCGTCCGGCTCCCCGGCACGGCCGAGCGGGAGCAGCGCGCCGCGCCGCTCCGCGCGCTCCGCATCGCCCATGTCGGCGTGGATGCGGGTCCGGATGAGACCGGCCTGGACCGAGTTCACCCTGATGCCGTCCGGCCCGAGTTCCTTCGACAGCCCCACGGTGAACGAGTCGATGGCGGCCTTGGCCCCGGCGTAGTGCACATAGTCGCCCGGCGAACCGAGCGTCGCGGCACCGGAGGAGACGTTGACGATCGCGCCGCCGCCGCGCGCGGCCATCTCCTTGGCCGCCCGCCGACAGCACAGCAGGTAGCCGACCACGTTCACGTCCACCACCCGCCGGATGTCGGCCGGATCGGCGTCGACCAGGCGGGTCAGCGGGCCGGTCACACCGGCGTTGTTGACCAGCCCGGTCAGCCCGCCGAGCTCGCCGATCGCGGTGTCGAAGAGCCGGTCCACGTCGGCCTCGTCGGTGGTGTCCATCTTGACCGCGACGCAGTTCCGGCCGAGCTCGCGGACCTCGTCCGCGGTCGCCTTCGCCGCACTGTCGTCGCTGAGGTAACTGAAGGCGATGTCGTGGCCGTCGCGGGCCAGGCGCAGCGCGGTGGCGCGGCCGATGCCCCGGCCGCCGCCGGTGATGATGGTGAGGCGTTCCATAGTCGGCACGGTAGCCGGTTCGGTATGCGAAAGTGGGCGGTGATGAGTGACGTGCGGATCGAGGTCGCCGACCGGGAGCAGCAGGCCGGCCGCCGGTGGGACTCGCTGCGGCGGCCGGAGGTCCGGATCCCGCTGATCCTGCTCGGCATCTTCCTGGTGCTGTGGGTCCTGGTGCTGGCCAGGCCGACCTTCCTGACCTCGTTCGATGTCTGGGCCCGCGACCACATCCAGAACGTCGCGCACGCGACGGACGGCAAGCACCGCTGGCCGGTGTTCAAGGCCATCGCCGACCTCGGCGGCGGCGTCACCGTCCCCGGCATCCCGTTCCAGGTCCAGGTGCCGATGACGGCGCTGGCGGTGGTCGGCCTCGGCGCTGCGGCAGTCAGGCGCAGCCGGCGACCGGTCTTGGCGATGGCGGCCGGCTACGCGGCGCTGCTGGTCGTCCTGGTCCTGAAGGCGATCGGCGACCGGCCGGGCCCCAGCATGGCCGGCAACGCGCTTTCCGGCGGCCTCGGCTACTTCCCGTCCGGCCACACCGGCAACACGATGCTGGGATACGGCACCGCGGCGCTGATCCTGGCCTACGTGTTCACCGGGCACCGGGCGCGCGTCGCGATCGCCACCGCGATGACCCTGTGGGCGCTGGCCGTGGGCTTCTCGCTGGTGTGGATGGACTACCACTGGGTGTCGGACGTCCTGGGGTCATACGCGTTGTGCGGCGCCGCGTTGTTCGGCGTGGCTCGGGTCCTTGGGTTTCGGGTGAGCACACCCGAAACCGAGCGCACCCGAAAGCACCTGGCCGAGGACGCCTAGCCGCCCGGCCAAGGACGCCTAGCCCGAAGCTGAAGACGCCTAGCTGAAGACGAGAGCGAGCGCCTGCGCCACGGTCTGCGCGCGAATCGCTTCGCGATCGCCTGCCAGTCGCAACTCCCTGGCGATCAGACCCGCGGGACCGTCATAGCCGATGTAGACCAGCCCGACCGGTTTGCCGTCCTGCTCGGTGGGACCGGCCACACCGGTCGTGGCCAGGCCGATGGTCGCCCCGAGCAGTCGTCGGACACCGGCTGCCATCTGCCGCGCCACCTCGGGATCCACCGCGCCGACCCGGGCCAGCAGGTCGGCGTCCACGCCGAGCACCGAGGCCTTGATCTCAGTGGCGTACGCGGTCACCGAACCGCGGAACACCGCCGAAGCCCCCGGCACCGAGGTGATCGCGGCCGCCACCAGCCCGCCGGTCAGGGATTCGGCGACCGCGACGGTGTGCCCGCGGGCCGTCCCGTCCAGGACCACTCTCCGCGCGAGCTCCGCGATCCGGTCGGCGGTACCGGTACCGGTACCGGTGCCGGCGCCAGTGCCAGTGCCGTCGTCAGGCATTGCGCTTCTGTCCGCTCAGCCGCAGCCGCACCGCCCGCGCGACATAGTCAGCACCGGTCGCCACGGTCAGCACCAGAGCGGCGGCCATCGTCACCACACTGACCCAGTGCCACCAGGTAGCCGAGGTCGGGATCAGGTAGAAGAGGATCGCGAAGCCCTGCAGGAAGGTCTTCAGTTTGCCGCCCTGGCTGGCCGCGATCACGCCGTACTTCAGCACCCAGAAGCGGAGCAGCGTGATGCCCAGCTCGCGGGCCAGTATCACGATCGTGACCCACCAGTTCAGCTCACCGAGCGCGCTGAGGATCACCAGGGCGGTGCCCATCAGGGCCTTGTCGGCAATCGGGTCGGCGATCTTGCCGAAGTCGGTGACCAGGTTGCGGGCCCGGGCGACCTTGCCGTCCAGGGTGTCGGTGATGTTGGCGACCACGAACACCGCGCAGGCCATGCCGCGCCAGGCGGCCGAGCGGCCGTGGTCGTGGGCCAGCAGGTAGCCGAAGAACGGCACCAGCAGCAGCCGGACCATCGTCAGGATGTTGGCCATGTTCCACAGACCCGCCGGGGACGCCTCAAGCGTCAGCGGGTCTGGGAGGGCGGGCTTCACCCGACCAAGCTTAGGGGAGTGATCGCCACCGCGTGCAGATCCACCCCCTCACTTCCCACCACCTTCGCCGGCACGATCACGCCGGGGACGAGCTCGACGGTGGGTACGCCCGGCTCCAAGGCCGGCACCAGCATGACCGAGCCGTCGACCTCCGGGCCCTGGAACGCCGCGCGGCCCTCGGCCACACCGTCGGGCGCCACGGATTCCACGAGCACGTCGATCCGCTCGCCGATCCGGTCCTCGGCGCGCTGCGCGGTCAGTTCCTCGGCCACGCTGGTCAGGTGCGCGACCCGCTCGCCGATCTCGTCCTCGTCCAGCTTGTCCTCGTAGCCGGCGGCCTCGGTGCCGTCCTCGTCGGAGTACCCGAACACGCCGATCGCGTCCAGCCGGGCCTGCGCCAGGAAGCTCTCCAGCTCCTCGAAGTCCGCCGCGGTCTCGCCCGGGAAGCCGACGATGAAGTTGGAGCGGACACCGGCGTGCGGGACCCGGGTGCGGATGGTTTCCAGCAGCTCCAGGAACGACTCGGTCCCGCCGAACCGGCGCATCCGGCGCAGCAGGCCGGGGGCCGAGTGCTGGAAGGAGAGGTCGAAGTAGGGCACGACGCCCTCGGTCGAGGACATCACGTCGATCAGCGTCGGGCGCATCTCGGCCGGCTGCAGGTAGCTGACCCGGAGCCAGTCCACGCCGTCGATGGCGGCCAGCTCGGGCAGCAACGTCTCAAGGAGCTTGAGGTCGCCGAGGTCCTTGCCGTAGGAAGTGGAGTTCTCCGAGACCAGGACCAGCTCGCGCACACCCTGCCCGGCCAGCCAACGGCCCTCGTCGAGGATGTCGTGCGGGCGGCGGGACAGGTAGGAGCCGCGGAAGGCCGGGATCGCGCAGAACGAGCAGCGGCGGTCGCAGCCGGAGGCCAGCTTGAGCGGGGCCGAGGGGCCGTTGTCGAGGCGGCGGCGCAGGACCCGGCGGGTCGGCGGGGCGACCGGGGACAGGGTCGGGTCGTCGGGGCGCTCGGCGACGGCGGTCGCGGAAGCCGCCGCGGCCTGCCCGAGACCGGCATCGGCATCGGCATCGGCATCGGCATCGGCATCGGCAGCGACATCGACGTCGCCATGCCCCGGCACCGCCACGCCGCCCTTGGCCGCCTGCCGGTCCACCGGCGTCAGCGGCAGCAGCGTGCGACGGTCGCGCGGGACGTGCGACATCGGCCGCTCGCCGTGCAGGATCGCGGTCAGCCGGGAGCTGATGTCCTGGTAGTCGTCGAAGCCCAGGACCGCGTCGGCCTCCGGCAGCGCCTCGGCGAGCTGCTGTCCGTAGCGCTCGGCCAGGCAGCCGACGGCGACCACCGCCTTCGGACCGGCGCCCTCGTCCTTGGCGTCGGCGGCCGCGATCAGCGTGTCGATCGAGTCCTTCTTGGCGGCCTCGACGAACCCGCAGGTGTTGACCACCGCGATGTCCGCCCCGTTCGGGTCCTCGACCAGGTCCCAGCCGTCGGCGGCGAGCCGGCCGGCCAGTTCCTCGGAGTCCACGTCGTTACGGGCGCAGCCCAGCGTGACCAGGGCCACGGTGCGGCGCGGGGACGCTGAGGGAGTCGCTGGGGACACGGTGCCGGACATGGCCACCAGGCTACAGCGCGCGGAATAGTTGGCCAGACACAACTGTTGTGTGCTAACAATGATTGTGTACACACAATCTTTTCTTGGGGAGGCACCGTGCCCGAGAGCGCGAACAGCCGTCGCTATCTCATCCTGGCGATCTGCTGCATGAGTCTGTTCATCGTCGGCATCGACAACACCGCCGTGAACGTGGCCCTGCCCTCGATCCAGCGAGATCTGAAGGCCCCGGTCTCCGGGCTGCAATGGACCATCGACGCCTACACGCTCACCCTGGCCTCGGGGCTGATCCTGGCCGGCTCGCTCGGCGACCGGTTCGGCCGGCGCAAGGTGTTCATGTCCGGGACCTCGCTGTTCGTCGTCGGCTCCGCGCTGTGCGCGCTGGCCCCGAACCTCGGGGCGCTGGTCGGGGCCCGGGCCCTGCAGGGCGTCGGCGGCGCGATGATGAACCCGGTCGCGATGTCGATCATCACCAACGTCTTCACCGACGCCAAGGACCGGGCCAAGGCGATAGGCCTGTGGTCGGCGGCGTTCGGGGTGAGCATGGCGCTCGGCCCGGTGGTCGGCGGCCTGCTGCTGAGCGCCTTCAGCTGGCGGTCCATCTTCTGGGTGAACGTGCCGGTCGGAGTGGCGGCCGTGGTCCTGACCCGGGCCTTCGTGCCGGAGTCCAAGGCGCCGACCGCCCGCCGTTTCGACCCGGTCGGGCAGTTCCTGGGCATCGTGTTCCTGGCCGGCATCACCTACGCGATCATCGAGGCGCCGCGCGCCGGTTGGCTCTCGGGCCAGACCGTCGCGGTGTTCCTCGTGGCGATCGCGGCCGCGGCCGGGTTCGTGGCGTACGAACTGCGCCGCGAGCAGCCGCTGATCGACCCGCGGTTCTTCGGGAGCCTGCCGTTCTCCGGCGCCACGCTGATGGCGGTCTCGGGGTTCCTGGCGCTGGGCGGATTCCTGTTCATGAACACCCTGTATCTGCAGGACGCACTCGGGTACAGCGCGCTGAAGGCCGGTCTGCTCACCCTGCCGATCGCCGTGGCCAGCATCATCGCCGGACCGCGCTCGGGCCGGTGGGTGGCCAACCACGGACCGCGGGTGCCGCTGATCGCCGCCGGCCTGCTGCTGGCTCTCAGTGCCCTGATGCTGACCGGGCTCTCGGCCACCACGCCCTTGGCACTGCTGCTGGCCTCCTACGCCGTCCTGGGCCTGGGCTTCGGCGTCCTGAACCCGCCGATCACCAACACCGCGGTGTCCGGCATGCCGCGGACCCAGGCCGGGGTCGCCGCGGCGGTGGCCTCCACCAGCCGCCAGGTCGGGCAGACGCTCGGTGTGGCGATCATCGGCTCCGTGGTCGTGGCCCGGGCCACCGGTCCGGCCCGCACCGGCCTGCCGGCCGCCAGCCACGCGGGCTGGTGGCTGCTGTTCGGCTGCGGCCTCACAGTGTTCGTACTAGGTATGCTCACGACCGGTAAGCGCGCGGCGGCGACGGCCGAGCGCACCGCGGCCCGGCTGACCGAGCCGGCCGAGCCGACCACCGACAACGGGATCCCCGCACTCCGATGAACGACTACCCGAGCCACGACGCCTACCGCGCGCACGCCGCGATGCAGAACCTGGTGCTCCGGCAGCGCGATATCCGCAGTGCCGTGGAGCGGGCGACCGGCGTCAGCTTCGGCCGGTCGCGCGCGCTGCGGCGACTGGTCCGCGGGCCGCTGCGGATGAGCGAGCTGGCGGCCCGCCTGGGCTGGGACAAGCCCTACACCACCACCGTGGTCGACGACCTGGAGGAGCGCGGCCTGGTGACGCGCAACGTCGCCCCCGACGACCGGCGCGCGAAGATGGTCGAGCTGACGCCCGAGGGGCACGCCGTCGCGGTGGCCGCGATCCGGATCCTCGCCGAGCCGGCCCCCGGACTCTCGCGGCTGAACTCCGAGGAGCTGGCGGTGATCGCGGAGCTGCTGGAGAAGGCTGCCGCCGAGACTGAATGCTGAAAGGTCAGGTCGCCGACTGCGCGACCACCGTGATGAACGACGCGGTCGCGAAGAACGTGTCGGTCCTGAGGTGTTCGAGCCAGCCGTCGGTTTCCTCCGGTGTGAGGAAACCGGCGGCTGCCGCGCGTTCAGTGTTGCGGCGTAGGCCGAGGATGGTCTCGGCGGTGCCGAAATCGGTGAGGACCACGGCCTCGTTCCGCACGGCGCGCAAGGAGAATCCGGCGTGGGCGGCGAGGCGCGGGAGCTGCCGCCCGATGGCCCGATTGCGGTGGAGACGTTCGGCGACGTAGCCGGTGAAGGCGCGGCTGACGGCCAGATCGGGGTGGTCGATGGCGAGCGTGTCCCAGTCCGGCTCGGCCAGCGTGAGCAAGCCGCCGGGACGCAGCACGCGATGGATCTCGCCCAGCACGGCGGCGGGATCGGCGACGTGCATCAGGACGCGATCGGCGCGGGCCCGGTCGATGCTGTGGGTGTCGAACGGGAGCTGCTGGGCGTCGGCTTGGCGCACGGCGACGGTCGGCCGGTCGGCCATGCGTTCCTGAGTGGTCGCCACCATCCGCGGATCCTGGTCGATACCGAAGACCGCGCCGGTCGCCCCGGCCGCATCGGCCAACGCCGCGAGGTCGGTACCGGGCCCACAGCCGACGTCCAGCACCTGATGCCCCGGCTCGACGGCGAGGGCGGCGAGCAGAGCGCGCTTGTAGGAACGGGCGGCATCGGTGGCGGCGACGGCGTCGAGGTAGGACGCCGGGGCCGAACTGGCGACAGAGCTGGTCATGGCCCCATCAAAGCAGCGCGCCGCGAGCCGGTGGTGGAGATGCGGTAGGGGTTATGTGCGGGTGTGGCGGCGACCGTCACGGTCGCCGCCACACCCGCACGGGCCTCAGCCGTTGACCGCGCCCGTCGGGTTCAGCGTGAAGTGCACGACCTCGCCGGTGCCACCGGCCGAACCGAGGTCCTTGCCGTTCAGCGTCATGTGCACGGCCGCGGCGTTACCGAGGGTCACGCCGAGTTCCTTGGGGTCCTGGAAGTTCTGGGTGCTCCCGGCCGGCAGCAGGTTGTCGAACAGGATCCGACCGTCGGGGCCGGTCACGGCCAGCCAGCTGTCCGAGCCGACCGCGGCGATCCGGACCGCGACGCCCTTCGGCGCGGGCGGCGCCACCGGGGGCGCGGGCTTGAGCGCGACGGGCTTCGGGGCCGGGGCGGCGGGCGCCGCGGCCGCGGCCGGCTTCCCGCTGCCGCCACCGTCGTCGATCAGCTGCACGCCCGCGAACACCACCAGGCCGAGGAGCGCCACCAGCATCGCGGCGGTCCAGTTCGCCGACTTCGGGTGCCGCTCGATCTTGCCCGGGTCGTCCTTGCGGTGCTGGTGCGGCGGGCGGATCGAGCCGGAGCCGCCGCCCTTGCCCGCACTACCAGCGCCGACACCGGCACCGGCACCGGCACCCTTGCCAGCCGCAGCCACACCCGCGACGCCCAACGCCGCGCCCTCGGCCGCCGGCCGGATCACCCGGCTGGAAGCGCGCCCGGCGAACCGCGCCGCGTTGTCCCGCGCGGCGCTGGTCGGCACGGCGTTGGACGCCGGCGGGGCCGAGCGCTTGTCCGACCGCCCGCTCTTCTCGTCAGCGGAGGCGGCCTGGGCGCCGGACGCCTTGCCCGACTCCGGCCGCTGCACCACCCGCGACCTGCCACGCACCGGCAGATCCGTCGGCACGAACGGCGGGTGCTCAGCCAGCAGCGGCTCCGGGTCGATGCCCACGACCTTCGCGATGGCCCGCACGTGGCCGCGGGCGTAGACGTCGCCGCCGCAGTGCACGAACTCGCCGGACTCGATCTCCCGCAGCATGCCCGGCCGGATCCGGGTGGCCGCCACGACTTCCTCGATCGACAACCCGGCGTGCTGCCGTGCCAGCGCCAGCCGACGGCCGACGATCTGGGAGTCGGTCAGACCGGTCGGGTCGACCGCGAGCGGGTCGACGGGCTTGGCCGCCGGGGCCTTGTCGGGATCCGGGACCGACCCCGGCTCCGACGCGGCGGCCGGCACGGAGTGCGTCACCGGGGATGCCGGCGCCGCCGACGTCGCCGGAGGCGCCGGGACCGACGCGGCCACCGCCGCGTCCGCCCCGGACTCGGTGGCCCTCGCCTGCTCGGCGGCGACTTCGGTGACGGTGTCGGTGCGCGCCGCAGTCCGCGCACCGACACCGATGCCTCCGGCTACCCCGCCGCCGGCCACCTCATCCCCGACGAAGCGTCCGCCGCGCAGCGCGTCCGCCTCGTCGAGCCCGACGCCCACGCCGTCCCGCTCGTCCTCAGCCCGCTGACCGCCCATGCGACACCGCCTCGATTCACCTGACCCGTAAGCCCGCCGGACCTCCCGCCGCGCACGCCCCCGCACAGACGGCTATGCCCCAGACAAAGCGGGTTGAGGCGAACCACGACACGGATTCGCCCATATGTCGTATTGATAGGGCGTGCGGGTCAGTTCTGATCGACTTGTCGATAAACGGCATCGCGCAGCGTCGTACAGCGTCATGCAGCGTGGCCGCGCAGCGTCAGCCAACGACGAAGGCGCCGCAGCCGTCCCTCATCGGAACGCGCCGCGACGCCTCGCAGAAAGAACGGCCGCCTAGTCCGCCCCGGCCTCGGCCCTTATCGAGTCCAGCACGCCTTCCAGATCGTCCGCCCGCACCAACACGTCGCGCGCCTTCGCCCCCTCCGAGGGCCCGACCACGTTCCGGGTCTCCAGCAGGTCCATCAGCCGCCCGGCCTTCGCGAAGCCGACGCGCAGCTTGCGTTGCAGCATCGACGTCGACCCGAACTGCGTGGACACCACCAGCTCCGCGGCCTGCAGCAGCAGGTCCAGGTCGTCGCCGATCTCCTCCTCGACCACCTTCTTCGAGCCCGCCTGGCCGGTGACGTCCTCCCGGTACAGCGGCGTGAGCTGGTCGGTGCAGAACTTCACGACCGCCGCGATCTCGGTCTCCGACACGTAAGCGCCCTGCAGCCGCTGCGCCTTCGAGGCGCCCATCGGCAGGAACAGCGCGTCGCCCTGGCCGACCAGCTTCTCCGCGCCCGGCTGGTCCAGGATGACGCGGGAGTCGGCCAGCGAGGAGGTGGCGAAGGCCAGCCGGGACGGCACGTTCGCCTTGATCAGCCCGGTCACGACGTCCACCGACGGCCGCTGGGTCGCCAGCACCAGGTGGATGCCGGCGGCCCGGGCCAGCTGGGTGATGCGGACGATCGAGTCCTCGACGTCGCGCGGGGCCACCATCATCAGGTCGGCGAGCTCGTCGACGATCACCAGCAGGTAGGGGTAGGGCTGGTACACGCGCTCCGAGCCCGGCAGCGGCTTGAGCTTGCCGGCCCGGACCGCGGCGTTGAAGTCGTCGACGTGCCGGAAGCCGGAGTCGGCCAGGTCGTCGTAGCGCAGGTCCATCTCGCGCACCACCCACTGCAGCGCCTCGGCCGCCTTCTTCGGGTTGGTGATGATCGGGGTGATCAGGTGCGGGATGCCCTCGTAGCTGGTCAGCTCCACCCGCTTGGGGTCCACCAGGATCAGCCGGACCTGCTCCGGGGTGGCACGCAACAGGATCGAAACGATCAGGGTGTTGATGCAGGTGGACTTGCCGGCGCCGGTCGCGCCGGCCACCAGCATGTGCGGCATCCGGGTCAGGTTGGCCACGATGTGCCGGCCCTCGACGTCCTTGCCCAGCGCCACCATCATCGGGTGGGCCTCGCCGGTGGCCTCCACCGAGCGCAGCACGTCGCCCAGCGCCACGTTCTCCCGGTCGGTGTTCGGGATCTCGATGCCGATCGCGGACTTGCCGGGGATGGGCGAGAGGATCCGCACGTCCGCCGAGGCGACCGCGTAGGCGATGTTCCTGGACAGCGCGGTGATCCGTTCGACCTTCACCGCGGGGCCGAGTTCGACCTCGTAGCGGGTGACCGTCGGGCCGCGGGTGAAGCCGACCACCTTGGCGTCCACGTTGAACTGCTTGAACACCTCGGCCAGCGCCGCCACCACCGCGTCGTTGGCCTTGGAGCGGGTCTTCGGCGGCGCCCCGACGCCCAGTATGTCCGGCGGCGGCAGCTTGTACTCGGCGTCCGGGTCGGCCGTGGCCGCGTAGAGCTCCATCGCCGCCTGGACGGCGTCCTTGGGCGAGCCGGAGGCCGCCGGGGCCGACGCCCCCGCCTTCTTGCCGCCGGCCTTGCGGCTGCGCGGGACCGAGACCGGGATCGGCACCTTGGTGTCGTCCGCGTCGACCGGCACGAACTCCGGCGCCTCGGCGTCGGTCGCGGCCGGCTCGTCCAGCATCGGGATGAAGATCGTCGGCTCGTTCTGGATGGCCTGCTGCAACCGTTGGTTGCGCTCGTCGTTGTCGGAGGGGTCGTCCTCTTCGGGGAGTATCCCGTACGGGTCGTCCTCCTCGGCGGCCAGCGCGTCCGGGTCCTCGCGCTCGCCGAAGATCATCCAGTGCAGGAAGCCGCCGGCGTGCCCGCGCCCGGCCCGGATCCGCTCGGGGATCCGGTAGACCGGCGTCGCGGTGATGACCAGGACCCCGAACAGCAGCAGGAGGAACAGCAGCGGCACCGCGACGAACGAGGACACGGTCGAGACCAGCGGCGCCGAGATCGCGTAGCCGATCCAGCCGCCGGCGTTGCGCATCGCCGTGGCGCCGTTCGAGGGGTGCGGCAGGTGGCCGGCGATGTGGATCAGGCCGACCGCGGCGACGGTGAAGGCCCCCCAGCCGATCGACATCCGGTTGGTGTCGGCGGACTCCTCCGGCCGCCGGATCACCCGCACCGCCAGGCCGAACACCAGCAGCGGGGTGAACGCGCCGACCCGGCCGAAGCCGCCGGCCACCAGCGCCACGATGGCCTGCGGCACCGCGCCGGGGAAACCGTGCCACAGCGCCGCGGCCATCACTATCCCGAGGCCGATCAGGGCGAAGCCGACGCCGTCGCGCCGGTGGTCCGGGTGCAGCGACTTGGCCCCTTGGGAGGCCCGCTGCGAGGCGCGGCCGGCGCCTCGGCGCGAGCCGGAGGCGATCTTGCCGATGCCCTTCTCCAGCGGGCCGGCGTTGCGGGCGGAGCGAGCGCGGGGGTTCTTGGGCGCGGGCGCGGCCGAAGCGGTGTCGGCGGCGGCCGCCTTGCCGCGCCCCTTCCTCGCGGCGGCGCCCTTGGCCGCCCCCGATGATCCGGCCGAGCCCTTCGAGCCGGATTTGGACGCGGATGTGGCTGCCGTTGCCTTGCTGTTCTTGGAGGGCGTACGGGTGGCCATGATGACCAGGCTACCGGTGTTGTCCCACCGGTATCGCCCGCCACACGCAAGTCGGACCGGCGTGCGGCCCGCGACGCCGATTCCCGTCCCGGCGGCCATTCAGGCTAAAGTGGTTCGGTCGGCCCCTTGTGGGTGGCGTCTACGCGCCCGCGTATCCGCCCCCGCCAGCGCGGGTCGATACCCCATTCATCAGCTGGTTCGTCCGCGTCTGCTCGACGCGCCGGGACTATCGAGGAGGGCCGTCGTGGCCGGTGCCAAGAAGGAAAGCAAGACAGCGCGCGCATCCGTGCGAGCCGGTGCCGGTGGTGCCGGCGGCGCGCGTGTCTTCGGTGACATGAAGCGGTTCACGCCGCTGGGCGGTGGCTTCTGCTACTTCGCCTCCAGCGACGGCAAGAACCTGCACCTGAAGGTGGACTCCGAGGAGCTGTTCGGCATCCTGTCCGCCACCGAGGGCGCGGACCGCACGAAGATCAACGCCGAGGTGGCCGAGCTGGCCGCCAAGTTCGGCGAGAAGGCCCCGGCGTGGAAGGCCCTGTCGGAGAAGCTGACCGCCGGCGAGCTCGCCGAGACCGCCGCCTGAACCGACTCGTAACCGGTTCCGCGTTTCGCAACGCGTCTCACGGGCCCCTGACCCCACCGGGTCGGGGGCCCGCGGCGTATCATCCGAGGCAGACAGGCGACAGACCTGTCAGGGTGCTGCCAAATCCAACACCGCACGGCCGGCGGCGGACGGCGGTCGCGGCCAGGAGGGGGTGAGGCGGCATGGTCGGCATCCCCATGACCAACGCCGACCTGGCCCGCGTCGGCTTCGAGACCTCACCGCTGGTGAATCTGGTCCGCGGCCTGGACCAACTGGGCTCCACCCGCCCCATGAGATCGGCGCACCGGCGCTGGCTGGCCGGCGCACTGCGCCAGATCCCCGAGCGCTGCCGGCCGCTGATGGAGCTGCTGAACGCGATCCCCAACTACGCCCCGGCCTTCCTGATACCCGACCTGCCCCCGAGCGGCCGGCTGCACCGGGGGGTGGAGGAGGAGCTGGACGCCCTGCGCGCGGTCCGCGACACCGACCTGGCACTGGACTTCACGATCTTCGACACCTGGGACCGCCGCCCCTCCCGGGCCTACGACGCCCTGCGCGACCGCGGCGAGCGCCTGATCCCG
The DNA here is from genome assembly GCF_018274385.1 of Catenulispora pinistramenti. Lineage (GTDB taxonomy): Bacteria > Actinomycetota > Actinomycetes > Streptomycetales > Catenulisporaceae > Catenulispora > Catenulispora pinistramenti. Next base: position 779 of record NZ_JAAFYZ010000194.1, on the reverse strand, counting down.
GTGCTGACCGACGCGATGCACGCGCTCTACACGGCCTGCCTGGCCGAGGACTGGCCGGACATCCGCCGCGCCCTGGACGCCGACATCGGCCGCCGGGCCCGGCAGATGGCCCTCGACGGCCCCGGCGCGGTCCTGAACGACCTGCACCCCAAGCTGAGCTGGGAGCCGGAGAAGCTGTCGCTGGCCGTCTCCAAGGTCCCGGACTGGCGCTACGACCTGCGCGGCGACGGGCTGACGTTCACACCCTCGGTGTTCGGGCACTATGTGGGTTCGCTCATCGCCCCCGGACGACGCTCGATGATGGCTTATCCGGTCTCCGACCTGGACGCCGCGGCCGCGCTCATCGGGGCCGAGTCCCCGCACGACGGCCTGGCCGCGCTCATCGGCCGGGCCCGCGCCGCCGCGCTGCGCGCCATCGGCGACGACCCCACCACCGGCGAGCTGGCCGTGCTGCTGGGGGTCAAGGCCCCCACCGCGTCGGCGCACGCCGCGGCGCTGCGCTCGGCCGGACTGGTCGTCACCGAGCGGACCGGACGCAGTGTCCGGCACCGGCTGACCGGCCTCGGCGCGGAACTGATCGCCGCGAACCGTCGCTAGAGGAGCCCCTCCGCTCGGCCCAGCACCGCGCAGCGCTTCCCAGCACTTCGCCCACCGTCACCACAACCGGCGACAGCGGTCCGACCAAGTGGGATGTACCAGGGGGTACAGCGAAAGCTTCGTATGGCCGGGACCACCCCGTCCGCCGGATGCGGACCGGCGATCCCGGCCACCCCCGTTAC
>NZ_JAAFYZ010000193.1 GCF_018274385.1 Catenulispora pinistramenti | reverse complement strand
CGGAACGGCGGAACGGCGGAACGGCGGAACGATCGAGACCACGGACAGCCGCCCACGACCAGCACGAGCACCCACAAACCACGCCATGCCAGCACTCTGAACAGCCACTTCAGGATGGTGGATCTTCTGCGATGCCTACGGCGAAGATCCGTCGGATGATCCCGCATTCCCCACGGTCGAGGCGGTTCAACTACTGCGGATGGTGTGCTGGCTGGCGCAGCGGGCCACAGACGATCCGGTCATCGGCGAGGAGTTCGCGACGCGACTTGCAGACCTGCGTGATCTGGACCGGCCGCGTCGTTGGCGTCCGTACTAGTAGTGCTTGGTTAGGTGCGTGACCTGGTTGGGTTTCTGTCGCTATCTGAGCGTGGATCTTGAAGAGCTTTCTCGGGTACGGCGTGACCTGGTGGATTTCTCCGCCCAGGCGTTTGCTTCGTTCGCGCGCAGGGATCAGCGGTTCTGGGGCGAGGTGTATCTGCGTGGGCTGATGCTCGATGGGGAACGCAAGTCGGTGGAGCCGATGGCTGCGCGGCTGCCGGATGGGGACCGGCAATCGCTGCAGCAGTTCCTGACCGACTCGACGTGGGACCCGGTGCCGGTGCGGGCGGCGATGGCCCGCCGGATGGCCGAGCTCATCGAGCCCGAGGCGGTGGTGTTCGACGACACCGGTTTCCCCAAGTGCGGCAACGAATCGGCCGGGGTGGCCCGCCAGTACACCGGCTCGTTGGGCAAGACCGCGAACTGCCAGGTCGCGGTCACCACTCATCTGGCCACCGATGCCGCGTCCTATCCGGCGAACTGGCGGCTGTTTCTGCCCGAGAAGGGCTGGGACCCGCTGTCGCCGCTGTGCCCGGACCCGGCGGCGGTTCGGGCCCGCCGGTCCCGCTGCAAGATCCCCGAGGAGGTGCGGCATCGCCAGAAGTGGCGCCTGGCCCTGGATTCCCTGGACGAGCTCACTGCCTGGGGCGTGCAGGTCCCGCTCGCGCTGGCCGACGCCGGCTACGGCGACGCCTTCGAGTTCCGCCAGGGCCTGACCGACCGCGCCCTGTCCTACGTGGTCGGGGTCAAAGCCGACATGGCGGCCCAGCCGGCAAGCGCCCAACGGTGCACTCCGGCCTACCGCGGCCGGGGTGCACCACCCAAGCCGGCCTACCCCGACAAGCCCGTCTCGGTCGCAGCCCTGGCCGCCGACCAGAAAGGCGCCGCCCGCAAAACGGTGGCCTGGCGCACCGGGACCAAGCATCACGGCGGGAAAACACGAACCCTGCGATCGCGGTTCATCGCCATCCGCATCCGCCCGGCCGGAGACGCCGTGGCCAAGTACTACCGAGGCCAAGACCTTCCCGAATGCTGGCTGCTGGCCGAATGGCCCACCGGCGCCGACGCCCCCGTCCAGTTCTGGCTGTCCAACCTGCCCGCCGACACCCCGATCAAGACCCTGGTCCGCTGGGCGAAACTGCGCTGGCGCATCGAGCACGACTACCGGGAGATGAAAGTCGGCCTAGGCCTGGACCACTTCGAAGGCCGCACCTGGCGCGGCTTCCACCACCACATCACCTGCGTCGCTGTCGCCCACGCCTTCCTGACCTGGCTGCGCTTGGGAAAGGAGACGGCAGCGGCCTGACGTTCTACCGGATCCTGCGCGAGATCCAACGCCTCCTCGCGACCTGGACCGGCAGGTGCAACCTCTGCCGCTGCCAAACCCCAAACTGGGCATTCTTCTCAACCTAACCAAGCACTACTAGATGCGCCCGATCGCGTCTCTTCCCCAGCGGAATTCGGCATCCGTCGGCCCCTGAAGGTCTACAGATCGCCCCACCCCAAATGACCTTGATGCCCAGGCATCCGGCACCGAACCGCTGGCTGGTCAGCGACCGGGGCTATCGATCGCCGGGGCCGTCGTAATATCCCGCCTTGGCAACAAGCACGGACTCGAAGTACAGCGGCTCGCCATCATCGTCGAGAGGTACCTCGTGGGCCGCGTCGCGGCTGAATCCCAGAGTGAGGTCCGGAGCGTGGAAGAACATGTCTTCGTCGTCGCGCACGATACGGTGCCCGCGGCTCTCCATCTCTTCGAGGACCTGGCTCCAAGGGGTGCCGAAAACGTCGATGCCCTCGAACGTCACCGTGACGTCAGACTCCGGTTCTCGCGGTCGCATGAGCTCGACGGTGTCGGCGTTCCCGTGCTGATCGAAGGTGAGAATGAACTTGGGATCGGTGCCGCCGATCATCTTGGACAGCGCCGGGAAAGTGACCCCGGCGGCTTCGACCGGAGCTCCGCGGGAAGTCTTGACAGGACCGAACGCCTCAGCCGCGAGGGCGGTCTCCTGCTCCGGCTGTCCCAGTGTCAGGCCGGAGAACCCGGTCGGTGGCTGCAACTCGATGTCCACGGTGTCACCCTAGCTTGCAGTATTGGATCGTCATGTTGTGCTGGGTCAGGAAGTCCTGGAACCCCTGATTGTGCTTGAGGCTTCCGATCATCTCCTGGATCGCCCCATCGTACTTGGTGCCGAAGCGGTTCCGAATGTCGTCGATGTCCATCTGCATCACCTCGGTGATCTTGCCCTGGCCGAGCAGCTCCTTCTGCCATTGCCGCCATGCTTGGGACGGCAGCGAGCTGCGGGTGCTGTAGAGCGCGTAGTGATCGTCGAGTTCCATGCGGATCGCCGGTCCGCTGTGCATGGAGATCCCGCCGAGGCTCTTGGTCACGTTCTTCGCGGGGATGTGATTGATCTCGTAGCCGGAACCGGCGGGCTGGAGGGCGCCGTACCAGCCGCCGTCCTTGCCCGATCCTGCGGGCACCAGGCCGAGCGGGTCGATCCAGGACAGCGGGTTGGGGACGTAGGCGTGGTTGTTCGGCGCTGCTTCCAGCCCCAACGGGTCGGGGCTGACGTAGCGGGCGGTTTCCGGGTCGTAGTAGCGGAAGTGGTTGTACTCCAGGCCCGTCTCGGCGTCGTGGTACTGCCCCGGAAAGCCGAGCGGGCACGTGACCTCGTCCTCTGGTCCCGCGCTTCGAACTCCCCACAGCGTGGCCCGGGCTTGCCAGGCGATCTGCCCGTCCTCAGCGACGAGTTCGCGAGGAGTGCCGGCGGTGTCGCCGACCACGGCGTATTGGGACTGGCTGATGACCTGGCCGCCGTCGGACAGGACCCGGATTGTTTGAGCCGCACACCGGTCCTGACCGGGCTGCCAGTCCCAAGTGAGGATTTTGACGACGTGGCCGGGCTCCTGCGTGGCCCGTTCGGCGAGTTTGTCGCCGTCCCAGCTGAAGAGCACCTCACCAACAGTTACTCCGGCGGCGTCAAGACGCTGCTTCCCGATGCGCCGACCCAGCGGGTCGTACCGGTAGTGCCAGACCTCGTCATCCGGTGTCGAGGCAGTGACCAGACGATCGTCGGCATCCCAGGAATAGGTCCACTGCCTGCGCCGGCCATCCAGCGTTCGCCGAATGACCCGGACCAGGCGTCCGCGTTCGTCGTGCTCATAACTGACACGGCCGGCGGCACGCGGCAGCGTTCCACGGAAGTCACGCGCGCCTGCGGCGTCGTCGTCGGGAGCCGGGTAGTTCGCCGACACGAGGTTTCCGAGGCTGTCGTACGCGTAGCGCTCCGGGCTCGGGCCGCCCTCCACGGCAGTGACCCGGCCCACGGAGTCGTTCGTGATGCGTCGCTCCCCACGGAGCAGGTCGGCGATTGCGACCGGGTAGCCGTCTGGGCGGTAGGTGTACTGACGACGCTGGGTGAGGCCGGGCACGGATTCCGGCGCGTTCGGGTCGGCTGCGTGGACGGTCTGGTCTGTCAGCCGCCCCGCGGCGTCCCATGCCTGGGCGACCGCGCCGCCTCCCCCGAGTCGGCGCGCGGTCTCATGGCCGACTGCGTCGTACTCGAACGCCATGACGCCCGCGTCGGAGGCCAGCGACCGTGCCCGGTGCGCGGCATCGAATGTCCAAGTGGAGACCAGCCCGGTCGGCGTCGTGCGTCGGATACGGCGGCCCAGTGCGTCGTACTCGTTGCGGGTGACGCGCCCGTCGACCGACTCGGCGACAACCCTGCCCAGCGGGTCACGCGTGAACTCGACCGTGGCCGCATCGGAGCGGGCGGCCATCACCCGACCCAGCGGGTCATAGGCGAACTCTGTGACAGCGCCCTCGCCCGTGGTCTGGCGTGTCACGCGCCCCAGTGCGTCGTAGTCGTAGGCGATCGACTGTGCAGCGTTGCCACGAGTCTTGACCAGGAGCCGGCCGGCAGCGTCGTAGCGATAGCCCGTGGTGACGCCGTCGAAATCGGACTCGGCTATGGGGACAGCGGCCGCGGGCCCGTATTGGTAATCCCAGGTCACATTACCCGGGCCGGTGACCGAGGTCATCCGCAGCTCGGTGTCGTAGGCGAACCCGTAGCGCGCACCGTCAGGACGGATCTGCGCGACGAGGCGCTGGAAAGGCCCGATCTCGAACCGGAAGAGGTTGCCGGCGGCGTCGCTGTGGGAGACGACGTTCCCTGCCGCGTCCCGCTCCCATGTCTGAGTCGTGCCATCCGCAAGCGTCTGCGCCACGAGGCCACCCTCGGTGTCCCGCACCACGTTCGACGTCTGGCCCTGGACGTTCGTGAACGACACAGATCGGCCGAAGGTGTCACGCACCACGTGTTCGGCGGCGCCGTCCGGATAGACGGTGGTGAGCGGCAGGCCGTGGGCGTCAGTCGTATATGTGGTGCGGTGCCCGAGTGCGTCGACGACCGCGCTGATCGCGCCGTGCTCGTCGATTTCGTACGTCGTACGAGCACCCAGCGGGTCGGTCTCGGCGATCAGGTTGCCGCGTTCGTCGTACGAGCGGTGCCATCGCGTCCCGTCCGGCAGACCGATCAGGGTCTCCTGGCCGAATTCGTTGTATTCGACAGAGACCGTCGACCCGTCCGGTCGCTCGATCACGACCACGTCGCCTTGCTCGTCGATCTCGTAGCGGGTGGTGTTCCCCACCTGGTCCGTTCCGGCCAAAAGCCGTCCGAAGCGATCCTGCTCGAATCGCAGTGTCCTGCCCTCGGCGTCGATCAGCGCTGTAACGTTCCGGGACTCGTCGTAGTGGTATTCGGTCACGTTGCCGAGCGAGTCCGTCACCGCGGTGACTCGGGTGGCGGTGTCGTAGGCGAAATCCGCTGACAGATACCCGCCGTCGCCGATGCCGCGGGCCACCCGGCCCCGGGCGTCGTATTCGTAGGCGTAGCCGAACCCCAACCGGTCGATCGAGGCGGTGATCCGGCTCTGCCCGTCGTATTCGAAGCGCTGGACCGCGCCGCGGGAGTCGGTGATGTCGGTCAGACGGCCCGCATCGTCGTAGGCGTAGGAACGGACCGGGATCTCGTCACCACCCTCGCCCCCTGCCACCAGACTGACGCCGGTCACCCGAACACCGTCGCCGTGGGCCGCGGTCTGAACCGCGACCTGGTAGCCGCCGGAATGCAAGACGGTGGTCGGCGTTCCCTGCGTGTCCCGCAGAACCTCGATCCGGTTGCCGTTGCGGTCCGATATCGAGGTCAGGTCCCTGATCTGGCCGAGCTCCTCGGAATGGTGGACGACTGCGAAATGCAGCGTCCTTCCGTCCGCACGATCCACGATGCGGATCTCGTCGGCCTCCCGGTCCCACACCAGTGGCCAGCGCTTACCCAGCACTGGCAGCACTTCCTCGCCCGCGGCCGGCACCGGGTAGTGCAAAGTCTGGGCGTCGTCGCCGACGAAGTGGATCCCGGCGGCGTTGACCGACAAACGTTGGTCCAAGGTCGACGACCAGCCCGGACCGAACAGGCGGCCGGTCGAGGAGCCGGAGGCGTAGACGCGGCGGAGGACCAAGGGCAGGATGCCGGGGAGGGCCAAATCGGTATCGCCGGCGATCATCTGACCGGAGACGACATCGACCGGGTCTCCGGCCTTCGTGCAGCCTTCGACACCCCCGGGATGCTCGGCGGCGCCCAAGGCGCCCGCCTCGCCCTCAGCGTCCTTGCCGAACTTGTCGCCGAGCTTGCCGAGCAGCTTGCCCCCGACGCCCTCCAGCGCCCGGCCGCCGAGGTAGGTCGCGCCCAGCATCCCGGCTGCGAGCAGGGCATCGCCCCAGTGGCCCTGCATTCCGTCGCCAGCGATCTGCATACCGGTGCCGACCAGCGCGATGATGTCGTCAGCCTCGGCCAATGCCGCGGTGATGACGTCCACACCCGGGATCCACGAGGTGGCCAGAGCCAGCACGTCCAGGAACGGAGCGAGGTCCCCGGCGATCTCGGCGATCTTCCCGCCCCACTCGGACAGGTCCTCGCCCAGATGCTGCCACCACGACTTGTTGTGGATGCCGTCGGCCTGCGCGTGACCAAGGGCCTTGGCACAGGTCTTTGCTGCGGCGATCCGATCGTCGTGAGCCTGATTGGCCTGAGTGGTCAACGCGGCCATGCGAGCCTTGGCGTTGTTCAGGTTGGTCTGTGCCGTGTCGTGCGCGGTTTGTGCATCGGTGACAGCTTGTGGATTTGGGTTGGCGGCGTGGTTCTGCTGCGCCGTTTTCAAATCGGCCGCGGCGCTGTTGGCGTTGGTGGTGGCCCGCTGCATATCAGCGTTCGCGTCTTGGGCCTGCCGCAACGCCGAATCGGCTTTCGACTGCGCCGCCTGCAACTGCGGCGCATACGCTGACAGTGCGTCGGAGGCCTCGCTGTACGACGTGTACAGCTTCTGCAAACGCCCTGGCAAGGGACCGTAATTCGCCTTGAACGCATCAGCGGTCTGCCCCACCCACTGCATCGCTGTGGCGTCAGAGCCAAACGAGTTCAGGCTCCGATACGCGGACTCCACATCGTGAGCGAAATCTCCGAACTGCTTCGCCAGAGCCTGCACCGACTCCACCACACCCGGCGTCGGATCCCCATCCAAGCCAAGGATGTCCCAGCCAGTCGGACGTGCCATCCCTCGAGCCCCCTAGTCACACGCCATTCGCGCAACGCCGATCTTGGTTCGTCCACGCGGCAAGCTACCGCGGATCCGGCAGAATCTCAGCGGGGGATTACCCCCATGCCGACGCCCCGCCGTCCGCTCCCAATCACGACAGAACTCTGAGTTTACAAAGACGTTCAGGCGGAAGGTAGCCCGCGGCAATTGCAGCTTCGACACGAAAGAACCCTCCTACCACGCACATGCCCTGGCCAGACCCGATGGCCAAAGTAGCTTCCACGCGTGTGAGGAACGCAGCACCAGCGCTTCTGGGGCGATCACTTGGTTGGAGCCGACCGCTCCAAGAAGTCGGCAACGGCGGTGGTGGCTGCGTACGGCTGTGCTTTCATTCGCAGTTGCTGGAGGTAGGCTACAGTCCGTCGCGACGCCATAGCGGTCGCGTGCGGGGGCGCATCGGTAGCGATGTCGGCGCCGTACTCGGCCTCACCGGCCCCGAACATCGCCTCGGCGTAGACGATCCGAGAAAAGACACGGCTGCGCGGCGAACCCTGTTCCTGAAATGCCAGGCAGGTCTCAGCCGTAGCGACCGCCTGCCTGTAGTCGCCGAGATCGCGGTGACAGTGGGCGGTCTCGTCCGTGAACTCGCAGGCGTCGAAGTACGCGATCCATGGCGGGATCTCTGGGTCGGTTCGGCTGAGCGCCGTCTCTGAACGTGACAGAGCACGCAGGCAGGCTCCGCGGTCGCCGAGGCTAGCCGCAGCGAACCCGCTCCAGGTGGTGCTCCTCGCTATGCGTGCCTGACAGTAGAGTTGTTAATTTACCGGCCTGGACCGACCCCACGAATCCAGAGCCGGACGCGATGACTCTCAACGGCAGGGCCCGTGGGGCAACTGGGAGACGGACCCCGACGGCCAGCGGATTGCCTATCCGAACTGGATGCTGGGCGTCATGAGAGCGTTGTACGGAAAGAATCAGACGCCGAAGGTGACCCTGGTCTTGGACGGGCTTGGCGGAGAAACACCTGAGGATGCCTTCCGCGCGGCGTTCCTGCGCGGCTCCAGTTTCATCCAAAGGAATGGACTGCAGGCCGTCGCGGACCCATCGAACGAGATGGGAACGGCCTGGGAGGTGACAGAGATCGCCAAGTCTGTATATTTGCACAAGGTCGACGACGACCCGGACGGTCGGGCCTGGAGCTCCTTCCGGTTCTATTTCAAAGGTCAGGACGTGACCACTGATATGCTTGCGCATGAGCCGGACTGGATTCAGCTGCGAAAGGATGCGGGACTTCGTGTCCCACCTGGGATGTGAGAATATGGTGGCGTTCGAATCCGACCGATATTTCCAAGTATGGAGCCTGGGTCATTCCCATGACGCCCTGATGTTGCGGAGCAATCCCAGCTGGATGGACAACTCGACCACCCGGATCGAGATCTGCGCGTGGCATGTGGAAGCTCTTATGATCAAGCCGCGGATGCAGGGACTGCGAATCGCGCGGGCGACGGGCGACGAGCACGAGGCCGCCTGCCGAAGGTTCGGGATCGAAGCTGACGCCGGAAGTCTGTTCCTGCTGGAAGCGCAGGGCTTCACGGGGTTTCTCGTATCTGGGACCCCGCAGTGGCGGGAGGCGGTGCGAGAGCTGGGGGATCCGTCGCTGTTCGCGTTTCGGGTGCGGGACATCGAGCAGGACGAAGGGCGGATGGAAGAAACGGCTTCTGAGGTCACTGTCGCCAACATCGATTAACGTGTGCGCACTGAGAACGCATCCATAGGCGAACCGTATCGGCCATCGGCTTCGGACATCGCCCTGTCCTGGTCAGATACTCGGCCAATAGGCCTGATCTCGGGTGGTTCCGTGGCGTGATCGGAGTCTGTGGTCGTCGGTCTGCTCTACCAGATCTTCGTGGATCTTCTACGCGCCAGAATGCAGTTATTCCTGCTGAACCAGGCCAGTATTGATTTGATCAGCGATCACCCTTGGCCGTGCCAGGTGGATGGATCCCTTGATCGCCTTATGGCGGCTCTGGTTCGTCAGCGGGCAGGGCTGCGAGGTCGCCATCGGCGAACAGTAAACCTATATGTCAATGTAGCTGATGGTAGCGAAGTCGCCGCCTTTCTGGATCTAGTCCCCTACACGATCGGTGCGGAGGCCTGGCGTGGGGGCGTCGCTTTAATTGATGCGGCGGATAGCGGAAGTGTTCACTTTCAGGTGCCGGCCTCGCTGCAGGTCGGGCTGACAGAATTGATGTCACGCTGCGGCATGGATATAGGCCAAGTGCTGGCTCCACCCTAGCCAGAGCGTCGTCAATGCGTCACAGGGAAGTCAATATACGAAGTAGGTGCGGGCGCCACCCGGTAACTTAGTCGCCGGTGGACGGTACATCCATGGCCATGGCGTGCAGAAGTGAGCGGGGAGCGGTCGGCGATGGATTCGGATCGGGACTTCGAAGCGCGGCAGCGATGGGCTCAGATTTCCAAGGCGGATCGAAAAGAGGTAATCAGGCGTGCTCGAAAGAACGAGCCGATTCCAGGTCCTCGGTTAGCCAAGATTGCACTGGGGCGGGCGTGGGCGGCTTAGGTCGCCCAGATGCGAGAAACCAGGTTAGTAAATTTAAGCTGGCTGTTGATTTGATCGGAAACCTGATGACTCTTGAGGGGAAGGGCTCTTTCGGGTGGGTGGATATCTTCGATGGGGTGCGTCAGCACGATTTGAACCTCGCCGTGAGGTGTGCTGCTCGCCAGGTGGAGCGGGTGAACCGTTCAGAACGATCCGCCTGAGGATGGCTTTTACTGGATCTGTGGAAATGCGGAGCGCAAGTGTTAGGAAGAACGGTTACGCGGGCCTCGTTCGCCGAGAACTCGAGCAAAGAGGTCACGGTCCGGAACAAGACCAAGGCGATTGGGGCCATCGGCCTTGGCTCGGTGGCTGCTGGCGCGCTTCTGATCGGCGCCTTTGTCGCGGTCGCCAAGGGGAACACCTCTGCCGTCTTTGTGGTGCCGGCGATCGGCGGGTTCCTCTTCTACGTTTGCTGGCTCGTCGGGTGGCGGGCAACGATCCGGCTCAGGCCTGAGGGGATCGTCATCGAAAACTGCATCGTCCGGCTCATGGTGCCGTGGCGTCTGGGGCGGCAGTTTGTGGTGTCGTCGGGCATCAAGCTGCGCTTGCTTGACGGGCGGATGATTTCCACGTGGGCTTTCCAGGGCTCCCTGGGCGCTCAGCTCAACGGCTACTCGGCATTCAAACCGATCCGGGACCGCCTCCAAGAGGAGAGCGACAAGATCGTCTTTTCCGTCCCGGTGAGCGCCTCGACGGCTGAGTACCGCTGGCGACTGCAGCTGCCCGACTTGTGGATCCCGTTTACCCTCATCGGCGTGAGCGAGGCCGTCGTGACCCTGGCGTACCTCCTCAGCTGAGGATTCACGATCCTTCGGGAACCGGTAAACGCGCCCCTGGGCTGGAGATCGTCGGGGTCGTTCGACGCAGGGGCGTGATGTTCGCCAACGTGTGTTCAATCGGCGCAGTAGAGGCCGACTAAGCGAACGCGTCCGCCCTGTTTCCGCAGGTCGGGTGCGATCTGGTCTGCTGCGTTTCCCTCGTAGGGCACCGTCAAGAAGGGCGCAGAGGCTAGACGTTTGAGGACAGACGTCTGGCTGCCTGGCCTGCTGGCGGACTTTGGCGCTGCGGCGCGGGTGCGGGTGCTCCGGATGGCTGCGCGATGGCACGGAAGTTCTGGCTGAGCCCTCGGCGTCGGGCATGCGTAGCGATCGTTGCGATATGCCACTCATCATGCTGATGCACGCTTGCATCCAAGTACCAAGGTGCCCACATGTCGGCGCCCAGCACAGTCGTCAGTTGGACCGGATGAGCCCTCGGCGTAGAGCGCATGCTCCGAGTTCACCTTCGAGCGCTACTCGGGACGCCGCCGTTCCTCCGGTGTAGTACCGTCCGTAGTCGGTTAGCGCTAGGGGGTTACGGTCCGTGTGAACGACTTTGTGAACTCAGAGGCTGGTCGCAGTTGAGGTGTGGACTGACGAGCAGGGCGACGCGATGGCTATGTACTGCTGACGTTTTGACGGATTCGCGTTGCTAGTCTGCTACAGGTCCGCACCAGGATCGATTGTGGCAGCGATCGGTGTCTTGCGGCAATCGGGAGGGTTCGGGGGATGGCACGTCCGACTGGCTGGGACGTTCTGGGCTTGGACGGGGATCCGACGCCGGGTGTGGTGGAGTCGGTGCAGGCTCTGGCGAAGGAGTTCGGGGATTTCGCGCATGATGTGGAGGCGGCGTATCGGAGTCTGAACTCGTTCGGTGCGGACACTGCGGCGATGCAGTGGGTGGGTCAGACTGCTGAGTCTTTCAAGGGCCAGTATGGTCCGCTGCCGGGGCGTCTGCAGAAGCTGTACACGTCTTACAGCGAAGCGTCCGACGCGCTTTCGGCCTACGCGCCTCAGCTTCAAGCGGCGCAGTCCAAGGCCGACTCGGCGCTGCGTCAGGCCCAAGACGCCAATGTCGATCTGCAGCGTGCCGCTACCAACGCCAACACGGCAGCGGCGGATCTGAAGACGGCTCAGCAGAACCACGTCGCCATCCCGAACCCGCAGGCCGTCACCGATGCTCAGACTACGCATGACACGGCGCAGACCAACCTGAACAACGCTAAAGTCGCGATGGCGGCGCTGACCAAGCAGGCCAACGACGCCTACAGCGACCGCATCGCCGCTGCGAAGACGTGCGCCACCGCTTTGCACCACGCCCAATCCGACGGCATCCACAACAAGCACTGGTGGGAGCACCTCGGGGCGGACCTGGCCGAGTGGGGCGGCAAGATCGCCGAGATCGCCAATGACCTCGCCCCGATCTTGGACGTCATCGCGTTGGCCACCTCCTGGATCCCCGGCGTGGATGTGATCACCGCGGGCCTGGCGGAGGCCGACAACCTGATTGCCTTGGCCGGCACCGGCCTGGAAATCGCAGGTGACGCGATGCAAGGCCATTGGAGCGACGCGCTGATGGGCGCCGGCATGCTCGGCCTTACGTTCGTGGGTGGCAAGGCCTTCTCGGCGATAGGAGGCAAAGCACTCGGATCGCTGGCCGGGAAGTTCGGCAAGGGAGTCGACGAAGGCGTTGAGGACTCCATTGGCGCCGAGGCGCGCAGTGCCAACGGAGTCAGCAAGTGTGCCAACGGTGTTGACCCGGTCGATCTGGTTTCCGGCGAGATGGTCTCGAATGAGACTGATCTCGAACTACCGGGCGTGCTGCCGGTGATATTGCGTCGAACGTATTCGTCTGGTTATGACACGGGCCGTTTGTTCGGCCCCGGCTGGTCATCGACGCTCGACCAGCGACTGTCGATCAATGAGGCGGGAATCCACTTTGCTGGCGACGACGGTCAGGTCCTGCACTACGAGATGCCTTCGGGCAACGAACCGGTCTTGCCCACCAGAGGTGCTCGCTGGCCCCTTACCTGGGACCACCATACGGACGAGATCCGCATCTTCGATCCGGAGACTGGCCTTACCCGGCACTTCCCCGTCGTTCATTACAGCGACGAGTTCGGACAGATCCGGGACCTCGCCGCGATGGCCGACCGCAACAGCAACCGGACCAGCATCCTGCGCGACGAGTATGGAACCCCGTCTGGCCTCGAAAGCCCCGGCTATCACCTGGCCGTCGATACTGTGGTCACCGAGGCCGGCCCTCGTGTGGCTGGAATCAGGCTTCTTGCCGGGGAAACTCAGAACTGGACCACCGCCAAGCGGTACCGCTACGACGACCGCGGCCGTCTGACGGGCGTCATCGACTCCTCAGGAGTTCCCTACATCTACGAGTGGGACGACTCCAACCGGGTCACGGCCTGGGTCGACCGCATCGGATACCGATACGTCTACGAGTACGGTTCCGACGGCCGAGTCATGCGCAGTATCGGAAACGGCGGATATCTGTCCGGGGCTCTTGAATACCGTGACGACGAACGTTGCACCGTCCTGACCAACTCCCTTGGCCAAAGGACCACGTACACCTACGACGAAAATGGCCACGTCTCCTCAATCACCGACCCGCTCGGGAACACCGCCTTCACTGAATACGACCGTTACGGCCGCGTGCTGTCCATGACCGACCAGACCGGCTCCACAACGCGGTACACCTTGTCCGAGAACGGCGCGGCAACCGCCATCTCGGACGCGGCAGGCGGCACTACGACCATCGAGTACGACGCCAACGGGTTTCCGGCTCTGGTGATCACCCCAAGCGGCGCACAGTGGCGGTACCGTTACGATGCGCGGGGTAGCCTCGTCGAGACCGTCGATCCGCTCGGTGCCTCGACGCGGAGCGCTCACGATGATCGCGGCGCTCTGGTGGAGATCATCGACCCGCTTGGCGGTCGCACCCTCATCCGGAACAACGCTGCCGGCCTTCCCGTTTCGGTGACGGCCCGCGACCACCGGGGCCTGGTCCTGGCGCAGACCGATGCGCTGGGCAATGTCACAGACTTCGTTTGGGACGACGAGGGCAGACTCACCGCGGTGACCCGGCCCGACGGCGGGACTGAGGCGTGGATGTGGGATGCCAACGGGGCACTGGTCGCCCACACGACGGCGACGGGTAGCACAACCCAGTACGAGATCGGGCCGTTCGGACGGCAGTCCGCGCGCATCGAGCCCGACGGGGCACGCTACGAGTTCGTTCACGACACCGAGCTGCGCCTTACGGCGGTCGTCAGCCCGCAGCAGTCGACCTGGAACTACGCCTACGATCCGGCGGGACGTCTGGTTTCGGAAAGCGACTTCAGCGACCGCGCACTGTCCTATTCGCTTGACCCGGCGGGCAACCTGGTGCGGCGTGCCAACAGCGTCGGGCAAGCGGTCGAGTTCTCTCGTGATGTCCTGGGCCGCGTCGTCGAGCAGCGGACGTCGGAAGGCGACTTGACCGTGTTCGAGTACGACGCTGAGGGTGGGCTGGTCCGCGCTCGCGGCGCAGACTGCGACTTGGCTTTTGCCAGAGACCCGCTCGGTCGCCCGCTCACCGAATCAGTGGACGGGCAGGACGTCACCTTCGCTTACGACGCTCTGGGCCGCAAGACCTCACGGACCACACCCTCTGGCAGAGCCTCGCAGTGGCGGTACGACGCCATGGGAAGGCCCGTCGTTCTCGCGGTTGGCGACCACGAGATCCGATTCGACCACGACCGTGCGGGGAGGGAGACCCGGCGCTGGATCGGCGCGGAGATCGCGCTCAACCATGAGTGGGACCCTGTCGGCAGACTCCAAGCCCGTCGTGTCCTATCGCACGCCGGCCAAGACGTGGCCGACGGCATGCGCGTGATCCACGAGCAGGTCTGGACGCGCCGTGTCGATGGCGTCGTGGATTCGATGTTTGACACGGTCTCGGGCTTGAAACGCCTCGCCCTTGACTCGGCCGGGCGGATCACCGCTGTTCAAGGCTCCACGTGGAGCGAGGAATACGCCTACGACCCGATGGGCAACCTCGTCCAAGCGGCGGACAGCCGCACGCCGGACGGGGACGCGATCGGGGACCGTGAGATGACTGGCACGATCCTTCGGCACGCAGGCCGAACCCACTACGACTATGACGGCCAGGGCCGTTTGGCCAAGGTCACGCGGCGCCTTCTGAGCGGCGGTGCCAAGACCTGGACCTACTCGTACGACGCTCTCGACCAGATGGTGGAGAGCACGACACCGGACGGGAACCGATGGGCCTACCGATACGATCCGCTGGGTCGCCAAGCTCCGGCTCGCCTCGGACGGTTCAACGGCTGAAGAGATCCGCTTCACCTGGGATGGAGCGGCGCTGGTTGAGGAACGCCGGGTCGATGTGGTGTCCGGGCACGCCACGGCGACCACTTGGGACCACGAGCCGGAATCGTGGGCACCGCTTGCGCAGGACCGTCGCGTGTACTTCGCGAACGCGCCGCAGGACGTGGTCGACCGCGCGTTCCATGCGATCGTCGCAGACCAGACCGGCACACCCGTCGAGCTCATCACCCCTGATGGCCGGACCGAGTGGCACCGCACGGCGAACCTGTGGGGGCAAGGCACAGGCAATGGCACGGCCACCTGCCCCTTGCGGTTCCCTGGGCAATACCACGACGAGGAAACCGGCCTCGACTATAACTTCCATCGTTACTACGATCCGACGACCGGGCGTTACACCACCCCAGACCCGCTCGGCCTCGTTCCCGCGCCCAACAACTACGCGTACGTAGGCAATCCCCTTGAGTGGATCGACCCACTCGGCCTGGCCAAGGCCGCGCCCACGCCGCCGAGCTTCGCAGTCGGGGGAGATGGCACAGTCGTCCAGCTGAATACGCCGAGTTTTGTCAATTACAACGGTGTTATGTTCCCGGTGCCTGAAGGTGCCTACGGGCCGCTGCCGGTCAAGTCCGGTAAGGGATTCATGTATATCGGGGGCAAGGGTGGCAACGGCCTGGATCCCAAGGTGACCGGGGTACGCTTCATGGATCCGGTGACCACCGGCAAATACCCACACCCCGACGGATACGTTAACTACATGAACAACCAGGGCCAGACGGTTGACCGAGCGACCGGTAAGACGATTGCCAAGAACGACCCGGCAGGTCACCTGGACGCGTGCCCGTGAGAACTGAAGAAGACGCTCCGATGCCGATCTCCGCAGAGAATCTCCTCCACGGCGCGACGCCGGCCAACCTGTCCGCCTCGACTCCGGATAGCGGCTGGATTGCGGGCGGTGATTTTCTCAGGGAGGCGCAACTTACTGACCTCGGGTTCGCTGCATTGAGTTCTCGTCTGTGCGTCGTGTTCGACCTGCGCAACGCATTGGACTTTCCAGACGCGGACATCGCGGTGATCGTTCTGAACCACGTCCGCGAGTTTTCCTGGCTCGGCTCAGGAACCGCGCAGAGTTATCAGCCCTGGCTGGTGATGAACTCTGAGTTCGCCCGGAACGACGGCTGGCACCAGGTGGGGATGGCGCTGATGCCCAACCAGGACTTCAGTGTGGCTTGCAGCTCGGTCGAGTTTTTCGCGGGGCGGAGCGATCTCTATGATCAGGCGCCTCCAGACCTGACTGAGGCCTCTGCGGAGGAGATCGAGGCTGGCTTCCCGCGCGTCAGCACCACGTTTGTTGTCGATGACTACTTCCGGCTGGACTCGTGACGCGTCTCGGATCGCTTGTCTCGGTATGACCCGGGACTGCCGCCTGCCGCTGGTGACGAAGAAGGCTGTGATAGGACTGCCTATAGAAATCGCGGCCTGGCGCTACCTGTTCCGAGCGCAAATCAATGCTCTGAGCAGGCAACCAGCGATCGCCAAGTGGCTCATGGAGAGTCCCAGGGCGCAGTGCCGCTGATCTGGAGGCGTGTGCTCCTGCGCTGGTCGAAGCCGTGCCCGTCTGGGTAGTGTCCCTCCGGGGGCACGCTTCAGACCGGCCCGGTTGAGTTTTTCAACTGAGCCGGTCTTTTCGTTTCCCTCACTCATGCGGATAGCCTGGTCAGCCAGGTTCCGCGCCGTCTCCAGGGCCTCGAAGAACACGGTCGTGACGACTCGGACGCTCTTGGCCTCGAAGTCGCAGTGGATCTCCAGCGGGAAGACTTCGTAGAGTCGCCGCTGTAGTTCTTCCGGGAGTTTCGAGACGTGGATCTCGCCGAACGGAAGCGCGTCGAGCAGGTTGGGGTTCTCTTGCTCGGAGACGGTCTTTTCCACGGCCTTGAGCCGTTCCTGCAGTGCGCGCTTCTCGGCCCGCACCTCGGCGATGTGGGACTGGACGTCCCGAACGAACTCGTCGTCGACTTCGTCGGCGATCTCTAGTGACCGCATCAGCTTTCGCCGACGGTTTTACGATCGGAGATCTGCTGCTGGAGAGCGGTGATGCGTGCGGCTCGCTCAATCTGCGCGGTCGACTCGCCGGTCTGCGGGGTTCAATAGCTCTGCCGAGCCGTTGAGCTGGGGCTATGCCGTGGTGTCGTATTCGTTGATGAGACCGTCGAGGATCTTCGTTCGGGTGATCCGGTGAGCTGGGAACGGGATGACGTTCGGGTTGTCCAGGGGTGCTCGTAGGTTCAGCCCGTGGCCTTGGTGCGAACGTCCGGTGTTGTAGTGCTCGGTGTATCGGTCCAGGACGACGCGCAGGCGGCGGTCGCCGAGGATGAGCATGTGGTCGGTGCACTTGGCGCGGACGGTCTTCACTCAGGGTTCGGCGAAGGCGTTCACTCTCGGGGTCTGCGGCGCCGATTTCTTGACCTCGATGTCCGCTGAGACGAAGACGGCGTCGAACGCGTCGGTGAAGATGGAGTCCCGGTCGGATCAGGTATCGGGGCTGGTCGGCCCGCTCGCCGACGTCGGCCAGGTCGCGGTGGGGTGTTCGGTGATCGGTGATCGGCGAGGATATGTACCTGCCTGGTGCTGAGTTCCAGGACGAAGGACACGTACAGCGGCTTGGGCGTGATGGTCTCGATCTGGAAGGGGTCGGTGGCCAGGATCGTCGTGGCTTGAGCCCGCAGGAACCCGCGCCAGGTCGGGCCTTCGTCCCGGTTCGGGGCGGGCGGGATGCGGTGGTTTCGCAGAACCTTGCGGATGGTGGTGGTAGCGACCCGGCGGCCCAGACGCCGCAGTTCGCTTTGGATGCGGGTGTAGCCCCATGTGGGATTGCCGCGGGCCAGGCGGAGGATCAGTTCGACGAGTTCTGCCGGGATCGGCGGGCGTCCCGGCGGCCGAGGCTGGCGCCACTTCGCGGCCACCAGCCGCTGATGCCAGCGCAGCACAGTGCCGGGGTGACCAGCCGGTGAGCACGAAGATGCTTGGGAAGCAGCCGGATCAGCGCCGCGAACAACGCGCGGTCGGTCCAGTCCAGACGCGGCATCGGACTGCCCCGGCGTAGGACCGCCACCTCATGGCGCAGTACGAGCAGCTCGACGTCCTTGGCCGCGCTGCTGCGCCCGAACAGCATCAGCCAGGAGGCTGTCCGGCAGAACAGAAGGTAGACCGAACGCGCAGACACGAGCATCATCATCCCGTGCCCAGCGCCGCCCTCCAGCGGCATTCACGCAGGTGAGTCCATATAGCAGGGTTTTTGAACCACGTAGGCTGAAGCGCCTGAAGCGCCATGGTGCCTCCCCGTTGGGAACGGGGAGGCACCGGTGGACCACCTGGAGCTTTCGATAGATCGTCAATGTCTTGCCGACTGTCGGCAGGACGTTGACGATGACGTAGCCGAGATGCTCGGCAGGCTGCCTATAGGAGCGGGTCCCCGGCTCAAGCCTTACCGGGCGGTGCGCTCAGACTTGCCGGGCGAGGCGCCGACGCGGGTCGCGTGTGGGTGCTTCAGATTCCGCGATGACACCGTCTTCGCTTGCACACTTATTCGAGCGTGGCGCAGATGGCATAGGCACACAGTGACAGATCGGTCTGATCGCCGGAGTAGGTTGCGTCGGCTCTCCAACTAACCGCACCCACCGCGTCTTCCCGCCGAACGCGCTTCCGTTCCGGTCGCAGCTCAACACCACCGTCTGTCCCGACCTGAACCAGCCGATCCGCGCCGAACTCTCGGACGGGCCGGCCCGCAGCATCAGACCGGCTCCAGCGGTCACCGTCCCGGTCCCCTTCACCTGAGCTGCCACTGGGCTCACGCTGAATACCAGACCCGCCGCGATGAACTCCAACACGACAGCGTGGCGCTTGCGCGCTCGCGATTTCGACATGCGCGTACTTCTCGACGACTGCGAAGTTGAGCCGCGAGACGATCCGGAAGCACACCTGACGCGTCCGTCGCACCGCAGCTTGGATACGGCCAGTGAGCCCTATGCGAACCTGGATCATCCCGTAAGAAACGCAGCACAACCGGCAAAGATCACCTAAGCGGTCCAAGGCGTGCTGACGACGGTCATTGCCTCCGGCGCGGGCCAGGTCAAGGCCTCCACAGCCGCGGTGCGTAGGCGGGCAACGGGACGACGCTCGGCCAATCGTGGTCGGCGATGAGCTTCCTCATCCCGGCCGTCGGGGCGGTGTTCAAGCTGTCCCAGACCAGCACGATCGGACCGCCGAGGGTGCGCGCCGGGCGTAGCCAGTCGTGGTTGCCCGGTTGGCGTATTCATGGCAAGCCAGTCGATTGTCGCGGCGCGTGTAGCAGGGCTGTCTCGGTCTGGACGTGTCTTGGCGGGCAGCAACAGCATCTGATCCCTGATCCGGAGCGAGTGCCCGGAACGTCTTCTCACCGGCGCCTTCGACGCGGTCCCGGCTCCACCACGGCCGCCGGCTCCACGTCGAACGGACCTTTCCCAACGGGCGTACCGAGATCTTCCATGGGGGATCGCAGGTCTTGGGCGGTTAACGCGGCTGCTGTTCCGCGATGACCGCCCAGTCGTCGGCCCCGCGGCCGTCGGCGATGGCCTGATCGAAGACGGCCCGTAGCAGTTCACCGGTCGGGAGCGTCATGTTGTGGTCGCTCGCTGCGTCGAGTGCGAGGTGGAGGTCCTTGCGGCCCAGGACTGCGGTGAACCCGGCGGGCTGGTAGCGCCGTTCGGCGATCGCCGATCCGTAGCCGGTGTAGACGGCTCCTGGGAAGAGCGTTGAGGTCAGCAATTGGACGAGTTGTCCGGAGTCGACACCGGCGCCTTCGGCGAGGCTGACCGCCTCGCCGAGTGATTGGATCGCGCAGGCGATCAGGTAGTTCCCGACGATCTTCACGATGTTGGCCTGCTCCGGGTGATCGCCGAGGCGCCAGGTTCGTGAGCCGATCACGTCGAAGAGTGGCTGTACGCGGTCGATCAGATCCTGCTCGCCGGCCGCAAGGATGTTGAGGGCTCCGGCTTCGGCGACGGGAGCACGGCCGAAGACCGGTGCCGCGATGTACCCGACGCCATGCTCGGCGTGCGCTGCGTTGGCCTGGCGGGCCAGCCCGGCGCTCACCGTCGCGAGGTTGACGTGGACAGTTCCGCGTGGGGTCTGGGCGAGAACACCGGAGTCGATGAACGTCTCGATGACGGCCCGGTCGTCGGCCAACATCGAGAAGACCACCGGCGAGTGCATGGCCTCTGCGACCGACGCGGATCGGCGGGCGCCGGCTGCGACGAGTTCGTCCGCGGGTCCGTTGGAGCGGTTCCACACCACGACGTCGTGGCCGGCCTTCAAGAGGTTGTGTGCGATGGGCCTGCCCATTGCTCCCAGGCCGATGACTGCGATTTCGCTCATGCGAAGAACCTTCTCTCTTGAACCGGCTAAGACGGTTCAATGATGCCATGGGGCTACCATCCTGTGGAACCGGCTAAGAGGGTTCTCTGAGGTGCCGTCGTCGATTGTGGAGGTTGGAATGGCCGAGGAGATACGCCGTGTCTTCCGGATGGACAACGAGGTCCTGGCGTTCCGCTTCACTGCCACCGTCAGCGATCGAGCCAGTTTGGCGCCGCGGGAGCGGCTGACCGATCCCGCACGACTGGAGACGTGGCTGCGGGCAACAGGGCTTGAGGTCGCGGAAGCTTCGCCGGCCGATCTGAAGAAGGCCGTCGGGCTGCGCGAGGCGATCTACCGAATCGGGTCGGCGATCGCCGCGGGTGAACAGCCTGATTCGAAGGCTGTCCGCATCCTCAACACGGTCGCGGCCGCTGGGCACGCGAAGCCCGCGCTCGAACACGGCCTCGCGGGATGGCATCTGACCAAGAGCACGGCTGCGGACGACGCTCTCGGGGTCCTGGCCGCGGATGCCATCCACATCCTTGGAGGCCCCGACCGCAACCACATCAAGAACTGCGAAGGTCCCGGATGCGCGGGGCTCTTCCTCGACACCAGCCGTGGAGCCAATCGCCGGTGGTGTTCCATGAACACCTGCGGCAACAAGGTCAAGAAGATGCGATTCGCCGAGCCCTGACCTGACCTGACCCAACAGCGGTGTTCATCGGCTGTGCGGCGTACCTCGGCGTTTCCGCCCGCGGACGGCGAGGAATCCGGCGGTCGTGGCCAGCGCGGCGGCTGCCGTGCCCAGCCATGGCAGCCAGGTGCCGTGGTCTGGGTGCTGCAGGGTGGCGAAGTCGGAGCCGCAGGCCAGCGGGCGGGCTGCGGGGTCGGGGCGGACGCATGCCGTCGTGGAGAATTCCGACCCGCCGGTGGCTGTGGTGTGGTGCGGTTGGATCACGTGGATGAACTGTCCGCTCTGGATCTGGTCGCGGCTTCCGACGATGGCGACGAGGGTGCGCTCCAGGGTGGCGTGCGGTGACAGGTGTGCGGTCCATTCGATCTCGCCGTCTCGGGCCACGCCGTCGCTGTCGACGGTGACCGCGCGCATGCCGCCGGGGAGCATCTGCGAGATCGAGGCCGCCGGATAGTCGGCCGCTGTGTTGTTGACGACGTCGATCCGGTAGGTGATCTCGGCGTTCTCGCGAGGTGGCCCTGCGGGGTCGCGGTGGACGGTGACAGTGAGCGGGG